>NZ_MUMF01000397.1 GCF_002155905.1 Streptomyces tricolor | reverse complement strand
CGAGCGAGGGGCCCCCTACCCAGAACCGGGTAGGGGGCCCCTCGTCGTACGTCTGCCCGCCGGGCTACGGCAGCTGCGCCGCCCGCGCCTCGCGGCGGTTGTCGCGGAAGTTGTTCACCCGCCGAGCCGTGGCGAACAGCGGAATCACCGCGCCCATGACCAGCTGCAGCGCGCAGCCCGTCTGGAGCAGCAGCTGCCCGCTGGGCGCGTCGAAGGCCCAGGCGGCCAGCAGGCCCATGGACAGCACGATCCAGGAGAGCATGGCCCCGGCCAGCCGTCCCCGCGGCTTCGGGTACTCCACCCGGCTCACCATCAGCCACGCCGTCCCCAGGATCGCCAGCAGGGTGGCCACGAAGGGCAGCTCCAGCAGCACGATCGAGACGACCGTCAGCGCGCCGAACGGCGAGGGCATGCCCTGGAACATGCCGTCCTTCATCGTCACGCACGAGAAGCGGGCCAGTCTCAGCACCACCGCCAGCAGCACCACGATCGCGCCCACCGCCGCCACCCGCTGGTGCGCGTCGTCGGCGACCATGCCGTAGACGAGCACGAAGTACGCGGGGGCGAGCCCGAAGCTGATCAGGTCCGACAGGTTGTCCAGCTCGGCGCCCATGGGGGAGGAGCGCAGCTTGCGCGCCACCAGGCCGTCGAACAGGTCGAAGACCGCCGCGCAGAGCATCAGGATGACCGCCGTGGCCGCGCTGTGGCGGGCCATGCCGGACTCCTGGCTGCCGGTGAGGTGCGGGATCAGGATGCCGGTGGTGGTGAAGTACACCGCCATGAAGCCGCACGTGGCGTTGCCCAGGGTGAGCGTGTCCGCTATTGAGAGGCGGAGCGAGAGGGGCATCTCCTCCTCTTCGTCCACCTCGTCGGCCTCGGGCACCCAGCCCGCCTGGGTCTCCGGATCAATCACGGTCAATGCGAGTCACCCCAGCCACGGTCTTCTGTCCGACCTCGACCGCGACCTCCACGCCTTCGGGCAGGTAGAGATCGACACGCGAGCCGAAGCGGATCAGACCGATTCGGTCGCCCTGCTCGACCTTCGTGCCCTCCGGGAGGTAGGGCACGATGCGGCGGGCCACCGCGCCGGCGATCTGGATCATCTCGATGTCGCCGAGTTCGGTGTCGAAATGCCAGACTACGCGCTCGTTGTTCTCGCTCTCCTTGTTGAAAGCCGGAACAAAGCCGCCGGGGATGTGCTCGACCGACGTGACCGTGCCCGCGAGGGGCGCGCGGTTCACGTGCACGTTGAGCGGGCTCATGAAGATCGCGACGCGGGTTCGCCCGTCCTTCCACGGCATGATGCTCTGCACCACACCGTCGGCGGGCGAGATGACCCGGCCCTGGGTGATCTCGCGCTCGGGGTCGCGGAAGAACCACAGCATGCCCGCCGCGAGCGCGGTGGCGGGCACGGCGACGGCCTTGGCGACGCCCGAACGGCGAGCGCGGGCCAGGCTGAGGGCTGCGGTGGCGACGGTCGGGAGAAGCCACGGCGATGCTCCGCGCGCGAGGCGTGCGCCTACCAGGCTGTCGCGGTGTGCAGAGGTTTGGCTGTGGGGCATGGATGACCTTCGTAGCGGATGATGCCGCGCTCTGATCGGGGGACGGCGGCTTTCCCGGGATCGTACCGGGCGCGGGCCACAACTCGGCAAGCCAGGAAGCCGAGTCGGCGGCCGAAGAGTGTCTACGGGGTGTGATCTTCTTCTCGAAGAAAACACCCCGTATCCGGACAATCAGCCCTGGAATCGATACTCTTCGAGCAGCCTGCGGCCGATGATCATTTTCTGGATCTCGGCGGTACCTTCACCGATGAGCAGCATCGGAGCCTCGCGGTAGAGTCGCTCGATCTCGTACTCCTTGGAGAAGCCGTAGCCGCCGTGGATCCGGAAGGCGTCCTCCACGACCTCCTTGCAGTACTCGGAGGCGAGGTACTTCGCCATGCCGGCCTCCAGGTCGTTACGCTCCCCGGAGTCCTTTTTGCGTGCGGCGTTCACCATCATCGCATGCGCGGCCTCGACCTTGGTCGCCATCTCCGCCAGCTTGAACTGGATGGCCTGGTGCTGGGCGATCGGCTTGCCGAAGGTGTGCCGCTGCTGGGCGTACTGGACGCCCAGCTCGAAGGCGCGCTGGGCGACACCGCAGCCGCGGGCCGCCACATTGACCCGGCCGACCTCCACGCCGTCCATCATTTGGTAAAAACCTCGGCCGGTGACCCCGCCGAGCACCCGGTCGGCCGGAACGCGCAGGCCGTCCATGATCAGCTCGGTGGTGTCGACGCCCTTGTAGCCCATCTTCTCGATCTTGCCGGGGATGGTGAGGCCCGGGCGGACCTCGCCGAAGCCCGGCTCCTTCTCGATCAGGAAGGTCGTCATCGACTTGTGCGGCGCGGTGCCCTCGGGGTGTCCTTCGTCACTCCGGACCAGCACGGCCACGAGCGAGGACGTGCCGCCGTTCGTCAGCCACATCTTCTGGCCGTTCAGGACGTACTCGTCGCCGTCCTTGACCGCCTTGGACGTGATGGCCGACACATCGGAGCCCAGGCCCGGCTCCGACATCGAGAAGGCGCCCCGGATGTCGCCGGCCGCCATCCTCGGCAGGAAGTGGTCCTTCTGCTCCTGCGTGCCGTGCTGCTTGAGCATGTACGCGACGATGAAGTGGGTGTTGATGATGCCGGACACCGACATCCAGCCGCGGGCGATCTCCTCCACGCACAGCGCGTAGGTGAGCAGCGACTCGCCCAGGCCCCCGTACTCCTCGGGGATCATCAGACCGAACAGACCCAGCTCCTTGAGCCCGTCCACGATCGCTTGCGGGTACTCGTCGCGGTGCTCCAGCTCGGTCGCGACCGGGATGATCTCCTTGTCGACGAAGTCCCGGACGGTGGAGAGGATCTCCTGCTGGACGTCGGTCAGACCGGCGGTCTGGGCGAGACGGGCCATCGTCACTTCTCCTGCTGCTTCAGCTCCGGGCGGCCCGGCTGCTCGCCGCCGCGCTCCTTGATGTACGTCTCGGTGGGCACCATCACCTTGCGGCGGAAGACGCACACCAGGGTGCCGTCCTGCTTGTAGCCCTTGGTCTCGACGTAGACGATCCCGCGGTCGTTCTTCGACTTCGACGGCCACTTGTCCAGCACCGTCGTCTCGCCGTAGACCGTGTCGCCGTGGAAGGTCGGCGCGACGTGCTTGAGCGACTCGATCTCCAGGTTGGCGATGGCCTTGCCGGAGATGTCCGGGACGGACATGCCGAGCAGGAGGGAGTAGATGTAGTTGCCCACGACGACGTTCTTGCCGAAGTCCGTCGTCTTCTCCGCATAGTTGGTGTCCATGTGGAGCGGGTGGTGGTTCATGGTGAGCAGACAGAACAGGTGGTCGTCGTACTCCGTGACCGTCTTGCCCGGCCAGTGCTTGTACGTCGCCCCGACCTCGAACTCCTCGTAGGTGCGTCCGAACTGCATCGCGCTCAGGCCTCCGGGATCTCGAAGGTGCTGGTGCGCCGCATGCCGGCGGCGCGCCCCTTGCCCGCGATGACCAGGGCCATCTTGCGGCTGGCCTCGTCGATCATCTCGTCGCCGAGCATCGCGGAGCCCTTCTTGCCGCCCGCCTCGGACGTGTAGTACTCGTACGCGTCCAGGATCAGCTCGGCGTGGTCGTAGTCCTCCTGGGAGGGCGAGAAGATCTCGTTGGACGCCTCGACCTGGCCCGGGTGCAGCACCCACTTGCCGTCGAAGCCGAGCGCGGCGGCGCGCCGGGCGACCTCGCGGTAGCCCTCGACGTTGCGGATCTGGAGGTAGGGGCCGTCGATCGCCTGGAGGTCGTTGGCGCGGGCGGCCATCAGGATCTTCATCAGGATGTAGTGGTAGGCGTCCGCCGGGTAGCCGGGCGGCTGCTCGCCCACGACGAGGGACTTCATGTTGATGGAGGCCATGAAGTCGGCCGGGCCGAAGATGATCGTCTCCAGGCGCGGGGAGGCCTGGGCGATCGCGTTGACGTTGTTCAGGCCCTGCGCGTTCTCGATCTGCGCCTCGATGCCGATCCTGCCGACCTCGAAGCCCATGGTCTTCTCGATCTGCGTCAGCAGCAGGTCCAGGGCGACGATCTGCTCGGCGTTCTGCACCTTCGGCAGCATGATGCAGTCGAGGTTCTGGCCGGCGCCCTCGACCACCGTCACGACGTCCCGGTACGTCCACTCGGTCGTCCAGTCGTTGACGCGCACCACCCGGGTCTTGCCGGTCCAGTCGCCCTCGTTGAGGAACTTGACGATGGTGTGCCGCGCCTCGGGCTTGGCGAGCGGCGCGCACGCGTCCTCCAGGTCCAGGAAGACCTGGTCCGCCGGGAGGCCCTGCGCCTTCTCCAGGAAGCGCGGGTTGCTGCCGGGCACGGCCAGGCAGGAGCGCCGCGGGCGAAGGCGGTTGACCGTTGTCATGCGGGGACCTCCAGGGGGTCGAGCTTGTTCGCTTTCCGGATCTCGTCGACGATGCGGCCGATGATCCCGGTGATGTCGAAGTCCTTCGGGGTGAACACCGCGGCCACCCCGGCGGCCCGGAGCTGTTCGGCGTCCCCGTTCGGGATGATGCCACCCGCGATCACGGGTATATCTGTGGCACCGGCCACACGCAGCCGCTGGAGGACGTCCGGGACCAGCTGGGCGTGCGACCCGGACAGGATCGACAGGCCCACGGCGTGGACGTCCTCGGCGAGGGACGCGTCCACGATCTGCTCCGGGGTGAGCCGGATGCCCTGGTAGACCACCTCGAACCCGGCGTCCCGGGCCCGCACGGCGATCTGCTCGGCGCCGTTGGAGTGCCCGTCCAGGCCCGGCTTGCCGACCAGGAAGCGCAGGCGCGCGACGCCCAGCTCGCGGGCGGTGGCGTCCACCTTGGCGCGGACCTCGGCGAGCGCCGAGCCGGCCTCGGCGGCGACGGCCACCGGCGCGGAGGAGACCCCGGTGGGCGCCCGGTACTCGCCGAACACCTCGCGCAGGGCGCCCGCCCACTCGCCGGTGGTGACGCCCGCGCGGGCGCACTCC
>NZ_MUMF01000396.1 GCF_002155905.1 Streptomyces tricolor | reverse complement strand
CGATGAACAGCGCGGCGGTCTCGAACGGGCCGGACTCCTGGAGGCGACCGCCGCGCTGTTCATCGCCCTGTGGGTCGGCGAGGGAGCGGACGCGCAGGCGATCGCACCGCCGCTGGCATACGCGGCCGGACCGGGCCACCCGGACACGGAAAGCGGTACGGGGGTTTCCCGGTAGGGGCTTCCCGGTCCGATCTGAGGGTTTCCCGGTAGGGGTTTCGACTCCCGCCGGCCGCCGGCGGGAGTCGCCGTACGATGCTGTTGTGATCACCTGTGTTGTCGAGTACACGATCGACGCGGCGAAGACCGACGCCTTCGAGCGGTTCGCCGAGCGGTGGATGACGCTCGTGGAGGAGCACGGCGGCACCCATCACGGCTACTTCCTGCCGGCCGAGGGCGCCAGCGACAAGGCGCTGGCGCTGTTCAGCTTTCCGAGCCTGGCCGCCTACGAGCGGTACCGGGAGCTGTTCGGCCGGCATCCGGACTTCGTCGCGGCCGATCGCATCCGGGACGACAGCGGCTGCGTCCTGCGCTACGAGCGCACCTTCATGCGGCCGTTGCTGCCCCGCCGTGACTGATCGGCGAAGGACGCCGCGTACAGGTCGCGGAGCAGTGCCGTCTCCGCTCCGTGGTGGATGACCTCACGGTTGACGTGGAGGACGACCGCCGCCAGCGGCCAGTGGCGGTAGGTGTCCCACACATCGTCGCTCGGGGCGCTCAGCGCGTCGGCGTCCAGTGCGCGCACTCCGGCGAGCCATCCCTCGTACACCGCGTCGAGCTGACGCAGCGCCTCGGTGGCCGTCGGCGCGTACGCGAAGGTCGCGTAGTCCGTCTTCGGGCCGCCGAAGCAGTGCGCCACCCGCATGCCCAGGACCCCGACGATGACGTGACCGAGCCGCCAGGCAATGGTGGTGACCGGAGCCGGGTCGGGCTCGGGCGTCGCCCAGTCGATGACGTGGCTGCCCGACCCCGCCGCCGACCCCGTCCGGTCGTCGTCCCTGGGGCGGACGTTCCAGGCGCCGGCCACCGGCTCCCAGACGTACTCGTCGTCACTCAGACCGTCCAGACGCGGGCGCAGTTGATGACGCCAGTGCCGGTCGAGCTGCGCCACCAGCTGCTCGTTCCAGTCGATCTCCATGAGAGCGACCGTAGGCGGCGGGCGGGCCCGCCGGTCCCGCAGCGCAGCCGACGCCCGGAGAGTAATGAACGGCCGTCCCCGTTCGTGGTCGGTGACGTCTCGTGGGTGGTGACGTCTCGTGGGTGGTGACGTCCGTCAGCCGTGCCCGGCCCGGCGCTCGGTCCAGCCGGCCGCGTGCCTGACGAAGTTCTCGATCAGCCGCGGGCCGGAACGGGTGCAGACGCTCTCGGGACGGAACAGCGCGCTGACGCCGGCACTGCCGCTGCCGGTGAACGCCGTCAGCCCCCTGCTTCCGCTGCTTCCTCGATGAGCGGCCGAACCGGGATGCGGTGTTCTGCGGGGTGGTCGCATACTCACCGCATGGCCTCGTTCTCCGGTCGGTTCCGGGATCCGCGCAGCACCGCCTATGACTTCATCAGCTTGGTCATCGTGCGGTGCCCCGGCTGCGAGAAGGCTGCACGTGTCGCTCCAGCGCCCGAAGGCTCCGGCCCCGGGGGCCTGATGCCGTACAGGCCGCGACGCCTGGTCTGTCGTGGCTGCGGCCTGTCACGGGCCTGGAGCGGTCGTCTCCTCGCGCTCTCCCCCGGCACTGCCCGACCTGCGACGGATCCGTACTTCGGCATGCCGTTGTGGCTCCAGATCGAGACCCGGCACGGGTGGTTGTGGGCCTACAACCTCGAACACCTCGACGTGATCCGCCGTTTCGTCCAGGCAACGCTGCGGGAACGAGCACACTGGTACGACACCGGACAGAAGATGACGTTGGTCGCCTGCCTTCCGGTATGGATCAAGCGGGCGAAGAACCGAGAAAGATCCTGCGCGCTGTCAGTCGGATCCACACCTCGCTGATTGCCGCCTGACCCGCTCATCAGCAGTCATAGCAGCTCCCGAACCCGACCCCCTGGTCGAACTGTTCCGAGGACGTGCGGGCGGCCTCGCCCTCCCCGAGCGCCCGCGAAGCCCTCTCGATGTGCGTTCTAGCATGGGCGGCATGGAGGTTTCCAAGCTGTCCCCCGAGGCTCGTGAGCGGCGTAGCGCGGAGATACGGGCGTTTCTGCGCTCGCGGCGGGCGCGTCTGACGCCTGCGGACGTGGGGCTGGTGGCCGGGGGCGGGCGCCGTACGCCGGGGCTGCGGCGGGAGGAGGTCGCGGTGCTCGCCGGGGTCGGGGTCTCCTGGTACACGTGGCTGGAACAGGGGCGTGAGATCAACGTGTCGGCCGAGGTGCTGGACGCCATCGGCCGCGTGCTGCGACTGGACGCCGCCGAGCGTGAGCACCTGTACCTGCTGGCCGGGCTGAACCCGCCGCAGGCGCAGCCCGCGGACGACGCGGTCGCGGTTCCGGCCGGGATCCGCCGGGTCATCGACGGCTGGCTGCCGCGGCCCGCGTACGTCATCGACCGGCACTGGAAGCTGGTCGCCGTGAACGAGGCGGCCCGGCTGGTGTTCGGGTACGGGGAACTGGCCCACAGCTGCCTGGTGAGCTTCTTCACCAGCGCGCACTTTCGCAGCGCGGTGTGCGGCTGGGAGGACGCGGCGCGGCAGATCGTCGGCCAGTTCCGGGCGGACGCCGCGCGCTACCCGGACGATCCGGAGTTCGGCCGGATCGCCGAGGACATGTGCGCCGCCAGTCCCGCCTTCGCCGCGGTCTGGGCGGAACATCCCGTGGGCGCGGGGACGGAGGGCATCAAGTCGCTGAGACGCCCTTCCGTGGGGGAGCTGGCGTTCGCGTACACGGTGCTGCCCGTCTCCGATCTGCCGGGCGCGCGGCTGCTGCTGTACACCCCGGCGGAGGGGACGCCGACCGAGGCCCGCCTGGCCGGCCTGCTGACGTCGGGCGAACGGGTCGCGGTTCCCACGGCGTGAGCAGCCCGTGGCCGGGCCGCCCGGCCACGGGCCCGCGAAGTCCCGGCCGCCTCTCCCCTGGACGGGGCGGGGAACTACGCTGGCACCCTTTCCGACCCTCCAGGGAGCAGCGTGCCGCCGTCGTTCGTCCACCGGATCACCAAGTACGACCCCGCTGACCGCGACGAGCGGGGCATCTACACCGGCGGCGAGGACACGGTCAGCGACCACGGGCCGGTCGAAGCGGCGTACCTGGAGGCGATCGCCGCCTTCGCGGAGGCCTCGGGCGTCGACCGGCTGGAGATCCGCGACCCCGAGGTCACCGGCTTCGTGCACTTCGGTGGGGAGCCGGCGGTCGAGGGACACGGCCTCGACGGGCTCTTCCCGCGCGACCTCACCGGCTACCACGACGGGGCCGAGGTCTCCCTCCCGGTCGCCCTGGAACTGGTTCGGGTCATGCTCCGCGACCGAGGCGCCTGGTGCCGCCTGGAGACGGGGGACGTGTTCACCGTGCATGTCGGGTGGGACCAGTACGTGTACGTCGGCAGCGACCGGCCCTGCGCGGACGCCGTGGCCCGTACCCGGGAACTCGGCCTCTTCCCGGAACCGCTGACGGTCTCGCCCTACGCGGCGGAGCTGGACGAACGGGAGGTGACGGAGGCCGCCGACGAGGACTTCTGGGTGCGCCTGCGCGCGGTGCTGACCTCACGGCAGGCGGTGCTGCTGGAGGAGACCCACGTCCGCAATGCCGCGCGCTGGCACCGCCTCACCGTGGACAACCTCGACGCCGTACGCGCCGGTCTCGCCCCGCGCGCCCTGCTGACCGTCTGGCCCGATCTGACCCCCGACGTCGGGGCCGTCCTCTCCGCGCTGCCCGAGGACGGATCCGTGGAGTTCGTCTGGGAGGCACAGGACGGCACGATCCGCCACGCGATCGTCGACGACACCGAGTACCAGGAGCTCGCCGCCCTGGTGGCCGGCGCGCGGGCCGCCTGTGCGCTGCCCCTGTACGCCGACGAAAGCCACCCGCTGTTCCGCGCCGTCCTGCCCGACGGCGACGGCGTGGTGCGCGCCCGGTGGTGAGCCGCCTCGTGCCACACGGTGTGCCCTCTGCCGGGGCGCCTCCGCCGGCAGGCCGCGCGTCCCCGGCGCGGCCTGGGGTCACGCTCGCGGAAGCCCGGCCCGGGGCGTGGCGTCGCCGCGGCGGGCACGACGGATTCCGGTCAGCAGCAGGGCGCACGCGAGCACGAAGAGCGGCCAGGGCGTGAACGGGAGGATCACGGCGTCGACGACGGTCCAGACCCCCAGCGTCCAGGCGATGAACGCCGGCGGGGTGATGCCGCGGCGGTCCAGCCACAGCACCGTCAGGCCGATCAGGACGAGCGGTATGCCGAAGCTGTCCAGGCTCAGCCAGTACGCGCTGCCCGCCGCGCTCATGTCGGCGAGGTCCTCGTGCCACAGCCCGCCGCTGAACCAAGTCCCGGCGTGGTGCGCGGCTTTCTCCACCGTCAGGGCACCGAGCGTGTGCGCGGTTCCGCACAGCGTGATGATCCAGCCGGCCCACTTGATCACCTGAGTTCTCCGTCCTGTCGCGAAGCCTCGGAGGTCCGATGCCGGTGTGGTTCCGATGCCGGCAGAGTTCCGATACCGCCGTTCCGATACTCTCGTTCCGTATCATGAGGGCATGACAGTGAGAAGGCAACGGGGTGGTCGCCCACGGGACAGTCGCGTGGATCACAGCATCCTCCAGGCCACGCGGGAACTGCTCGACGAAGTCGGCTACCGGGCTCTGACCGTGGATCAGGTCGCGGCGCGCGCCGGGGTGGGCAAGGCGGCGATCTACCGCCGTCACGGCTCCAAGGCCGAGATGGTCTTCGTCGCCACCATGCACGAGCAGCAGTTGCCCCCGTGGGCCGGCACCGGCTCCTTGCACGGGGATCTGCTGGCGCTGGTCCGCGCCTTCCACGCCCGCATGGCCGCTCCGGCGGCCCGCCGGCTGGCGCCGGCCCTGATCGGCGAACTCGCCGTCAATCCCGAACTGAACGCCCGGTTCCGGGACACCTTCCTGGCCGCCGAACAGGCCGCCTTCGCCGACATCATCGACCAGGCCGTGGCCCGCGGCGAGCTGGCCGGGCCCGTCGACCCGGCGATGGCCCACCTCCTGCTGCTGGGCTCCCTCGCGTCCGCCCTGTACATCCTCGACCTGCCCGTCGACGACGCGATGGTCACCGACCTCGCCGCCGCAGCGGCAGCGGGCATGACCGCCCTGGCCGATCTGCACCGCGGCGACCCCGACGGATCCGCCCGGCCACGCTGACGGGGCCGTTTCCCTGGATCACGGGTGACGTGACCACATCCTCCGGGCGAGGCGGCCGCTGTCTCTTCAGCAGTGGTCCTTGCCGACGGCGCCGGTACGGCCGGGCCTCGCGGAGGACGCGTGGCGCGGTCGGCGGGAACGGGAGCGGGCCAGCGAGCCGAGGGTGAGGGCGAGCAGGCCCAGGACCATCGCGACGTAGGCGCCGCCGAGCCCGTTGCCGGTGCCGAGGCCGCCGTCGGCGGTGGCCGCGACCACGGCGCCGACGACCACGGCGACCATGCCCGCCGTGAGAGCGGTGACGGCTCCGTTGCGGCGGGCCCAGGTGCGGACGCGTCCTCGGCCGGCGGGGCGGGTCAGGGCCAGGGCTCCGTTGACCGCGCCGAGGAGGCCGACGAGTGCGGACAGGGAGGCTCCGGCCCGGCCGGCGCTCACGGTGGAGACGCTTGCGGCGACCGGCTGGACCGAGGGGTCCGCGGCGGCCGGTTCGGCGAACAGGAAACCGCCCAGGAGGAGGGCTGCGGACACGGCGAGCACGGATCGAACGGACATGGGTGGCCTGCCTTTCTGATGTGGGTCTGTACCGGTCGTGCGGGGATCAGCGGCGCGCCGGGCGGCTACCCGGCAGCCGAGCGCGGCAGCAGGCGCGGGGTCAGCGCCTGGGCCAGGGCGAGGGTGCTGAGCGCGAACATCACCACGCCCAGCGGGACGTGGAACGAGGGCACATGGGCGACGCCCAGGGCGACCTGTGCCGAGGCGAGGAGAAGGAACCCGGTCGCGTACAGGACGGGGCGGGGCGATCCGCCGCCCGGGCGCCACGCCAGCACCGCGGCGAGCAGGTGCAGCATGGCGGCGGCGTACATCACCTTCGAGCCGACGTCGTGCAGCAGATAGCCGCGGGACGAGGTCAGCAGCGCGCCGGCGGTGGCCGCCTGGAAGAAGAGGCTCAGGGTCTGGAGCGCGATCGCGGCCTTGAGGAACGTGGTGCCGCGCTCGGTGGCGGTCGTCCGTGCAGTCACGGCGTGTTCTCCTCCGTCGTCTCGGAAATGCGGTTCGTCGTCTCGAAGGTCCGGCCCCCAAGGCACAGGCCGGTGATGACCATGACGGTCGGTGATGCGGGTCACTTCACGATCAGCTGGTGAACGACTCGGGGCCGAAGCGGCCCCAGGCGACGCAGGCCGCAAGACACAGGTAGATCACGTCACCGGTGATCGTCACCCGCTCGCCCCGCCTCAGCCGGACGGTGATCGCGCCGAGGAACAGCAGGACGAGTCCGCTCGCGGCCAACGGCACCAGGACCGGCGCGACATCGAGCACCGCGGGCAGGATCAGGCCGGCGGCGGCCAGCAGTTCGACGGCGCCGATGGCCTTGAGCCCGGCCGGGCTGAAGTCGTCGGCCCACTGGGCGGCGGCGCCCACGGCGGCGATCCTCTCCCGCGGCACGAACATCTTGGCGCTGCCGATGAGGCAGACGACGGCCAGCAATCCGGCGATGATCCACAGCGCGACGTTCATCGTCAACTCCCTGATCGAGGCTTTCCGCACCCGAGACGAGGCAGAGGCGGGCCCTGTGACATCCCCGAGCCCGGCGATGCGGAGACCTGGATCACATCCCGCCGTGCCACGGGCGGACGGGCCGCCCCACGCACCCGCGTTCCGAGCGCTGCCGCAGCACGCTCGGACCGACGGGCGCCGAGCACGCGTCGGTTCAGTCCTCGATCGCGGTGGTGATGAGGGTGTGCAGCTGCTCGGCGATGCGGTCGGGCGGCCCGGTGCTGCGTCGGGCGCGGCACATGGCCACCGTGCGGATGTCACAGGGCCCGCCTCTGCCTCGTCTCGGGTGCGGAAAGCCTCGATCAGGGAGTTGACGATGAACGTCGCGCTGTGGATCATCGCCGGATTGCTGGCCGT
>NZ_MUMF01000395.1 GCF_002155905.1 Streptomyces tricolor | reverse complement strand
GGAACCGGCGGCGGAGGAGGTGAGGGAACCGGCGGCGGAGGAGGTGAGGGAACCGGGCGCGGGCGCGCGCTGGGCGACGAAGTCACCGGAGGCGGGGCCGCGTTGGGCCACCATGCGGCCGGACACCTCCTGACCGGCGTGCCACCGGGCGAAGTCCGTCCGGCCCAGCAGCTCCGCCCGGCGCTTCAGCTCGGCGGCCAGCGCCTGGGCGAACTCCCGCATGCGCACGGGGTCGTTGGCGATCAGGTGGGTGGTGACATGCGGTATGTCGGTGCAGACCCGCAGGCCCTCACCGTGTCCGGCGCCCGTCCCGACCCCGTCCCGGCCGTCGAGCAGCACCACGGCCAGCCGGTCCGGCCGCTCGGCGGCGGCGAGCGAGGCGACCACGGTCCGCAGCAGCTCGGTACGGCCACTGCCGGCCGGGCCCTCGATCAGCAGATGCGGCCCGTCGGCCACGAGGTCCACGGTGACCGGGCCGCGCGGCCCGGCGCCCAGCACCGCCCGCGCCCGCCCGCCGAGCGACTCGGTGTCGTCGGCCGCGTCCGCCCAGCGTGCCATCAGCGACGCCGGGGTGGCCCGGGCCAGCCCCAACTCGTCCAGCAGCCGCGCCGACCGGGGCAGCGGCGTGGACACGCGCGCGTGCCGCTCGTCGGCCGGGCCGTCCGGGCGCAGCGGCGCCAGCGCCCGCGCGAACCGCTCCGCCCAGGCGGCGGAGACGGCGTCGACGGCGGCGAGCGTGCCGGGGCCGACGGGACCGCCGGGCGCGACCCGCAGCAGCTGGAGCGCGGCGGCGACGTCCCCGCTGAGCAGCGCCACGGCACCGCAGTGCCGGAACGTCGGCGTCACGTCGCACGCGGCCTCGTACGTCCGGTGCACCGGGGAGACGGGCGAGGCGGTCTCGGTCTCGGCGAGGCACACCACGTGGATCCCGGCCCGCGGCCCGGCCACCGCCAGCCGCGCGAGCCCTTCCCGCAACGCCGCCCCGCCCGGGTCCCCGTCCACGACGACCACGGTGTACGGCCCCGGGAACCCGCCGGTACCGACGTCTTCCCGGGCCCAGGAGGGCCGGCGGGCACCGGGCTCGGCAGGGGCCCCGTGCTGGGCTTCGGTGCCGGGGCGGCCGGCGGTCCGGGACAGCGGGTTCGGGGCGGGGGCGCCGGACGGGCCCGGAGCCGTGTCCCGGCCCGGGACGGCGGGCGTGCCGGACGGTGCGGTCGGTCCCTGCACACCGGTCGCCGCCGCGCGGTCCGCGTCCCGCGCCGGGGCGGGACGGGCCGCGCGG
>NZ_MUMF01000394.1 GCF_002155905.1 Streptomyces tricolor | reverse complement strand
GACGGCTGCCACGAAGACGGCTGCCACGAAGACGGCTGTCACGAAGGCGGCGGCCAAGAAGACCGCCGCCAAGAAGACGGTGACCGCCGATGCGGTCGCCACCAAGACGGCCGCCAAGAAGGTCACCAAGAAGACCCCAGCCAAGAACACCGCAGCCGAGGAGGCGGTCGCCAAGAAGGCGGCGGCCGGGAAAACGGTTGTCAAGAAGGCGACGGCCGGGAAGACGGTCGTCAAGAAGCCGGCGGCCGGGAAGACGGCCGAGAAGGAGGCGGTGGCGAAGAGGACAGCCCCAGCCGCGAAGGCGGAAGCGAAGAAGGCGGTCACGAAGAGGACCGCCGCCGACGACACGGCTGTCAAGAAAACGGCCGCCAAGAAGGCGGCCGTCAAGGAAACGGCCGGCAGGAAGACCGCCGCCCGGAAGGCCGCCACCGGGAAGACAGCCGCCGACAAGGCCGCGGTGCGGGCGGCGGCCGAGAAGAGCACGGCCACGACAGCGGGCGCGGCGCGGGCCGCGAAGCAGACGGGAGCCACGACAGTGGTTGCGAAGAAGACTCCTGGCACGGCCACGGCGGCGCAGACCGCCGTTCCCAAAGCACGCGTCGCCGCGGCGGAGCCCGGCGAGCTGGCGGTGCGCCCCGGCGAGGACCCCTGGACCCCGGACGAGGTCGCCGAGGCCCGCGCGGAGCTGCAGTCCGAGATGCAGCGGTTGCAGGAGGAGCTGGACTCGTCCGAGGCGTCCCTGGTCGGGCTGATGCGGGACTCCGGGGACGGCGCCGGCGACGACCAGGCCGACACCGGCAGCAAGAACATCACGCGCGAGCACGAGCTGGCGCTGGCCGCCAACGCGCGCGAGATGCTGACCCAGACCGAGCGCGCCCTGGAACGGCTGGACGCGGGCACCTACGGCCTGTGCGAGAACTGCGGCGACCCCATCGGCAAGGCGCGGATGCAGGCGTTCCCGAGGGCCACGCTGTGTGTGGAGTGCAAGCAGAAGCAGGAACGTCGATCCTGAGCGTGAGGGGCCCTCGGGGCGTGCCGTAGTCTCGTCCTCAGTCAGGCACCTAGGTTGAGGGACTCACGTGGCAGAGGCGGAGCGCATCATCGGTACGCCGGACACCCCGGACGACGACGGCGAACAGACGGCGACGGCCGGAGCACCCGCCGGCTCCGGCGCGACCGGTCCGTCCGGGGAGCCCGGCGCGTCCGGCGCGGGCGGGCAGGACGGCCCGGCGCGGCGGGCCGGCCGAGGACGCCGGATCGCCGTGCTGTTCGCGGTGGCCGCGTTCGCGTACGCCCTCGACCTGATCAGCAAGCTGCTCGTGGTGTCCCGGCTGGAGGGCCACGCGCCGATCCAGGTCGTCGGCGACCTGCTGGAACTGCACGCGATCCGCAACCCCGGTGCCGCCTTCGGGTTCGGCGCGGCCTTCACGGTGATCTTCACACTGATCGCCGCGGCCGTGATCGTGGTGATCATCCGGCTGGCCCGCAAGCTGTACAGCTTCCCCTGGGCGGTCGCGCTCGGCCTGCTGCTCGGCGGTGCGCTCGGCAACCTCACCGACCGGATCTTCCGGGCGCCGGGCGTCTTCGAGGGCGAGGTCGTGGACTTCATCGCGCCCAAGGGCTTCGCGGTCTTCAACCTCGCCGACTCGGCGATCGTGTGCGGCGGCATCCTGATCGTGCTGCTGTCCTTCCGCGGCCTGGACCCCGACGGCACCGTCCACAAGGACTGACCCCGGGTTTTCCACAGGCTCGTGCGGAGCCGTCCGGCCCGTCCGGCATACTCGACGGGTGAGCACGATTCCCGAGATCCGTACCCTGCCCGTGCCCGACGGCTTGGAGGGCGAGCGCGTCGACGCCGCCATCTCCCGCATGTTCGGCTTCTCCCGCACGAAGGCGGCGGAGCTGGCCGCGGCCGGCAAGGTCCAGGTCGACGGCGCGGTGGTCGGCAAGTCCGAGCGGGTGCGCGGCGGCGCCTGGCTGGAGGTCGAGATGCCGCAGGCGCCCGCGCCGGTGCAGGTCGTCGCCGAACCGGTCGAGGGCATGGAGATCGTGCACGACGACGATGACGTGGTCGTGATCGTCAAGCCGGTCGGCGTGGCCGCGCACCCGTCGCCGGGCTGGTCCGGCCCCACCGTCATCGGCGGTCTGGCCGCCGCCGGCTACCGGATCTCCACCTCCGGCGCCGCCGAGCGCCAGGGCATCGTGCACCGCCTGGACGTCGGTACCTCGGGCCTGATGGTGGTCGCCAAGTCGGAGTACGCGTACACGTCGCTCAAGCGCCAGTTCAAGGAGCGCACGGTCGACAAGCGCTACCACACCCTGGTCCAGGGCCACCCGGACCCGACCAGCGGCACCATCGACGCCCCGATCGGCCGCCACCCGAACCACGACTACAAGTGGGCCGTCACGGCCGACGGCAAGCCGTCGGTGACCCACTACGACCTCATCGAGGCCTTCCGCGCCGCCTCCCTGCTGGACGTGAAGCTGGAGACGGGCCGCACCCACCAGATCCGCGTCCACATGGCCGCCCACCGCCACCCGTGCGTCGGCGACCTCACCTACGGCGCCGACCCCACCCTCGCCAAGCGGCTGCGCCTGACCCGCCAGTGGCTGCACGCCGTACGGCTCGGTTTCGAGCACCCCGGGGACGGCAGCTGGGTGGAGTTCGAGAGCGACTACCCCGAGGACCTGCAGAAGGCCCTCGACCAGGTCCGGGAGGAGACATGGGCGTGAGCGCGCCCTGCACCGTCCGGGTCGCCGAGGACCCCGCCGACCGCGCGGCCTGCTTCGCGGTCCGCAAGGAGGTCTTCGTGGTCGAACAGGGCGTCGCCGAGGACATCGAGTACGACGCCTACGACGCCGTGGCCGTGCATGTGCTGGCGGTGCGCGAGGACGGGCTGCCGCTGGGCACCGGGCGGCTGCTGCACGGCGAGGCGGCGGTCGCCAAGACCGGCGGGGACCCGTCGGTGGGCTCCCTGGGGCGGCTCGCCGTCTCCCGCGAGGCGCGCGGGCTCGGCGTCGGCGCGGCCCTGGTGCGCGCCCTGGAGGACGCGGCCCTCGCGCGGGGCCTCACGGCGGTGGACCTGCACGCACAGACCCACGCCCTGGGCTTCTACGAGCGGCTGGGCTACGCGGCGTACGGCCCGGAGTTCCCGGACGCGGGCATACCCCACCGGGCGATGCGCCGAGCCCTGTAGCGGCGCGGCTCGGGAGGCCCGGCGCGGCCGACGCGACGCGAAGCCGGGTGACCGATGCGCCCGCGGCGAGGCCGGGGTGAAACGACGCACGCGAGGCGAGGCCCGGGGTGGTCCGGGCCGGCGCCGTGGCTCACCCGGCCCGGTCGAGCAGCGTCGCGAAGCGCCGTGCCTGCTCGGCCGTGTCCGCGTCGGTGTCGGCGCGCGCGAGCAGCAGCTCGACAATCTCCTGCCCGTGCCCCTTCGACGCGGCGGCGACGAGACGCCCCTCGTACGCGCGGAGCCACTTCAGCGCATGGACCCCCGCCTGCCGCGCCTGGTCCGCCGAGAGCTGCTCCCTCGCGAGCAGGGCCCTGAGGACCAGGCGGGACTTGAACTGCGGCATGTGGGTGCCCAGCGGTGCGGGCCACGACGACGCGTTGAGCGGTCCCAGGACGTGCGCCGCCTGCTCGGTGCCCTGGTGCGCCGCCAGCCACCGGAGCGTGGTGCGCACCACCGCCCGCTGCTCGGCCGGCGTCAGATCGTCGCGGGTGAGCAGCTTCTTCAGCACGTAGTGGGCGTCGCCATGTTCTTGGACCCGCCGGAGACCCCCCGGAGAGCACCCAGAACTTCACGCCGCCCTCGGCCTGCTTCGTCTTCTTCACGGCGACGTGCAGCTCCAGGTCGACGGACTCGATCCGGAACCGGGCGTCCTCGTCCTTGGCCTGGGCACGGGCGGCCTCGATCTCGGATCGCAGCGAGGCGAACAGATCGGCGAGTTCGATGTCCGCTGTGAGAGAGCGTCAATCCTACGTGGACACAAGGAGGTTGACGGATCCTCTCCACCCCCGCCCGTGGTGGGCGTGCAGTGTATGCGAACACACCGGGTGCACGAAGCCGATCGGGGGGAATCCGCAGGTCGCGGTGGCAGACTTGAGGTCTGCCGTGTGATCGTCAACCACCGGAGCGCCTCCGTGGATCAGCTGGCTCTGTTGTTCGTGCTCCTGCTCGGGGCGCTCGTGAGCGTCCCGCTGGGGGACCGGTTCGGGGTGCCGGCGCCGGTGCTGATGACCCTGTTCGGCGGGGTGCTGGCGGTGGTCGAATTCGTACCCAACGTGGACATCCCGCCTGAACTGATCCTGCCCGGGCTGCTGCCGCCGCTGCTCTACGCCGCCGTACGCCGCACCTCGTGGCGGCAGTTCGCGGCCAACGTCCGCCCGATCTTCCTGCTGGCCGTGGCCCTGGTGTTCGTGACGACGGTGTGCGTGGCGTTCGTCGCGCACGCGATCGTGCCCGGGCTGCCGATGGCCGCCGCCGTCGCGCTGGGTGCCCTGGTCGCGCCGCCCGACCCGGTCGCCGCGACCAGCGTCGCGGGGCAGCTGGGGCTGCCGCGCCGCCTGGTGTCGATCCTGGAGGGCGAGGGGCTCTTCAACGACGTGACCGCGATCGTGCTGTACCACGTGGCGATCACCGCCGCCGTGAGCGGCGCCTTCTCGCCCTGGCGGGCCGGTCTCGACCTGGTGCTGTCCGCCGTCGTCGCGGTGGCCGTCGGCCTGGCGCTGGGCTGGGGCGCGAACAAGCTGATGGACCTGCTGGGCGATCCGACCCTGCAGATCGGCATGACCCTGCTGGTGCCGTACGCCTCCTACGTGCTCGCCGAGCGGCTGCACGGCTCCGGTGTGCTCGCCGTGCTCACCACGGCGCTCTTCCTCGCCGAGTACGCCACCGACGCCGACGACGTGATGACCCGGCTCGCCGGGCACACCTTCTGGGACATCATCGACACCCTCGTCACCGGCGTCGCCTTCGGGCTCATCGGTCTCGAACTGCACAACGCGATCCGCACGGCCCAGGGGCGGTGGGGCGAGATGCTCGGCCTGGCGGCGACCGTCGTGGGCGTGGTGGTCGTCGTACGGCTGCTGTGGCTGCTGCCGGCGACCTGGCTGACCAAGCGGCTGCACGCCCGCCGGGACTACGACGAGGAGATCCCGGTGAGCTGGCGGGAGACCGTCGTGATGTGGTGGTCCGGGATGCGCGGGGTGGCCTCGGTGGCGCTGGCGCTGGCCGTGCCGCTCCGGACGGAGGACGGGTCTCCGTTTCCGGACCGGGACGAGATCGTCTTCATCGCCTTCGGGGTCATCATCGCCACGCTGGTGGTGCAGGGGCTGACGCTGCCGTGGCTGGTGAAACGGCTCGGGGTGCGCGCCGACTCGGAGCGGGAGAAGGAGTTCGAGAAGGAACTGGCGGTGCGGGCCGCGAAGGCGGCGAAGCGCCGGCTGCGGGAGATCGAGCAGGTGGAGGAGCTGCCCGAGGAGCTGTCCGAGCAGATGCTGCGGCGGGCCTTCGACATCGGCATCCGGATCAGCCCGGACATGGGGGAGGAGGAGCGGCGGGAGGCGCAGCACCAGCGGGCCAAGCGGATCAAGCGGGTCCGGCGCATCCAGAACGAGATGCTCAGCGCCGCGCGGCACGAGGTGCTGGCGGCGCGCAGCGAGCCCGGGGCGGATCCGGAGATCGTGGACCGGGTGCTACGGCACCTGGATGTCCGCAGCCTGCGGTAGCGGTACGGCCGTCCGGGTCCGCCCGCGGTGGGCGGTACGGCCGTCCGGGCCTGCCCGCGCTGAGCGGTACGGCCGTCCGGGCCTGCCCGCGGTGGGCGGCGCGGCCATATGTGCCCCACCAGTCATACAAATGTGCCGACCCTGTGGACAACTCCCGGCACCGCCCGGACCGCGCTCGTACTCTCGGATCATGACTCGCAACATCGTGATCAGTGGCGGCGGTACGGGCATCGGGCTGGCGACGGCGCAGGCGTTCGCGGCGGACGGGGACCGTGTGCTGTTGCTCGGGCGGCGCCCCGAGGTCCTGGAGAAGGCCGGGGTGCCCGGGGCGCTCACCTACGCCGCCGACCTCTCCGAGCCCGACCAGGTCCGCGGCGTCGCCCGGTTCGTCGCCGAGGAGCTGGGCACCGTCGACGTGCTGGTGAACAGTGCCGGAGGCGCCGGATACCTGGAGCCCCCGGCCGGCAGCGACGACCCCCTGGACCGGGTCGCCCACGCCTGGACCGTCACCTTCCGGCAGAACGCCCTGACCGCCGCGCTCCTCACCGAGGCGCTGAAGAGCCGCCTCGCCGAGCCCGGCGGGCGGGTGCTGTTCCTCAGTTCCATCGCCGCCTACCGGGGTTCGGGCACGGGGGCCTACGCGGCCGCCAAGGCCGGGCTGCATCCCTACGCGCACGACCTGGCCCGGGAGCTGGGCCCGCGCGGCATCACCGTGAACGTGGTCGCCCCCGGCTATGTCGAGGACACCGAGTTCTTCGGGGACACCATGGACGACGCCCGGCGGCAGCGGCTCGTCGCCGACACCTCGACCGGTCGCGCCGGCATACCGGGAGACGTGGCCGGGACCCTGCACTGGCTGGCCTCGCCCGCCGCCGGCCACATCACCTCGCAGGTGATCCAGGTGAACGGGGGCGCCGAGCGAGGCCACTGAGCACCGGCCGGCCGCCGGCCCGTCAGCCCCGGCCGGTGCGCGGGAAGTCGTAGGCCCGGCGCAGGGCGGCGCCGTCGGGGGACGGGATGCGGTGCGGCGGGAGCACCGCGTCCGCGGTGTTCACCCGGGGCAGCGCGTAGGGGTGCTCCGCGGACAGCCAGGTGATCATCTCCTCGCGGACCGTGACCCGGACCGTCCAGATGTCGTCCGCGTCCTTCGCCGTCACCAGGGCGCGCACCTGGATGGTGTTCGGCGTGGTGTCCGTCACCTGAAGGCTGCACGCGCGGCCGTCCCAGGCCGGGCACGCGCGCAGGATGTCCCGCAGCTTCTCGCGCATCGCCTCCAGCGGCGCGCCGTGGTCGAGGTGCCAGTAGACGATCCCGGTCATCTGCGGGGTGCCGCGGGACCAGTTCTCGAAGGGTTTGGAGGTGAAGTAGGACACCGGCATGGTGATCCGGCGCTCGTCCCAGGTCCGTACCGTCAGAAAGGTCAGGGTGATCTCCTCGACCGTGCCCCACTCGCCGTCCACGACGACCGTGTCGCCGATCCGGACCATGTCCCCGAAGGCGATCTGCAGCCCGGCGAACATGTTCGACAGCGTCGACTGGGCCGCGACACCGGCCACGATGCCGAGGACCCCGGCGGAGGCCAGCAGGGACGCGCCCGCCGCGCGCATCGCCGGGAACGTCAGCAGCATCGCCGCCACGGCGACCACACCGACGATCGCGGCCACCACCCGCATGATCAGCGTCACCTGGGTGCGCACCCGCCGGACCCGGGCGGGGTCGTGGTGGGCGCGCGCGTAGCGGGTGTACGTGGTCTCGACGATGGCCGCCGCGATCCGGATCACCAGCCAGGCCGCCGCGCCGATCAGCACCAGGGTCAGCGTCCGGCCGACGCCGGTCCGGTGCTCCTGGAGCAGCTCGGCCTGGTCGTAGGAGCCTCTGAGCAGGGCCGCGCACAGCACCAGCTGGTACGGCACGCGGCCACGCCGCAGCAGACCCCACAGCGGGGTCTCGCTGTGCCGCTCGTCGGCCTTGCGCAGCAGCAGGTCCGTGGCCCAGCCGATGAGCACGGTCAGGACGACGGAAGCGCCGACCACGATCACGGGGCGGAGTATGGTCTCCATGCTTCCGAACGTAACCGGCTTCGGCGGGGCATGAACATGTGACTTCGGAACGTGCCTGGGTACGGCCGGGCTACGGCCCCGGCGGGCCCGGCTGGCACCATGGCCTCATGAACATCATGCTCTTTCACTCGACCTACGGGCTGCGGCCCGCGGTGCGCGAGGCCGCGGACCGGCTGCGCGCGGCGGGCCACGAGGTGTGGACGCCGGACCTCTTCGAGGGACGCACGTTCGACACCGTCGAGGAGGGCATGGAGTTCAAGGAGGCGATCGGCAAGGAGGAACTGCTGAAGCGGGCCGTGCTGGCGGCGGCGCCGTACTCCGACCGGGGGCTGGTGTACGCCGGGTTCTCGCTCGGCGCCTCCGTCGCGCAGACCCTCGCCCTCGGCGACGACAAGGCGCGCGGGCTGCTGCTCCTGCACGGCACGTCGGACATCGCGCCGAACGCGCACGTGGACGAGCTGCCGGTGCAGCTGCACGTGGCGGAGCCGGACCCGTTCGAGACGGACGACTGGCTGAGCGCCTGGTACTTGCAGATGGGCCGGGCGGGCGCCGACGTGGAGGTCTACCGGTACGCCGGGGCCGGGCACCTGTACACCGACCCCGGGCTGCCGGACTACGACGCCGAGGCCGCCGAGGCCACCTGGCGGGTGGCGCTCGGCTTCCTCGACACGCTCGACTGAGCGGCTACACCGGGTCGTAGGCCCGCTCGACCTTCTGCGTGCCGCTGCGGGTGCGGTACGAACGCAGCCAGCGGGAGGTGGCGTTCGCATCGGCGCGGTCGGACAGCACGTAGTAGTCCATCTGCGCCCGCTCGGCGGTGATGTCCAGCACGCCGTAGCCGTGCCGGTCGGTGTCCACCCAGTGGACGTGCCGGTTGGCGGCCTTGATGACCGGCGCGGCGACCGCGGAGACCGTGCCCTCGGGCACCTTCATGATGTCGTCCAGGTTGTCGGAGGTCACCGAGGTCACCACGAACTCGGTGGCCGCCGACGCCGACAGCGGGTAGGTGCCCGCGTCCACCGGCACGTCGTTGGCCCACGCCATGTGGATGTCACCGGTCAGGAAGACGGTGTTGCCGATGGCGTTGGCGCGCAGGTGGGCCAGCAGTTCGCGGCGGTCGTCGGTGTAGCCGTCCCACTGGTCGGTGTTGAGGGCGATGCCCTCCTGCGGCAGCCCGAGCAGCTTGGCGAGCGGCTTCAGCAGGTCGGCGGAGAGCGAGCCGACGGCGAACGGCGAGATCATCACGGAGTTGCCGACCAGCCGCCACCTGGTGTCGGAGGTCTTCAGACCCGCCTTCAGCCAGTCGAGCTGGGCGCGCCCGGTGAGCGTGCGGTCCGGGTCGTCCACCGAGCCGCTCGCCGTGGACGCCTGCTGGGAGCGGAACGAGCGCAGGTCCAGCAGCGACAGGTCGGCGAGCTTGCCGAAGCGCAGCCGCCGGTAGGTGGTCCCGGCGACGGCCGGGCGGACCGGCATCCACTCGAAGTAGGCCTGCTTGGCGGCGGCCTGGCGGGCGGCCCAGCTGCCCTCGGCGCCCTCGGTGTGGTTGCCCGCGCCGCCCGACCAGGTGTTGTCGGCGAACTCGTGGTCGTCCCAGATCGCGATGACCGGCGCCTTCAGGTGCAACGCCTGGAGATCCGGGTCGGTCTTGTACTTCGCGTGCCGGATCCGGTAGTCGGCGAGGGTGAGGATCTCGTTCGCCGGCGCGTGCGGGCGCACGACCTTGCCGCGGGTGCCGTACTCACCGGACTTGTACTCGTAGATGTAGTCGCCGAGATGCAGCCAGGCGTCGAGGTCGTTGCGTGCGGCGAGGTGGCGGTAGGCGGAGAAGTAGCCCGCCTCCCAGTTGGCGCAGGAGACCACGCCGAAGCGCAGCCCCGGCACGGCCGCGTCCGCCGCCGGCGCGGTGCGGGTGCGCGCCGCCGGGGAGTCGGTGCCGCCGGCCGAGAAGCGGAACCAGTAGTCGGTGGCCGGCTCCAGACCGCGGATGTCGGCCTTCACGGTGTGGTCGGAGGCGGCCGTCGCGGTGGTGGACCCCTTGGCGACAATGCTGGTGAACGCCTTGTCGCGGGCGACGACCCAGCTGACCTCGGTGTCCGGGCCGAGCCCGGAGCCCGGCAGCGCCTCCGGGGTGGGGGTCACGCGGGTCCACAGCAGGATGCCGTCGGGCAGCGGGTCGCCGGAGGCGACGCCGTGCAGGAAGGCGGGGGCGTCCGTGGCGGCGCGGGCCGGCAGCGCGGCGGCCAGCGGGCCGGCCAGGACAGCGGTCGCCGCCGCGGCCTTGACGACCGTACGGCGGCGGGGCAAAAGCGAGCCGAGGCCCTCGGGGGCCTCGGCTGATCTGTATCGACTGGTCACGAACGATCAGGTTACTGATCGGTACGATCGTCAGTGGGCGATCTCGGAAAAGTTCGCCCACTGTCCGACGGATCGTTACATGCCGGCGCGGCCTTGCGTCTTGGGGGTCCGGGCCGTGGGTGTCCAACCCTCGGGCACCCACGGCCCGGGCGGCCTACGCCTTGAGCGCCGCGTCCACCACACGGTTGAAGTCGGCCACCGACATGGGCGGGTTGCCCTGGCTGTCGGCGGTGAGCTTCTTGCCGTCGATGACGAAGCTCGGGGTGCCGGTGACCCCTTCCTTGTTGGTGTCGAAGCTCTTCGACATGGCCAGCGCCCAGGCGTCGTAGGTGCCCTTCGTCACCGCGTTCCGGAACTTCGCGTTGTTCTTCAGCGCCGGGACGGTGTCGGCCACCTCGATGAGGTAGTCGTCGCTCTTGAACTTGTCGTCCGTCTCCAGCGGGTGGAACTTGGCGGAGTAGAGCGCGGCCTTGTACTCCAGGAACGCCTCGGGGCTCACGTTCAGCGCGGCGCCCATGGCGCTCATCGCGTTCTTGGACCCCTCGCCGTTGCTGCCCAGCTTGCCCTTGCCCAGCGCGTCGCCGTCGAGGAACGTGCCGCCCACGAACTGGATCTTGTACTTGCCCTTGTCGAGGTCCTTCTCCACGGTCGGGCCGACGGTCTGCTCGAACTGGGCGCAGACGGGGCAGCGCGGGTCCTCGTAGATCTTCAGGGTCTTCTTGGCGCTGTCCTTGCCGATGACGACCGTGGTGCCGTCCTTGCCGGTGGTGTGGGCCGGAGCGGTGACCTTGGCGTCCTCCAGGCCCTCCCAGTAGCTCGGCTTGTTGGCCTGGACGACGGCGTAGCCGATGCCGCCGGCCGCGGCCAGGACGCCGACCACCGAGGCGGCGACGACCAGCTGCCGCCTGACCTTCTCGCGCTTGGCCTGCCGCTCGCGCTCCTGGCGCAGCCGCTCCCGGGCCGCCGTCTTCGCCGCCTGGCTGTTCCGCTTGCTCATCGTGGTGATCTCCATGTGGGACGCGCACATGTCGTACGCGGGATACGTGTGGGGGACTGGTCG
Source organism: Streptomyces tricolor (assembly GCF_002155905.1). GTDB lineage: Bacteria > Actinomycetota > Actinomycetes > Streptomycetales > Streptomycetaceae > Streptomyces > Streptomyces tricolor. The sequence goes on along the minus strand of NZ_MUMF01000394.1, from coordinate 7,039 downwards.
TACTCAGCTGCCGTCCGCCGCGCGGGGCCGTCGCTCAGGCGAGGGCGGAGGCGAGCGCGGAGCCGGCGGGGCGGGAGCACGGCGGTCCCCGCCGTCCCAGGGAGTGCACGAGGATCCGGTCGCGGGCGGCGGCCCGGCGCGGGGCCGGGCGGGGCGGCCGGCGGGCCGGGAGCGGCCGTACGGCGACCGCGGCCACCGCCAGCAGCAGGGGCCGGAAGGTGGTGGCGGCGACCGCGCGCAGCAGCTGGGTCAGTGCCCGCTCGCCCCGGCGCAGCCAGGCGGCGGCGAGCAGGCCCACGCCGATGTGCGCGGCGAGCAGCAGCCAGGCGGCGGCCGGGCTGGCGTGGGCCAGCAGCGCTCCGGCGCGCTCGGGGCCGCCGGTCATCTGGGCCAGCGGGGTGCCCACCCGGCCCTCGCACAGCACGTTCAGGCCGACGGCCCGCAGCGGACCGGCGACCGGGCCGCCGGCCCGGCCGTAGCAGGCGTGCTGACCGGTGGTGAACACCGTGTCGGCGGCCAGCTCCAGCGGGATCAGCAGGGCCGCGATCCGGCCGAAACCCCGCTCCCGGCCCGCCAGCGCGTACGCGGTGACGAACACCCCGGCGGCGACCGCGCCCACGGTCGCCAGCGGCAGCGGGGCATGGGACAGCAGCACGTGCGAGGCGGTGCTGAGCGCCACGACGAACGCCGTGAACAGCGCCGCGCGCACGGCTCTGAGCTGAGTCCCGGATATGTCCATAGCGAGAGGAGAGTCTGTCACGTACGCGAGTAAGGGACCCCTAAAGGGTGCCTGTGAATCCGGGCGGGCTACAGCCCCGGAATCCGGCCGTTGCGGAACAGATCGACGAAGATCTGGTGGTCGGCACGCGCGCGTGCGCCGTAGGCGTGCGCGAAGTCCACCAGCAGGGGCGCGAAGCCCTCCTCGTCGGCCGCGATGGCCGCGTCGATGGCCCGCTCGGTGGAGAACGGCACCAGGGACTCGCCGGAGGTGTCGTCCGCCGCCGCGTGCATGGTGGCGGTGGCCCGGCCCAGGTCGGCGACGACGGCCGCGATCTCCTCCGGGTCGTCGATGTCGTCCCAGTCCAGGTCGACGGCGTACGGCGAGACCTCGGCCACCAGCTGGCCCGCGCCGTCCAGCTCGGTCCAGCCGAGCCACGGGTCGGCGTGCGCCTGCAGGGCGCGCTGGGAGATCACCGTGCGGTGGCCCTCGTGCTGGAAGTACTCCGCGATGGCCGGATCCGTGATGTGCCGGGAGACGGCCGGGGTCTGGGCCTGCTTGATGTAGATCACGACATCGTTCTCCAGGGCGTCGCTGTGCCCCTCCAGCAGGATGTTGTACGACGGCAGGCCCGCCGAACCGATGCCGATGCCCCGGCGGCCCACGACGTCCTTCACCCGGTACGAGTCCGGGCGGGCCAGGGAGGAGTCCGGCAGGGTCTCCAGGTAGCCGTCGAAGGCCGCCAGGACCTTGTAGCGGGTGGCCGCGTCCAGCTCGATGGAGCCGCCGCCCGGGGCGAAGCGGCGCTCGAAGTCGCGGATCTCGGTCATCGACTCCAGCAGCCCGAAGCGGGTCAGGGCGCGGGCGTCACGCAGCGCGTCCAGCAGCGGACCCTGCGCGGTGTCCAGCGTGAACGGCGGCACCTCGTCCCGCTTGGCGCCCGTGGCCAGGGCGTGGACGCGCTCGCGGTAGGCGGCGGCGTAGACCGTGACCAGGTCGGTGATCTGCGCGTCGCTGAGCGCCTTCGCGTACCCGATGAGCGCGACGGAGGCCGCGAACCGCTTGAGGTCCCAGGTGAAGGGGCCGACGTAGGCCTCGTCGAAGTCGTTGACGTTGAAGACCAGGCGGCCGTTGGAGTCCATGTAGGTGCCGAAGTTCTCCGCGTGGAGATCGCCGTGGATCCACACGCGCGAGGTGCGCTCGTCCAGGTAGGGCCCGCCGCGCCGCTCGGCGTCGAGGTCGTGGTAGAAGAGGGCCGCCGTGCCCCGGTAGAACGCGAAGGCGGAAGCCGCCATCTTCCGGAATTTCACCCGGAACGCCGCCGGGTCGGCGGCCAGGAGCCGGCCGAAGGCGGTGTCGAAGACGGCGAGGATCTCCTCGCCGCGCTGCTCCTCGTCGAGCTGGGGGACCGACATCGCGGGGTGCCTCCTGGTGCATTGCCTGTACGACAGCGTTTCTGTCGTTTCCAACGCACGAAGGTACGCGGAGGTGCCCGCCCGTCGCCCGGCCGCCACCCTTCATCGAGGCGCTTCGCGCCACAGTGTTCATCCCGGGTGTCAGTGGCGAGGCATAGACTTCGACGCTGACCCCCAGAACCGTCCGCAAGCCGTCGCCGAGTGTTTCCCCCGGAGGCCTCACCGTGTCAAAGCCGCCCTTCACGCACCTGCACGTCCACACCCAGTACTCGCTGCTGGACGGTGCCGCGCGGCTGAAGGACATGTTCAACGCGTGCAACGAGATGGGCATGACGCACATCGCCATGTCCGACCACGGCAACCTCCACGGGGCGTACGACTTCTTCCACTCCGCGAAGAAGGCCGGAATCACCCCGATCATCGGGATCGAGGCCTATGTCGCCCCCGAGTCCCGGCGCAACAAGCGCAAGATCCTCTGGGGCCAGCCGCACCAGAAGCGGGACGACGTCTCCGGTTCCGGTGGTTACACCCACAAGACGATGTGGGCCGTGAACAAGACCGGCCTGCACAACCTCTTCCGGCTCTCCTCCGACGCCTATGCCGAGGGCTGGCTGCAGAAGTGGCCCCGGATGGACAAGGAGACCATCGCCCAGTGGTCCGAGGGCATCGTGGCCTCCACCGGCTGCCCCTCCGGCGAGGTGCAGACCCGGCTGCGCCTCGGCCACTTCGACGAGGCTCTGAAGGCCGCCGCCGACTACCAGGACATCTTCGGCAAGGACAAGTACTTCCTGGAGCTGATGGACCACGGCATCGAGATCGAGCGCCGGGTCCGTGACGGCCTGCTGGAGATCGGCAAGAAGCTCGGCATCCCGCCGCTGGTCACGAACGACTCGCACTACACGTACGCGCACGAGGCGGGCGCCCACGACGCCCTGCTGTGCATCCAGACCGGCAAGAACCTCTCCGACCCCGACCGCTTCAAGTTCGACGGCACCGGCTACTACCTGAAGTCCACGGACGAGATGTACGCCATCGACTCCTCGGACGCCTGGCAGGAGGGCTGCGCCAACACGCTCCTCGTCGCCGAGATGGTGGACACCACCGGCATGTTCGAGAAGCGCGACCTCATGCCCAAGTTCGACATCCCCGAGGGCTACACCGAGGTCACCTGGTTCAAGGAGGAGGTCCGCCGCGGCATGGAGCGCCGCTACCCGGGCGGTATCCCCGAGGACCGCCAGAAGCAGGCCGAGTACGAGATGGACACGATCATCTCGATGGGCTTCCCCGGCTACTTCCTCGTGGTCGCCGACTTCATCATGTGGGCCAAGAAGCAGGGCATCGCGGTCGGCCCCGGCCGAGGCTCCGCGGCCGGCTCGATCGTCGCCTACGCCCTCGGCATCACCGACCTCGACCCGATCCCGCACGGCCTGATCTTCGAGCGGTTCCTCAACCCCGAGCGCATCTCGATGCCCGATGTCGACATCGACTTCGACGAGCGCCGGCGCGTCGAGGTGATCCGGTACGTGACCGAGAAGTACGGCGCCGACAAGGTCGCCATGATCGGCACCTACGGCACCATCAAGGCCAAGAACGCGATCAAGGACTCCGCGCGCGTGCTGGGCTACCCGTACGCGATGGGCGACCGCATCACCAAGGCCATGCCCGCCGACGTCCTCGGCAAGGGCATCCCGCTGTCCGGCATCACCGACCCCAGCCACCCGCGCTACAGCGAGGCCGGCGAGGTCCGCTCGATGTACGAGAACGAGCCGGACGTGAAGAAGGTCATCGACACCGCGCGCGGTGTGGAGGGCCTGGTGCGGCAGATGGGCGTGCACGCCGCCGGCGTGATCATGTCCAGCGAGACCATCACCGAGCACGTCCCGGTCTGGGTGAGGCACACCGACGGCGTCACCATCACCCAGTGGGACTACCCGAGCTGTGAGTCGCTCGGCCTGCTGAAGATGGACTTCCTGGGCCTGCGCAACCTCACGATCATGGACGACGCGGTCAAGATGGTGAAGGCCAACAAGGGCCTCGACATCGACCTGCTCTCCCTGCCGCTCGACGACCCCACGACCTTCGAGCTGCTCCAGCGCGGCGACACCCTCGGCGTCTTCCAGTTCGACGGCGGCCCCATGCGGTCCCTGCTCCGGCTGATGAAGCCGGACAACTTCGAAGACATCTCCGCCGTGTCGGCCCTGTACCGGCCGGGCCCGATGGGCATGAACTCCCACACGAACTACGCGCTGCGCAAGAACGGGCAGCAGGAGATCACGCCGATCCACCCCGAGCTGGAGGAGCCGCTCAAGGAGGTCCTGGACGTCACCTACGGCCTGATCGTCTACCAGGAGCAGGTGCAGAAGGCCGCCCAGATCATCGCGGGCTACTCGCTCGGCGAGGCCGACATCCTCCGCCGCGTGATGGGCAAGAAGAAGCCCGAGGAGCTGGAGAAGAACTTCGTCATCTTCCAGGCCGGCGCCCGCAAGAACGGCTACAGCGACGAAGCCATCCAGGCGCTCTGGGACGTGCTGGTCCCGTTCGCCGGCTACGCGTTCAACAAGGCGCACTCGGCCGCGTACGGCCTGGTGTCGTACTGGACGGCGTACCTGAAGGCGAACCACCCCGCCGAGTACATGGCCGCCCTGCTCACCTCCGTCAAGGACGACAAGGACAAGTCGGCGGTCTATCTGAACGAGTGCCGCCGCATGGGCATCCGGGTGCTCCCGCCGAACGTGAACGAGTCGGAGTCGAACTTCGCCGCCCAGGGCGACGACGTGATCCTCTTCGGCCTCTCCGCCGTCCGCAACGTCGGCACCAACGTGGTCGAGTCGATCATCAAGTGCCGCAAGGCGAAGGGGAAGTACACCTCCTTCCCCGACTACCTCGACAAGGTCGAGGCGGTGGTCTGCAACAAGCGCACCACCGAATCGCTGATCAAGGCGGGCGCCTTCGACTCGATGGGCCACACCCGCAAGGGGCTCATGGCCCAGTACGAGCCGATGATCGACAACGTGGTCGCGGTCAAGCGCAAGGAGGCCGAGGGCCAGTTCGACCTCTTCGGCGGCATGGGCGAGGAGACCAGCAGCGAGCCCGGCTTCGGCCTCGACGTGCAGTTCAGCGACGACGAGTGGGACAAGACCTATCTGCTCGCCCAGGAGCGGGAGATGCTCGGTCTGTACGTCTCCGACCACCCGCTCTTCGGCCTGGAGCACGTGCTGTCCGACAAGGCGGACGCGGGCATCGCCCAGCTCACCGGCGGCGAGCACGCCGACGGCGCGGTCGTCACCATCGGCGGCATCATCTCCGGCCTCCAGCGCAAGATGACCAAGCAGGGCAACGCCTGGGCGATCGCCACCGTGGAGGACCTGGCGGGCTCCATCGAGTGCATGTTCTTCCCGGCCACCTACCAGCTGGTGTCGACCCAACTGGTGGAGGACGCCGTGGTGTTCGTCAAGGGCCGGCTCGACAAGCGCGAGGACGTCCCCCGGCTCGTCGCCATGGAACTGATGGTGCCCGACCTGTCCAACGCGGGCACCAACGCGCCCGTGGTGCTCACCATCCCGGCCGTGAAGGTGACCCCGCCGATGGTCAGCCGCCTCGGCGAGATCCTCAGCCACCACAAGGGCGACAGCGAGGTCCGGATCAAGCTCCAGGGCCCGCGCAAGACGACCGTGCTGCGCCTGGACCGGCACCGGGTCAAGCCCGACCCGGCGCTCTTCGGCGACCTGAAGGTGCTGCTCGGCCCGTCCTGCCTGGCCGGCTGAGGCCCGTACGCCATGAAGGGGCGCACCCGAACCGGGTGCGCCCCTCGCGTGTGCCTGGGCTTCAACTGCCCGCCATGGGCTTTCAACTGCCCGCCATGGGCGTCAACTGCCCGTCGTGGGCTTCAACTGCCCTTTAGTTGTGACCGAAGCTCTTCTGCTTCTTGCGAGCGACATCCGCCGGGCTGCCCTCGATGTGCGGCACCGGCGACTCGTGCTCCTCAGCCGGAGGACGCTGTGCGCGCTCGGTCTGCTGAGCGCGGTTCTGCGGGCCGGACTGCTTGCGGTTCTTGTTCTTGGCCATGGTGATCTGCCTCCTGTGGGGGATCTAGGGGCCAGGGCCGGGACCAGATTCACATACGCTGACATCAAGCGCATGTCGGATAATTACCGTCTGTGACAGGGCAGCTGGGCGGACGAGAACCGGAAACGCCACGCCGAAGATCGAGTTCGGGCCGTTAACCCCCGCGCGGTCGGGCAGACTCGAAGGAAGTCCGAAGCAAAACCTCCCGGGAAGAGGGTGAGTCGCGTGGACCGCTGCATCGTCCTGGTGGACGCCGGGTATCTGCTGGGCGCCGCCGCCAGCCTCCTCGCCGGTGAGCCCTCACGATCCCGGATCACCGTCGACCACGCCGCACTGATCCAGGCCCTGCGGGAACGCGCGGAGTCCGACACCGAGCGCCCCCTGCTGCGCATCTACTGGTTCGACGGCGCCCCCGACCGGGTCCCCCAGCCGGAGCACCGCCGGCTGCGCGTGATGCCCCGGGTGACCGTCCGGCTGGGCGCCCTCACCCGCAGCGACGGACGCTGGGCCCAGAAGGGCGTCGACGCCGCCATGCACGCCGAGCTGACCGAGCTGGCCCGCAACCGCGCCTGCTCCGACGTCGTCCTGGTCACCGGCGACGGCGATCTGCTGCCCGGCATGATGGCCGCCAAGGAGCACGGCGTCGCCGTTCACCTGTGGGCCGTCCAGGCCGCCGACGGCGACTACAACCAGTCCGAGGACCTGGTCGCCGAGGCCGACGAGCGGCGGGTGCTGGACCGGGCCTGGATCACCCAGGCCGTCCGCGCCAAGGAGCTGACCGGCGTCTGCGCCCCGCCCCCGCGCCCCGCCCCGAGATCGCCGCGATCCTCTCCGCGCCGCT
>NZ_MUMF01000393.1 GCF_002155905.1 Streptomyces tricolor | reverse complement strand
GGCGTCACGGCCGCGAACGGCGGTGACCTCCGCCTCGCCTGGAACACCGGCCCCGGCACCGTCCGCCACTACACCCTCCACCGCCTCCTCCCCGACGGCACCCGCCGCTTCCTCGGCGCCACCGCCCAGCGCGCCTGGTTCGTCGCCGGCCTGCGGCCCGAACCGGGCGAGACGGCGGCACGATTCGAAGTGCGCGCCGTGGGGGAGCTGTACAACACCTCGTCCCCCGCCACCGTCACCCACCCCTGGTAATCACCCGGAACCCCGCAGGGAGCATCCCGCATGCATGACGACCGCACTCTGGTGGAAGCCCGCCTCAGGCGCGTCCTCGACGAACGTATCCGCCCTGCCGTGTACCCCGAGTCCGTGCCGCTCGAGGCAGCGGTGTGGCACGCGCCCGGCGAGCCCGTGCCGGTCGCGGAGGGGCTCGCCGCCGAGCCCGAGCCGATCGAGGTGGGCGCCCGGTGGGGTGCTCCGTGGGGCACCAGCTGGTTCCGGGTGACCGGGACCGTGCCCGAGGCGTGGGCCGGCAGGACCGTCGAGGCGCTGCTGGACCTGGGCTTCGACGAGAACATGCCCGGATTCCAGTGCGAGGGCCTGGTCTACCGGCCCGACGGCACCCCGGTGAAGGGCCTCAACCCGCGCAACCAGTGGGTGCGGATCGGCGCGCCCGTCGCGGGCGGCGAGCAGGTGCGCCTGCACATCGAGGCCGCCTCCAACCCGGTCATCCTGGACTACCATCCCTTCCGGCCCACCTGGCTCGGCGACAAGGACACCGCCGGTCAGGAGCCGCAGTACACGCTCACCCGCATGGACCTCGCCGTCTTCGACCAGAGCGTGTGGCAGCTGGTCCTGGACCTGGAAGTGCTGGGCGAGCTGATGGCCGAGCTGCCGGTGGACTCCGCGCGCCGGCACGACATCCTGCGCGCGGTCGAGCGGGCCCTGGACGCCGTCGACCTCCAGGACGTGAACGGCACGGCGGACCGGGCGCGGGAGCGGCTGACCGGCGTGCTGTCCGCCCCGGCCGTGCCGTCCGCGCACCGGATCAGCGCCGTCGGGCACGCGCACATCGACTCGGCCTGGCTGTGGCCGCTGCGCGAGACCGTGCGCAAGGTGGCCCGTACGACGTCCAACATGACCGCACTCATCGAGGACGAGCCGGAGTTCGTGTTCGCCATGTCCCAGGCGCAGCAGTGGGCCTGGGTGAAGGAGCACCGGCCCGAGGTGTGGGCGCGGGTGAAGAAGGCGGTGGCGGAGGGGCGGTTCGTGCCGGCCGGCGGGATGTGGGTGGAGTCGGACACCAACATGCCCGGCTCGGAGGCGATGGCCCGGCAGTTCGTGCACGGCAAGCGGTTCTTCCTCGACGAGTTCGGCATCGAGAACGAGGAGGCCTGGCTGCCCGACACCTTCGGCTTCGCCGCGGGCCTGCCGCAGATCATCAAGGCGGCCGGCTCCAAGTGGCTGCTGACGCAGAAGATCTCCTGGTCGCAGACGAACACGTTCCCCCATCACACCTTCCACTGGGAGGGCATCGACGGCACCCGGATCTTCACGCACTTCCCGCCCGTCGACACCTACAACTGCTCGATGAAGGGCAGCGAGATCGCCCACGCGGCCCGCAACTTCAAGGACAAGGGCAGGGCCCGGCACTCGCTGGCGCCCACCGGCTGGGGCGACGGGGGCGGCGGCACCACCCGGGAGATGGTCGCCAAGGCGGCCCGGCTGCGCGACCTGGAAGGCTCGGCCACCGTCGTGTGGGAGACCCCGCGCGCCTTCTTCGAGAAGGCCGAGGCCGAATACCCCGAACCGCCCGTCTGGGTGGGCGAGCTGTACCTCGAACTGCACCGCGCGACCCTCACCAGCCAGGCGAAGACCAAGCAGGGCAACCGGCGCAGCGAGCACCTGCTGCGCGAGGCCGAGCTGTGGGCGGCCACCGCGGCCGTCCGCGCCGGATTCCCCTATCCCTACGAGGAGTTGGACCGGATCTGGAAGACGGTGCTGCTGCACCAGTTCCACGACATCCTGCCCGGCTCGTCCATCGCCTGGGTGCACCGGGAGGCGCGGGCGACGTACGAGCGCGTGGCCGCCGAACTGACCGCCCTGATCGAGGCCGCGCAGCGCGCGCTCGCCGGCGAGGGCACGACCCCGCTGGTCTTCAACGCGGCCCCGCACCCCCGCCACGGCGTCCCGGCGGGCGGCGCCGCCGCCCCGGCCGAGGCCGGCGCCACCACGCTCGCGTCCCGCGAGGACGGCGGGTTCACGCTGGACAACGGCCTGCTGCGGATCACCGTCGACGCCCGGGGCCTGGTCGTCTCCGCCTACGACCGCGACGCCGACCGCGAGGCCGTCGCCCCCGGGCGGGCCGCGAACCTCCTCCAGCTCCACCCGGACTTCCCGAACATGTGGGACGCCTGGGACGTCGACTCCTTCTACCGCAACACCGTCACCGACCTCACCGACGCGGAGTCGGTCACGGCCGGTGAGGACGGCGCCTCGGTGCGGATCGTCCGCGGCTTCGGCTCCTCCCGGGTGACCCAGCTGCTGTCCCTGCCGCCCGGCGAACGGCGGCTGCTCATCGACACCGAGGTCGACTGGCACGAGACGGAGAAGTTCCTGAAGCTGGCCTTCCCGCTCGACCTGCACGCCGAACGGTACGCCTCGGAGACCCAGTTCGGGCACGTCTTCCGCCCCACCCACACCAACACCTCATGGGAGGCGGCCAAGTTCGAGGCCTGCAACCACCGGTTCGTCCACCTGGAGGAACCCGGCTGGGGCGTGGCGGTCGTCAACGACTCGACGTACGGCCACGACGTGACCCGCACGGTCCGCACCGACGGCGACCGCGGTACGACCACGTCGGTCCGGGTCTCCCTGCTGCGCGCCCCCCGCTTCCCCGACCCCGAGACCGACCAGGGCGTCCACCGCTTCCGGCACGCCCTGGTCCTCGGCGCCTCGGTCGCCGACGCGGTCCGCGAGGGCTGGCGGATCAACCTGCCGGAACGGCACACGACCGGCGCCCGGGACGTCGCCCCGCTGGTCACGGTGGACGACGACGCGGTGGTCCTGACGGCGGTGAAGCTCGCCGACGACGGCAGCGGGGATGTGATCGCCCGCTTCCACGAGGCCCACGGCGCCCGCGCCCGGGCCACCCTCACGGCCGGCTTCGACCTCGCGGACGTCACGGTCACCGACCTGCTGGAACGCCCGCTGCCGGACGCCCCGGCACCGGGGGTCGACGGTGAGCGCATCGACGTACGCCTGCGTCCGTTCGAGCTGATGACCCTGCGGTTGCGGCGGCGCGGGGACGGGCGCTAGGGGATGTCATCCGGCTGGGCGGGGTGCTGGAGGACGCCCGGGCAGCGCGGCTTCGCCGACGCGTCACCAGCGCCCCGTTTCCGGCCAAACCTCCGTGAACTGGTTGCTGGAACAAGCAGCTCCGCAGAACCTTGAGCGAGTTCGTACACAGCCATCAATGGGGAATTCGATCACCCGACCGGGGAATTCGAGGGGTTGCGGATGCCGTTCCATGTCAACCTGACGGCGAGCAAGAGGCCCGGCGAGTGCAAGGCGGTGGGAACCGGAAGTGTCAAGCACGTCATCAACGCGTCCGAGGCCAAGGCTTTCGGGCTTGACCAGACCGATCGCATCAAGGCGGTCATCGGAAAGGCGGTCGGGAAAAACCCCGACGAGTACTGGCTGAAAGGCCCTACTCCCGAGGGAGCCGCCAATGGGGCGGATCCGGAGTACGGCGATGTCTACACTCGGTTCGGATGGGATCCGGTCACCGCGACGCTCATCGTCAAAAACGCGCGTCTGCTCGAAGTCACCACCAAGCCCGTGATCGCGCATCATGTGGAATGGATCAACCACACGGACCACGCGGCGTCGTACAGCGCCAACATGATCATCGAAAAGACGGACACCTGTAGCAGCACCTGGTCGTGGACCGACAAGTTCTCGGTCGGACAGAAGATCACGTACAAGGTGTCGGTCAAGGCCGAGGCACCCGTCGGGGAAGTGGGCGGGGAACTGGGCGGGGAAACGAGTTTCGGCTTCGAGCATGCGTGGGGCGAGGCGAAGACCAAGAGCCACACGGTGCGGGTCGGTGTCTCCGACATGGTCAAAAGCAACGTGCCGAAGCACTCGGCAGAGACCGCGTACCTCTTTTCCACGCTGGGTTCCGCCAAGTTCCGGATCACCTATGAGGCCACGCTGAGCGGCTGGCTCGCCTTCCAGCACCGCGACTGGTACACGGCTTCCGACGGAAGTGCCCGCTACCGCGCCCACAAGGTCGACATGGTGCTCCGCAACGCCGGTCTCCCCACCTCCCTCACGGTCCACCAGGACGTCACTGTCGGGTTCTATTCCGACGCGAGCGTGCAGTTGTACCCCGGCCGCTACAACCCGAACAAGAAACCGGGCGGGGCCCCCGGTGAGAAGAAAAGCGGCGTGTCCGGGCGGTGATTCCGGAGCCGGCTGACCGGAACGCCGACCGCACGGGGCGCGGTTGGCCGGGTGGCAGACCGCCGTCCTTCGACCGCGGCGCCGACACTCCTCCCCGCGGCCCAGGCCGTCGCCGCCGGCTTCCGGCAGATCACACCGAAGGCCGGCGCCGACCTCGCGGACGACATCCGCCGCTGCCGGGCGGCCAGCGCCGTCGTCGGACCGGACGTACGGCCGGCGATCGACGCCGACCAGCGCTGGAACGTGGACGAGGCGATCCGCTGGACGCGGGCCCTGGCCGCGCTCGATCCGTACTGGATCGAGGAACCCACCAGCCCCGACGACGTCCTCGGCCACGCCGCCATCCACCGCGCTGTCGCCCCCGTCGTCCTCCGCGACGGCCCCTGCACGGCACCCACCGCGCCCGGCTTCTCCGCCGCCCTGCGCCCGGAGTCCGTCGCGCGCTACACCTTCCCCGGCGGCACCTACCGGGCCGCCGACCCCGACACCCGGAAGGGACAGGCGGCATGAGCGACTTCACCGGCCTGACGGCCCTGGTCGCCGGCGGCGCGTCCGGCATCGGCAGGGCCACCGCCGGCCTCCTCGCCGAGCGTGGCGCCCGGGCCGCCGTCCTCGACCTGCACCCGTCCCCGGTGGCGAAGCCGCTCCTCGGTCTGCGCGCCGACGTCACCGACGACGCCACGGTGCGGGCGGCCGTCACCGAGGCCGCCGAGGCACTGGGCGGACTCGACATCCTGGTGAACAACGCCGGGATCGGCGCCCAGGGCACCGTCGAGGACAACGACGACGCCGAGTGGCGGCACGTCTTCGACGTCAACGTCCACGGCACGGCCCGCACCGCCCGCCTGCGGTACCTGTGCCGCACCGCCCGCGCCCGCCTGCCGTGCCTGCGCCGTGCCGCCGCTGCCCGTCCGGGCACCGCGGCCGTCGTCAACGCCTGCTCCGTCGCGGCCACCGCTGGCCTGCCGCAGCGCATCCTGTACAGCGCCACCAAGGGCGCCGTGCACTCCCTCACCCTCGCCATGGCCGCCGACCACGTCCGCGAGGGCATCCGCGTCAACTGCGTCAACCCCGGTACGGCGGACACCCCCTGGACCGCCCGGCTGCTGGACGCGGCCCCGGACCCGGCCGCCGAACGCGCCGCCCCGGAGGCCCGCCGGCCCACCGGACGGCTGGTCTCCGCCGCCGAAGTCGCCGGCGCCGTCGCCTACTGGGCCGGCCCCCTGTCCGGGGCCGCCACCGGCACCGCCCTCGCCGTCGGCGGCGGCACGCAGGGCCTGCGCCCGCGGCCGGCGGCGGACCGGTGACCCCCCTCGGCCGCAGCGGCGTCGAGGTCACCCCCCTGGGCTTCGGCGCCGCTGCCCTCGGCAACCTCTACACCCCGGTGAGCGACGAGCAGGCGCACGCGGCGGTCCTGGCCGCCTGGCAGCGCGGCATCCGCTACGTCGACACCGCCCCGCACTACGGCCTCGGTCTGTCCGAACGCCGCCTGGGCGCGGCCCTGCGCGCGTACGACCGCGCCCACTGGACGGTCTCCACCAAGGTGGGCCGCCGCCTGGAACCGGCCGACGCCGCCGGCGACGACCTGGCCGAGGGCTTCGCCGTACCCGCCGCCCACCGCCGCGTCTGGGACTTCACCGCCGACGGCATCCGCCGCACCCTGGAGGCGAGCCTGGCACGCCTCGGTCTCGACCGCGTCGACGTCGTCTACCTCCACGACCCGGACGGCCATGCCGAGCAGGCCTTCCGCGAGGGCTACCCGGCCCTGGAGCAGCTGCGCTCGGAGGGCGTGGTGGGCGCGATCGGCGCGGGCATGAACCAGGCGGAGATGCTCACCCGGTTCGTCCGCGACACGGACGTCGACGTGGTGCTCTGCGCGGGCCGGTACACCCTCCTCGACCAGAGCGCGGCGGCCGAGCTGCTGCCCGAGGCGCTGCGGCGCGGCGTGTCGGTGGTCGTCGGCGGCCCCTTCAACTCCGGCCTGCTGGCCGACCCCACGCCTCGGGCGACGTACGACTACACCCGTGCGCCGCGGGAGTTGCTCCACCGGGCGCTGCGCCTCAAGGAGGCGGCCGAGCGCCATGGCACCACCCTGCGCGCCGCCGCCCTGGCCTTCTGCGCCGCGCACCCGGCCGTGGCGAGCGTCCTGGCCGGCGCCCGCTCGGCGGCCGAGGTCCACGACTGCGCCGACCAGTGGGAGGCGACGGTCCCGGACGCCTTCTGGCGGGAACTCCACGAGACCGGCCTGCTGCCTCCCGACCCGCCCGTCGTACGGGAGCTGCCGTGACCGTCGGCGCCCACCACCACGTCTGGCCCTGACCGTCCGCGACCAGGACTGGATCCGGGGACCCGGACTCGCTCCGCTGCGGCGCACCGTCACCCGTACACCGACGCCGCCCTGGCAGCCTTCGGTCCCGGCCGGCCGATGTCCGGCTCCGACTGGCCCGTGTGCCTGCCGGCCGCCGGCCACGCGCACGTCCGGCGAACGGCACGGGAGGTGACCGCTCGGCCCGGCGGGGAGCGCACCGCGCTGTTCGCGTCCACCGCCGTCCGGGGCTACGACCTCTGAGCCGCCCCGGCCAGCCGCGTCGGCGGCAGATACTCCCGCACGAACGTCCGTTTCCAGCACGCCCCCGTCTCCCGCAGTTCCCGCCAGCTCGTGTACCGGTACCGGAACAGCCGGGCCCGGACATAGCGCGGCGGGGTGTCCGGCGGGAACGGGGAGCGGCGCAGCAGCCTCAGCGTGTCCCGGTCGTTCTCCAGCAGGCGTTCCACCAGGCCCCCGAACCACTCCCCGGCGTAGCCGGGCGACAGCGCCGCGAACCACATCAGCCAGTCCAGGCGCAGGTGGTAGGGGGCGAACTGGCGGGGCCAGTGCCGGGGATCGCCGGGCTTGCCCTTGAACGCGTACTCCCGCCAGTCGGAGTCCGCGCGCGGGGTGTCGTCCAGGGTGCCCTCGACCACCACCTCGTAGCGGACCCGGCTGACGCTGCCGAACGCGCCGTAGGTGTTCACCAGGTGCAAGGGGTCGAAGGAGCGGTTCATCACCTGGCGGCGGGAGATCATGTTCACCACCGGCCGGTGGCTCAGGAAGACCAGCAGCGCGGCGACCGCGAGCACCAGCACCTCGTACCACAGCGGCGCCGGCGGCACGGACGGCGCCGTCGCCGGCAGCTGGAGCGCCGACAGGGCCAGCACGATGGTGATCCAGTTCAGCCAGGAGAAGTTCCCGGAGAGCACCAGCCACAGCTGGGTGACGATCATCAGGGCGGCGGCGGCCGAGGCGATCGGCTGCGGGGTGAACAGCAGCACCGGGACCACCAGCTGGGTGACGTGGTTGGCGGCCACCTCCACCCGGTGCAGCGGCTTCGGCAGATGGTGGAAGAACCAGCTCAGCGGGCCCGGCATCGGCTGCGTCTCGTGGTGGTAGTACAGGCAGGTCAGCTTGCGCCAGCAGGCGTCGCCCCGCAGCTTGATCAGCCCCGCGCCGAATTCGACCCGGAACAGGATCCAGCGCAGCAGGAACAGCACGACGATCGGCGGCGCCACCTCGTCGTTGCCGAGGAACGCGGCCAGGAAGCCCGTCTCCAGCAGCAGCGACTCCCAGCCGAAGGCGTACCACGTCTGGCCCACGTTCACGATCGACAGATACAGCGCCCACGGCACCAGCCACAGCAGGATCCCCGCCCACAACGGCAGCGCGGAGTCCGCCCCGGCCAGCAGGGCCGCCGACACCGCGCAGCCCGCCCAGGCACAGGCCGCGAAGAAGCGGTCGGAGTAGTGCAACTGGAACAGGCTGGGGGCGCGCCGGAACCGCACCCGGGCGGTGAAGCGGGGGATCGGCAGCATCCCGCGCTCGCCCAGCAGCGCCCGGAACTGCAGGGCCGCCGTCAGGAAGGCGACCAGGTACACGGCCGCCAGCGCCCGCTGGAGGACCAGCCGGCTCAGCCAGTAGTCGGGTGCGGTGAACCACTCCACGGCCCTGCGCGCCTCCTGTACGGGTACACCGGCGCCGTTCCCGTGACGACGTCCCCCGAGTTGCCAGCCAAACCTGGGCAATGCCAACAATAGGGCGTAATCACCCACAGTGATGCGGAGTGTGCGGTGCGGATACCCACCCGATCCATCGTCACGGCCTGCGCGCTCATGGGGGCGCTCCTGGCCGCGGGCTGCGCGGGCACCGGCGTCAAACAGACCAGGGCGGGAGAACTGGTCCTCCTCCAGGCCGCCGGCGAGCGGGGGCCCGACCCCTTCACCGCCTCCACGGACACCGGCTCCGTGCGGGCCGAGTCCCCCCGGGGCACCGCCCGGGTCCAGCCCGGTGACGTCGAGGCGCCGCTGCGCGCGACGCGCAGCCTGTCGGGCGCCACCCCCGGCCTGTACCGGGGCTCCCCGCGCGTCGCGGGCTGCGACGTCGAGCGGCACGTCCGCTACCTCACGGCCGACGCGGCCAAGGCCGACGCCTTCGCCCGGGCGGCGGACGTCAGCAGGGCGGCGCTCCCCGGCTATCTGCGCGGCCTGACCCCGGTCGTGCTCGGCGCGGACACCCGCGTCACCAACCACGCCTACCGGGACGGCGCCGCCGCCAGCCGCCAGGCCGTTCTGCAGAGCGGCACCTCCGTCCTGGTCGACGGGCGTGGCATGCCCCGGCTGCGGTGCGCCTGCGGCAACCCGCTGAAGGAGCCGGTCGCCCAGCGCACCACCCCCAAGCTGATCGGCCGGCAGTGGTCCTCGTACCGGCCCGCGAACGTCGTCGTGGTGCGGCCGGCCCCGGTGGTCGTCAAGGTCTTCGTGATCTACGACACCCAGCACCGCGAGTGGCTGAACCGCCACCGCGGCGACGTGAACGGCCGGCACGACCAGCGCGGCAAGGCGCCGAAGTACCCGAACCCCTGGACGCTGCCGCCCTCGCCCACGACCACACCCCCGACGTCCCCGCAGACGACCCCTCCGACGTCACCGTCCCCGACGTCGCCGACCGACAAGTCGCCCTCGCCGACCGACAAGTCGCCGTCCCCGACGGACAAGACGCCGACGGACAAGACGGACTCGCCCACGGACAAGACCCCGACCGACAAGACCGACTCGCCGAC
>NZ_MUMF01000392.1 GCF_002155905.1 Streptomyces tricolor | reverse complement strand
CGCGCGCTCGCCGTGCGCGGGGTGCCGCCGCGAGGGAGTCTGTGGCCTGCGCCCGCCCGGCGAGTGGCTGTCGTTCCGGTTGTATCCGAGCACCACCGGGCTGAGCGTGCACATCAGCCGGGGCCCGGATGGTGGCCGAACTGGCGCGTGAGGCGCCGCGGGCGGAACGGCGGCCGTCCCGCCTGGTGACGATCTCCCAGGTGCTGGGCCTGGCGGGTGCGCCGACCGAGGCGGTCGGGGTGCGGGACGTGGTGCAGCTGGTGGGGGACGAGGTGCTCCCGGCCGTCGGCAGCCGGGCACTGGTGCCGCTGCGGGCGCAGGGCGGGCGGCTGCACGTCCTGGGGCACCGCGGCCACCGGGACCCGCACGTCGTCGAGCGGTTCGACGGGCTGCCGCTGTCCGAGCGGGCCCCGGGCACGCATGCCCTGAACAGCGGGGTGCTCGCGTTCTTCGAGCACCGGGAGCAGCTGGAGCGGCTGTATCCGCGCCGGCCCGAGACCTCCGACGGCTTCGCGGCCTGGGCGTACCTGCCGCTGATCGCGTCGGGACGGCCGGTCGGCACCTGGGTCCTGGCCCACGCCGGGCCGCACCCCTTCCCCGCGGACGAGCGCGCGGTGCTCACCTCGCTGGGCGGGCTGATCGCGCAGGCCCTGGAGCGGGCCCTGCTCTACGACGCGAGACACCGGCCGGCGCACGGGCGGCAGCAGGCTCTGTTGCCGCACTCGCTGATGCCGCCGCCCGGGATCGAGGCGGCGGCCCGCTGTCTGCCGGCCACCCACGGCATGGAGATCGGTGGCGATTTCTACGACCTGGTGCCGACCCGCCCGCCGGCGGCGGCGGTGATCGGGGACGTCCAGGGGCACAACGTGACCGCGGCGGGCCTGATGGGCCAGATCCGCACCGGCGTACGGGCGTACACCCCCGTGGGGGCAGGCTCCGCACGAGGTGATGGCCAGCACCAACCGGCTGCTGATCGATCTCGGTGCCGAACTGTTCGCCGGCTGGCTGTATCTGCGGCTGGGCCCGACGGGCGGGTGCGGGTGCTGGACCTGGCCGGGGGCCCGCTGCTGGGGATCGACGCCTCGGCCGGGTATCCGACGGCCGAGGTGTCCCTGGCCCCCGGCTCGGTGCTGGTCCTGTACGCCGACGGGCTCGTGGAGTCACCCGGCATCGACATCGAGGACGCACTGGTCGGCCTCGGCGCCCTGCCGGCGGAGGCCGGCGACCGGCCGCTGGAGGTTGGCGGACGAGGTGGTCCGGCACAGTACGGCGGCGCGGGGGCGGGTGGACGACGTGGCGGTGCTGTTGCGGGCGCGCGACGACGGCTGACGCGCACGACGACGGCGACGCGCACGACCGCGGTCCGGCCCTCCCGTGGGAGGGCCGGACCACTCCCCGCCGACCGGAACCGAGGGGGAGGCCGGCCGGGGAGTCCTCGGGGTGTGCGGGTTCGCTCAGTGCGAGCCGGCCGGGGACGACGCCCCGTCGTCCGCCGCGCCGGAGCCGGGCGCGCCGGCCGGTGCGGACGGGTCGGCGCCGCCGCCGATCCGGTCGCCGCCGGCGCCGGCCTGGTCACCCGCGCCCGCCTCGCCACCGGCCCCGGCTCCCGCACCGGCCTGGTCGCCCGCGCCGGCCTGGTCGTCCGCGCCCGCGCCGGCTTCGCCGCCGGCGCCGGCCTCGCCGCCCGCACCGTTGCCACCGTCACCGCCGTTGCCGCCGGCGCCGCCGTTGCCGAGTGTCGCGCCGGTGGCCTGGAGGGCGGTGGTGACCGGCTGGAAGAAGGTCTCGCCGCCGCTGGTGCAGTCGCCGCTGCCGCCGGAGGTGAGGCCGAGGGCGTTGCCGTCCTGGGTGAACAGCGAGCCGCCGCTGTCGCCGGGTTCGGCGCACACGTCGGTCTGGATGAGGCCGGTGACGGTGTCGACGCCGTTCGGGCTCGTCTCGCTCTGGAAGTTGACGGTGGCGTCCAGGCCGGTGACCTGGCCGTCGCGCAGCCCGGTGGTGGAACCCATCCGGAACACGGCCGTGCCGACGGTGGCCTCGGCGGCCTGGTTGATCTGCACGGTCTGGCCGTTGCCGGCGTCGACCTCGCTGGGCGCCTGGGTGTTCGGGTCGTTGTACTTGACGAGGGCGAAGTCGCCGGCGCCGGGGAAGGTGGCCTGGTCGACGGTGGCGATGGGCTGGCCGCCCTCGGAGTCGGACCACTCCTTGGCGGCGACCCCGCAGTGACCGGCCGTCAGGAAGGCGGGGCTGCCGTCGGAGGCGGTGACGTTGAAGCCGAGGGAGCAGCGGACGTTGCCGCCCTGCGCCTGGGAGAAGATGGCGTCGCCGCCCGAGACGAACGTCTTGAAGGTGCCGGCGGACTTCTTGAGGGTCGCCTTGCCGGATCCGAGGCTCCGCACGGTCGACTGCAGTCTGTCCCACTTGGCGCCGGTGACGGTGGAGTCGGCGGTGACCAGGACCTTGTTGGTGCGCGGGTCGACGGCCCAGGAGGTGCCGGGGATGGTCGCCCTCGTCTTCAGCGTCCGGGCGGCGGCCTTGAGTTCGGCGGTGCTGTTGGCGACCTGGCGGACGACCGCGCCCGCCTTCT
>NZ_MUMF01000391.1:363-8570 GCF_002155905.1 Streptomyces tricolor | reverse complement strand
GCGGGGAACTGCGCGATCAGCCCCCACGCACCCGCGGTCGCCGACGACACCGCACTGTCCCTTCGCGCAGGCGCAGTCGCCCACGAACCCGCACCGCCCCCGTCGACGGGCGCCCGGTCATCCCTTCACCGCCCCCGTGAGCATCCCCTTGCGGAAGTGCTTCTGGACGAACGGTGACAGCACGGCCACCGGCACCAGGGCCAGGACCATCACGGCCATCTGGACGGCCAGCGGCGACAGCTGACCGGTGTTGATCTGGGCCGACAGCCCCACCGGCCGCTCCTGCTTCTGCACCAGCTGGATCATCACGTTCTGCAGCGGCATCATCGTCTGGTCGGTGAGATAGATCGACGCGTTGAACCAGGCGCTCCAGTACCCGACCGCGTAGAACAGGGTGATCACCGCCAGCACGGCCCGGGACAGCGGCAGCACGATCTGCCGGAGGATCCGCCAGTCCCCCGCCCCGTCGATCCGCGCGCTGTCGAGGAGTTCGGGCGAGATGCCCATGAAGAACCCGCGCAGCACGAGGATGTTGAACACGCTCACCGCGCTCGGCAGGATCAGCGCCAGATAGGTGTCGGTGAGGCCGAGCGCCTGCACCAGCAGGTACGTCGGGATCAGGCCGGCCCCGAAGAACATCGTCGCGAGCAGGGTCATCAGGATCCAGCGGTGGCCCAGTGAGCCCCGGCGGGACAGCCCGTACGCGCACAGCACCGACACGGTCATGCTGAACAGCGTGCCGACGAGCGTCACCCCGACGCTGACCAGCGCCGCCCGCTGCACCTGGCCACCGCTGAGCAGCTCCTGGTAGGCGATGAAGGTGATGCCCTTGGGGATCACCACCAGTCCGCCCGTGTCGTCGATGACCTTCTTCGGGGACAGGCTGGTGACGATCACGATCCACAGCGGGAACAGCACGGCGAAGCAGGCGATCCCGAGGACCAGCCCCTTCGCGGCGAGCCCGGCCTTCGCCGGCTCCTCCTCCCAGACCGGCCGGGGCGGCGCCGCCCACCGGCTGCGCCCCTTCCGTGCCCCGGCGGGCCGTTCGGCGACAGCGCTCACTTCTCGTACACCCCCTGCTCGCCCATGAGGTGGGCCACCTTGTTCGCCACGAGGACGAGGGTCAGTCCGACGACGCCCTTGATCAGGCCGGCCGCCGCCGCGTAGCTGAAGTCCTGGTTGCGGATGCCGTTCCACCACACATAGGTGTCGAGCACCTCGGAGGCGTCCGGGCCGACCGCCTGCCGCTGGAGCAGGAACTGCTCGAAGCCGACGGTGAGGGCGTCGCCGACGCGCAGCACCAGCAGCAGGGCGATCACCGGCCGCAGCGCCGGCAGCGTGATGTGCCACATGCGGCGCCAGCGCCCCGCGCCGTCCATCGCGGCGGCCTCGTACAGGTCGTGGGAGACGGCGGCGAGCGCGGCGAGGAAGACGATGATGCCCCAGCCGGCGTCCTTCCAGACCATCTGGGCCGTCACCAGGTATTTGAAGGCCGAGGGGTCGGTCATGATGTCGAAGCCGGAGTGCCCGTGCTCGCGCAGGGTCTGCGCGAGCACGCCGGCGCCGCCGAAGATCTGCTGGAAGACGGTGACGACCAGCACCCAGGAGAAGAAGTGCGGCAGATACATGATCGCCTGGGCGACCGCCCGCACCCGGGGCCGGATCACGCTGTTGATGAGCAGCGCCAGCGCGATCGGGACCGGGAAGAACAGCACCAGCTGGAGGAGGAACAGGACGAACGTGTTCTGCACGGCGTGCCAGAACTCGGGGTCGTCGAAGACCCGTTGGAACTGCTCGAAGCCGACCCAGGGGCTCTGGAAGACGGCGACGAAGCCGTTGTCGCTGAGGTAGGGGTCGTAGTCCTGGAAGGCGACGACGTTGCCGAGGATCGGGACGTAGTTGAAGACCAGGAGCAGCAGGACCACGGGCAGGGTCATCAGGATCAGGGTGCGGTCGCGCCGGAACCTGATCCTCAGGCTGCGCCCGCGGCGCCCGGCGGCCCCGCCGGACGCCGCCGGGACGCTCTCCCCGGTCCTCGCCCCGGCCCTGCTGCGGGGCACGGTGCTGGTCACTGCGCCGAGCCGGTGGAGTCGAGCAGCTCGCGGTACCAGTCGCGCAGGTCGTCGCCGCCCTGCTTCTTCCAGTCGGACACCGCCTGCTGCACGTCGCCGACCTTCTTCCGGCCGCGTACGACGTCGTCCTCCAGCTGCTCGAAGTCGTCGGCGAGGTTGGACCAGCGGCTGGGTTCGGTGATGGTCAGGCCGTAGAAGGAGGACTTCTTGGTGAAGGCGCCCATGCGCTGCTGCCACTCGACCATGCCCCGGGTGACCTCGGGGAAGTCGGGGTGGGCGACGTACGCGGCGGGCTTGCCGGTGTAGTCGAAGGCGCCGAGGACCTCGTTGACGCCCTTGGTGGTCTTGGTGGGCACTCCCTTGTCCAGGGTGAAGTCGGTGCCCTCGACGCCGTACTCGGCGAGCAGGCGCTCCTTCGTGCCGAAGGGGGCGGCGCAGAAGTTGGCGACGGCGAGGAAGTCCTTGATCTTCTGTTCCGACGCCTTCTTGCTGACGAAGGTGAAGATGTTGGCCGGCTGGACCGCCCAGAGCAGCGGGTCGCCGCCGTCGTGGGTGAAGATGTCCATCGCGGCCATCTCGAAGTCCGGGTTCTGGGTGCGCTGTTCGGAGGTCTTGCCGAACCAGTCGGACAGGTCCTGGTTGTAGACGAGGAGCTTGCCGGCGGTGAACCGGGTGCCGGCCGGGTTGGCGGTCTTGCCGGCCTTGTCGTCGGGGTGGACCACGCCGGCGGCGAACAGCTTGCGGGCCCACTCCAGGGCTTCCAGGTAGGCCTCGGTCTCGATCCGGTTGATCAGCTTGCCGTCCTGGAGGTTCCACCACAGCGCCTTGTCGCTGCCGCCCAGGACACCGAAGGCGTTGAAGGCGGTCCACTTCATGTCGGCGCAGGCCCACACCCCGCCCTTGGCATCGGTGGCCTCCTTCGCCCAGGCGAGGAACTCGTCGGTGGTCCTGGGGGGTTGCCAGCCCTTCCGGTCGAAGACGTCCTTGCGGTAGAAGGGCGCGATGTTGGTGACGGAGGAGCCGGGCAGCGGGATCGCCCTGAGCTGTCCGCCGAAGATGGAGCGCTGCCAGGCGTCGGTGGGGACGGCGGCGAGGTTGGGGTAGTCCTTGACCTTGTCGCCGGACAGGTAGGGGCCGAGGTCGGCGAACTTGGCGTTGATGGCGCTGGGGATCTTGCCCATCAGGTTCCAGCCGGGGACGACCACGACGTCCGGGATGTCGCTGGAGGCGAGGACCGCGCCGAGCTTCTCGTCGTAGGTGTTGCCGTCCTGGTTCTGCCAGCTGGTCTCGACGCCGATGGCCTCGTTCATGGCCCGGTAGTACGGGTTGTCGTTGTCCGGCGGGGTGCCCCACAGCGGGGCCATGATGCTGAGCGCGCCGCCGCTGCCGAGCTTCTTCGGTACGGAGGTCTTCAGCCGGTCCAGGGCGACGGCCTTGGTGAAGCCGGCCGCCGAGCCGTTCTTCGCGGGGATGTCCGGGGCGACCACGCTCGACGCCACATAGGTGGGGAGGATCTTCTGCGCCGCCTTGCCGGAGGTGGTGCCTTCCTTGCGGCCCTCCTGCCCGCCGCCGCAGGCGGTGAGCAGCGGCATCCCGCCGGTGACCGCCGCGGCGGCGACCGCGGTGGAGGCGAGGAAGCTTCTCCGGGTGGGGGAGCTTCTCCGGCTGGGCGCGGAGGAGGCGGAGGCGGCGTTCGGCGTCATTGCGTCAACCCTTCATGGCGCACCAGGACACCCGGCGGTGGGCCGTCGGCTGCGGTGTCTTCAGTGGATCGGCTGAGCGGAAGCGCGACTGCGGAAGCGGGCAATCGAAGCGCTTCGATGTTGCTGCGAGGTTAAGTGAACGCCTGGGGGCGCACAAGGGTCGTTTCCAAGATTCCTCGGACCTCCGGCGGCCCGGTGAGCCAGGGTTGGCGCCTTGCCAAGTCGGCGGAAAGTCGGCCCGGTTCGGGCACAGCACCTTGACACCCGGCCACGGTCGAATGAGCATCGAAGCGCTTCGAAAGCGTCGCGTCGCTCCATTCGCAAGGGGAACCACTCGTGACCGTTGACTCGCCGTCCACGCCGCCTTTCCGCGATCCGCACCTGCCGTTCGCGAAGCGCATCGACGATCTGCTGGCGCGGCTCACCCTGGACGAGAAGATCTCCTTCCTGCACCAGTTCACGCCCGCCGTGGAGCGGCTCGGCATCGCCGCCTGGCGGACCGGCCAGGAGGCCCTGCACGGCGTGGCCTGGATGGGCCCGGCGACGGTGTTCCCGCAGGCGGTGGGCCTGGGCGCGACCTGGAACCCGGAGCTGGTGCGGCGGATCGGCGAGGCGGTCTCCAAGGAGGCCCGGGCGATGCGCGCCCGCGACGACCGGGTCGGCCTCAACGTCTGGTCGCCGACGGTCAATCTGCTGCGCCACCCGCTGTGGGGCCGTAACGAGGAGGGCTACGCCGAGGACCCGAAGCTGACCTCGGCCATCGCCACGGCGTACACGCACGGCCTGCGCGGCGACCACCCCCGGTACTGGCGTACCGCGCCCGTGCTCAAGCACTGGCTGGCGCACAACAACGAGACGGACCGGGCCACTTCGTCGGCGTCCGTCCGCCCCCGGGTGCTGCACGAGTACGACCTGCGGGCCTTCAGGGACACGGTCGAGGCGGGCGCGGTGGCCGGGGTGATGCCCGCCTACAACCTGGTCAACGGCCGCCCCAACCACGTCTCCCCCTACCTGCGCGAACACCTGCGCACCTGGACCGACGAGGAGCTGCTGGTCTGCTCGGACGCGGGCGCGCCGTCCAACCTGGTCGACGCCGAGCACTACTTCGACACCCATGAGGAGGCCACCGCGGCGGCCCTGCTGGCCGGCGTGGACAGCTTCACCGACCACGGCACGGACTCCGCGCCGATCACCGCCCGGGTCAGGGGGGCGGTGGCGCGCGGGCTGGTGTCGGAGGCGGACATCGACAGCGCCGTCCGCCGCCAGCTCTCGGTCCGCTTCCGGCTCGGCGAGTTCGACCCGCACTACGACCCGCACGCGGGCACCGGCGAGTTCGACACCCCCGCGCACCGGGCGCTCGCGCGGGAGGCCGCCGAGCAGGCGATCGTGCTGCTGAAGAACGACGACGACCTGCTGCCCCTGGCCCCGGACACCCGGATCGCGGTCGTCGGCCTGCTCGCCGACGAGTGCAAGCTCGACTGGTACAGCGGCAGTCTCCTGCACCGCTCGACCCCGTTGGAGGGCCTGTACGAGCGGTTCGGCGCGGAGCGGGTGCGGTTCGCGGAGGGGGTGGACCGCGTCCGGCTGCGGACGGCGGCGGGCGCGTTCCTGTCCGTGCCGGCGGCGGACGCCCCCGACCGGGCGCGCGGCGCCGAGGGCGCGCTGGACCCCGCGCTGCTGTCCGGCCGCACCGACCTGCCGCCGCTCACCACCGACGCGACCGGCACCGAGTTCGCGCTCGTCGACTGGGGCGAGGGGGTGCTGACCCTGCGCGCCCCCGACGGCCGCTACCTCTCGGTCGCCGAGGACGGCTACCTGCGCGCCTCCGCCGACCAGCCGGGGGGCTGGGTCGTCCAGGAGACCTTCCGTCTCGAACCGCACCGCGGCGGTCACCTCCTCCTGCACCTGGGCACGGGTCGCCATGTCCAGGTCGCCGCCGACGGCGTGAAGGTTGCCGACACCGGTGACGTCTTCGAGGTGGTCACGGTGGAGCGGGGCGAGGCGGCCGTGGCCCGGGCGGCGGCCGGGGCGGACGTCGTCCTGGTGGTGGCGGGCAACGACCCGCACATCAACGGCCGGGAGACCGAGGACCGTACGACCCTGCGCCTGCCGGAGCACCAGCGGCGGCTGCTGGCGGCGGCCCGCGCCGCCAACCCGCGCACCGCGCTGGTGCTGGTGTCGGCGTACCCGTACGCGGTGGACGCGACCCGGCTGCCGGCCGTGCTCTGGACGGCGCACGGCGGCCAGGCGGCGGGCACGGCCCTGGCCCGGGTGCTGGCCGGTGACGTCTCCCCGGCCGGCCGGCTCCCGCAGACCTGGTACGCCTCCGACGCGGACCTGCCCGACCTGCTGGACTACGACGTGATCGGCAGCCGGCAGACCTACCTGTACTTCGACGGCACCCCGCTCTTCCCCTTCGGCCACGGCCTGTCGTACGCGTCCTTCGGGTACGCCGGGGTGGCGGCCCGGGTGGAGGCCGACTCGGTGCTGGTGAGCTGCACGGTCACCAACACCGGGGACCGGACGGCGGACGAGGTGGTGCAGCTGTACGGCCGGGCGGTGGACCCCTCGGTGGCCCGTCCGCGCCGCGAGCTGCTGGACCACCGCCGGATCACGCTCGACCCCGGCGAGACGGCCGCCGTCTCCTTCGAGGTCCCGCTGACCGCGCTGGAGTTCTGGGACGTGCGGCAGGGCGGCTGGCGCCTGGAGCGGGGCCCGTACGAACTCCTGCTGGGCGCCTCCAGCGAGGATGTGCGGCTGCGTACGACGGTCCGCCTCGACGGCCCGCCCCCCGCGCCGCGGCGGGTGCTGGAGCGCGGCCTTCCGGCTGCCGGCTTCGACGAGCAGTCCGGCGCCGCGATCGTGGACCGGACGAAGACGGCGGGTGACGCGGTGACCCCGGCCCACGACGGCACGGCCGAACTGGTCTACCGCGACTGCGACTTCGGCGCGGGCGTGAGCGAGGTGACGGCACACCTGGCGGGCGAGGGCACCCTGGAACTCGCCCTGGACGGCGGCCCGGTGCTGGCGTCACTCACCCTGGACACCCCCACGGCCGGCCCCTACGCCTACACCACGGTGACCGCCGGCCTGGCCGCCGAGGGCGTGCACGACGTCCGCCTCGCCCTGCGCGGCCCGCTGCGGCTCGCGCACGTCGGCTTCTCCGGTTGAGGGTCCGGAGGAGACCGGCACCAGGAAGGGGCCCGGCAGCGGAAGGCAGCGACGCCGGGCCCCTTCGGCTCGGCGGCCCGCCCAGGCTACCTGAAAACGGTTCCCATTAGCCAGGGGCCGGGGGCCGGGACGACAAGACGAACGGCCGCAGCCCCCGCACAGTGGGCTGCGGCCGTTCTGTTCTGACCTGTCCGTGGCAGGTCAGAGCGCGAGACCGGTGAGGACCAGCACGCGCTCGTAGGTGTAGTCCTCCATCGCGAACCGCACGCCCTCGCGGCCCACACCGGACTGCTTGGCGCCGCCGTACGGCATCTGGTCGGCGCGGTAGGACGGGACGTCGCCGATCACCACACCGCCGACCTCCAGGGCGCGGTGGGCACGGAAGGCGACCTGGAGGTCGTGGGTGAACACGCCCGCCTGGAGGCCGTACTTGGAGTCGTTCACCGCGGCGAACGCCTCGGCCTCGCCGTCCACCTTCTGCACGGTGAGGACGGGTCCGAAGACCTCCTCGCAGGCGATCGTCACGTTCGCCGGCACGTCGGTGAGCACGGTCGGCGCGTACGAGGCGCCGTCGCGCTTGCCGCCGGTGAGCAGGGTGGCGCCGGCGGCGACCGCCTCGTCCACCCAGGACTCCACGCGCCGGGCGGCGTCCTCGCTGACCAGCGGGCCGACGTCGGTGGTGGCGTCGGAGGGGTCGCCGGTGACCTGGGCCTCGACGGCGGCGACGATGCGCGGCAGCAGCCGGTCGTACACGGAGGCGTCGGCGATGACGCGCTGCACCGAGATGCAGGACTGGCCGCCCTGGTAGTTGGAGAAGGTCGCGATGCGGGTCGCGGCCCAGTCCAGGTCGGCGTCGGAGGCGTAGTCGCCGAGGACGACCGCGGCGCCGTTGCCGCCCAGCTCCAGCGTGCAGTGCTTGCGCGGCACCGAGTCCATGATCGCGTAGCCGACCTTCTCGGAACCGGTGAAGGAGATGACCGGCAGGCGCTCGTCCTGGACCAGGGCGGGCATCTTGTCATTGGTGACCGGGAGGATCGACCAGGAGCCGGCCGGCAGGTCGGTCTCGGCGAGCAGGTCGCCGAGGATCAGACCGGACAGCGGGGTGGCCGGGGCCGGCTTCAGGATGATCGGGGCGCCGGCGGCGATCGCCGGGGCGACCTTGTGGGCGCACAGGTTCAGCGGGAAGTTGAACGGCGCGATGCCGAGCACGACACCCTTCGGGAAGCGGCGGGTGAGCGCCAGCCGGCCCTGGCCGCCGGCG
>NZ_MUMF01000391.1:0-307 GCF_002155905.1 Streptomyces tricolor | reverse complement strand
GGTCGAGCGCGGCGGCGCGGACGTGCGCCGGGGTGGCGGCGAAGTCCTCGCGGACGGCGTACGCGGCGGCCACGGCCTCCTCGACCTGGGCGTCGGTCGGCACGCTGACCTTGCCGACGAGCCGGCCGTCCCACGGGGAGGTGACGTCGAAGGTGTCCTCGCCGGTGACCTGGCGGCCGGCGAGCCAGAAGGCATGGGTGGAAGTCATGTACGAGTCCCGGCCCTTCCGCGTTGGGGGTGTGCTGCTTGGCTTGCGTGCTCCACGGTAGGGCGGGGGCGGCCGGGGGTCGTTTGTCCGAGTCGTAGC
>NZ_MUMF01000390.1 GCF_002155905.1 Streptomyces tricolor | reverse complement strand
TGCGGGCGGCTGCACGGGCTCGGGCGTGCCGGTGCGTGGGGTCGTGGGGTCCGGATGGGGACTGCGGGCGTGGGGCGTGCGGCTCTGTGACGTGTCAGGGGCGCGCGGGTGCGGGCGGCTGCACGGGCTCGGGCGTGCCGGTGCGTGGGTCTGTGGTGGCGCGGATGCCCGGGCTCGGGCGTGCGGCTGCACGGGGCGTGAGGCTCGTAGGACCCGTGACCCGTGGGTGTTCGCAGGGCCGTCGGGGGGCTAGCGCAGTGCCTCCGCGACCTCCCGGGCCGCCTCCACCACCCGCGCTCCCACCCGCTCCGGCACGGCGTCCGCCAGCATCACCACGCCCACGCTGCCCTCGACTCCGGTCACCCCGACCAACGGTGCCGCGGCCCCGCTCGCCCCCGCCTCCAGTTCGCCGTGCGTCAGCGTGTACCCCGGGTCGGCCGAGGGCGACTGCCGTGCGGCGAGGATCGCCTTGCCGGCCGCGCCCCGGTCCAGCGGATGCCGGAACCCGGCCCGGTAGGCCACGTGATAGTCCGTCCAGGTCGGCTCGACCACCGCGACGGCCAGCGCCTCGGACCCGTCCACGAGAGTCAGGTGCGCCGTCGCCCCTATGTCCTCGGCGAGCGATCTGAGCGCGGGCAGCGCGGCCTCCCGTACCAGCGGGTGCACCTGCCGCCCGAGCCGCAGCACCCCGAGGCCGACCCGGGCTCGCCCGCCCAGGTCACGTCGTACGAGCGCGTGCTGTTCCAGCGTGGCGAGCAGCCGGTACACGACGGTCCGGTTCACGCCCAGTTTGGTGGACAACTCGGTGACGGTCAGCCCGTGATCCGTGTCGGCGAGCAGTTTGAGGACGCGCAGTCCCCGGTCGAGCGTCTGAGAGGTCTCCGCGGTCACGACGCCCACTCCTTCGGCGGTGAGGTCGGCGGGTCCCTGAGCGGCGGATGCGTCACCGAGTCCCGTCGGAGACGCGCTTCAGAGGCCGCCGATCGGCAGGTCGGCCCGGCGGCTCCGGGCCAAGTCGCTTCACGGCTGCGCTCCGCGGCGGCGCTGCCACGGGGCGTGTGCGTAGCGGGACAGTAGCGAAGCCGGTTCGCTGAGCGGAAGTCTTCGTCCAGAATCCGGGCAAGGCCAGATCCGGCCTGCCTCCATTCGTCCGGATACGCACACGGCACAGGGGGCCGAAGCCGAGTAAACACGTTCGGAAACCCGTACCGAAGCCCCGCACCAGTGCCCTCTCAGCCGACCGAACCCCCACGCCGGGCTGGAGGCAAAGCCCCATGGCGGCGCCTGCCCGACCGACCGGGGCCCCACC
>NZ_MUMF01000389.1 GCF_002155905.1 Streptomyces tricolor | reverse complement strand
CTCGGCGCCGAGCAGGCCCTCCTCCTCGGACACCCCCTGCACCCGACCCCGAAGAGCCGGGAAGGGCTGACCGAGGCGGAAGCCGACCGGTACTCACCGGAGACGCGCGGTTCCTTCCCCCTGCACTGGCTGGCCGTCGCCCCCTCTCTTCTCGCGGCCGACTCGGCCTGGACCGAGCGCGGCCGTCCCGTTCCCGCCGACCACCTCATCCGACGGATCGCCGGAACCGAACTGCCGCTGCCCGACGGCTACACCGCCCTGCCCCTGCACCCCTGGCAGGCACGCGAGGTACGGCACCGCGCATCCGTCGCCGCGCTGCTCGACTCCGGGCTCCTCCGCGACCTCGGCCCCCTGGGCACGTGCTGGTCTCCCACCTCCTCCGTACGGACCGTCCACCGATCCGGTGCGTCCGCGATGCTGAAACTGTCGCTGGCCCTGCGCATCACCAACTCCCGCCGCGAGAACCTCCGCAAGGAACTCCACCGCGGAGTCGAGGTGCACCGGCTGCTGCGCACCGGCCTGGCCATCCGGTGGCGGGCGGCACACCCCCGCTTCGACATCGTCCGCGACCCGGCCTGGCTGGCCGTGGACGATGCGGACGGCCTGCCCGTGCCGGGGCTCGACGTAGTGATCCGGCACAACCCCTTCGCCCCGGCCGACGACGTCGGCTGCGTCGCCGGACTGGTCGCACCGCGCCCCCTCGCCACGCCGCCCACCAACAGCACACACGCTGCGACCGGTTGGCCGATGCGGTCGCGCCTGGCCCAGCTCGTCGCCCGCCTGGCCACCCGCACCGGCCGGCCCCTCGGCGCCGTCTGCGCGGAGTGGTTCCTGCGCTATCTGGAACACGTGGTCCGGCCCGTGCTCTGGCTGGACAGCGAGGCCGGTATCGCCCTCGAAGCCCACCAGCAGAACACGCTGCTCCTGCTGGACGGCGACGGCTGGCCCGCCGGCGGCCGTTACCGGGACAACCAGGGGTACTACTTCCGCGAGTCCCGGCGCGCCGAACTGGACGCCCGGCTGCCCGGCATCGGCGAGCGCAGCGACACCTTCGTCCCCGACGAGGTCGCCGACGAACGCTTCACCTACTACCTCGCCGTCAACAACGTGCTCGGTCTGATCGGTGCCTTCGGCTCCCAGCACCTCGCCGACGAGCGACTGCTCCTCGCCGCCTTCCGCCGTTTCCTCACCGGCCTCGCCTCGGGGCCCGCCCCGTTGCGCACCTCCCTGCCCGGCCGCCTGCTCGACTCACCCGTCCTGCGCTGCAAGGCCAACCTGCTGACCCGGCTGCACGGTCTCGACGAACTCGTCGGGCCGGTCGACACCCAGTCCGTCTACGTCACCATCGCCAACCCCCTTCACTGCTGAGCGATCCAGCTCTTCTCATTGCCTCACTGCTGAGCGCCGTACCTCCCCGTACCACCTGAGCGGACCGCACCCCCTCAGCGAGCCGCACCGCCTCCCGTACATCCGAGGAACATGACCCACCTCGTCTCCTGAGAGGAGCGCACCGTGCCTCCCACCGACGCGAGCGCCGGAACCGGCCCCGCCTCTGCCCACCCGGACGGCGCCGGACCCCGAGCGGACACCGCGGGCCCCCGGAACTCTCCGTTCGGCCGGCTCGCCGTCGAGGACGACGACCCCGACAGCGAGGACACCCTGGACCTGTGCCTGCCCGCACAGTTCGTCGCCCTCTGCGCCGGGTCGACGGTCGGCCTCCTCAGCCGCATCACCCGGTGGGGCCCGATCACGACCCCGGTGGGCTCCTTCCAACTGGTGCCCGTGCGGCTCGATCAGGACCTGCCGCTCGTCCACCGCTGGATGAACGACCCCGTCGTCGCGGAGTTCTGGGAACTGGCCGGTCCCCGGAGCCGGACGGAGGAACACCTGCGGGCGCAGCTCCACGGCGACGGGCGCAGCGTGCCGTGTCTCGGC
This sequence comes from Streptomyces tricolor, assembly GCF_002155905.1. GTDB lineage: Bacteria > Actinomycetota > Actinomycetes > Streptomycetales > Streptomycetaceae > Streptomyces > Streptomyces tricolor. Next base: position 750 of record NZ_MUMF01000389.1, on the reverse strand, counting down.
GTGCTGGACGGCACGCCGATGAGCTACTGGGAGATCTACCGGGCGGACCTGGACCCGCTGGCCCGCCACTATCCGGCCGATCCGCACGACACCGGGATCCACCTTCTCGTCGGTGACGCCGCCGACCGGGGGAGAGGACTGGGACCTGTCCTGCTCCGCGCCGTGGCCGACCTGATCCTCGACCGGTGTCCCACCTGCGCCCGTGTCGTGTCAGAACCCGATCTTCGTAACACCCCCTCCATCGCCGCGTTCCTGAGCGCCGGCTTCCGGTACGCGGACGAGATCGACCTGCCCGGCAAGCGGGCCGCCCTCATGATCCGGGACCGGGTCCTGCGCGAAGTGCTGTAGCGCCGCGTGACCGATCGCTCACCATGAGATACGAGTGGCGGGGCCGCGGTGTTCCCGGCTGGGAGAAAAAAGTTCGAGGAGCGTCCGGCGGCGCGAAGGAACGGTTGCCGTGCGTGTCGAAGAGCGGGTGCCGCACGTGTCGAGGGGCGGCCGGGGTGCATGCCGAAGAGCGGATGCCGTGCATGCCGAAAGCGGGTGCCGCGCCCTGCCGAGAAGCGGGCGCTCTGCGTGCCATGGAGGTCTGCGTGCCATGGAGGGGTTCCTGCATGCCGAAAGAACGGTCGGCGTCGTAGCGGAGAGATGCTCACCACAGTTCGTCCCCCGGGCCCCCGCTCTCCTGCCCAACCAACCGTCGGCGTCCGGACCCGCCCTCCTGCCCAACCCAACCGCCGGCATCCGGAC
>NZ_MUMF01000039.1 GCF_002155905.1 Streptomyces tricolor | reverse complement strand
CTCAGCTCGTGGTGCATGCACATGGGCTGGTTGGCCGGCCAGGGCGTGGAGGAGTACAGCCCCGGTCCGTGGGCCTCCCGCGGGGCGAAGGCCTCCCGCTCCGGCAGGAGGTCACCGGCCAGCCGCGCGAAGACGGCACCGGCCTGGTCCGTCTCCCGCAGACCGAGGCCGCGGACGAGCAGCGCCCCGTGCTCGGTGACCTGCGCCCGCAACGCCTCGCGGTACTCGGCTGCCCACGCCGCGGGATCGGCCGGTGGGTCGACGCGCAGCACCGCGGGTCGGTCCGGCCGCAGCTCCACATCGAGCGGCGCCGCCAGGGATGAGGACGGCATCTCGGTCTCCTTTCGGTCGCTCATTTCCGGTGGTCGTACGGGCCTCAGGTGGAGGCCAGGGGGACGGCCGCGCCCAGCACGGCCCGGGCCGCCTCGGCCGGACGGGTGCGCAGGAAGTAGTGGCCGCCGTCGGGGAGTTCGTGCAGATCGACGTGCTCCGCCAGGAGCAGCCAGTCCCGGTGCCGGTCGGCGTGGCCCGCGGTGTGCGGGTCGTCGGCGGCGACGACCACCGAGACCGGCGCGGACAGCCGCACCGCCGGCGGGGTCTCCAGGGCCGCCGCGAAGTAGCGGTGGGCGGACACGCAGTCGTGCCGGTAGGCGGCGCCGATGTGCTCGGCGTGCCGCTCGTTCAGCTCGGCGAGTTCCGTGTAGCCGCTGTCCGCGGTCAGCCCCGCCGCGATCTCCGCGTCGCTCCGGGCCGTCAGCTCGGTGACGGCGGCCCGGCGCTCGGCGGCGGTGCCCAGCAGCTGCGCGCCGAGGAACACCCGCGTCACCCGCACGCCCCGCTCCTGGAGCAGCCGGGCGGTCTCCAGGGCCGGCGCGGCACCCGACGAGTGGCCCCACAGCATGACCCGGGGCAGGCCGCGCGCGGCGATCTCGGCGGCGACCTGTCCGGCCACCTCCGTGATCGACGCGAACGGCTCCCGGTGGGCCGCCAGGTCGTGCCCGGGCAGGTCCACCGCGAGCACCGCCAGGCCGCTGCCCGCCAGCGCCGCCGCCATCGGGCGGTAGTTGACGGCGTTGCCGCCCGCGTAGGGGAAGCACACCAGCGCGCACTCCGGCGCGCCGTCCGCCTCCGACAGGGGCTGGAGCAGCTCGGGGCGCTGCCGGGCGGTGCCGTCGAGGAGGGCGGCCAGGTCGGCGAGGACCGGATGCCGGGTGATGTCCTTCAGCGAGACCGCCCGGTCCAGCGCGATGCTGAGTTTGACGGCCGTCAGGGAGGTGCCCCCGGCGTCGAAGAAGTGGTCCGTCCGGCGGATGTGCTGCTCGGGCACGCCCAGCAGCTCGGCCCAGGCCGCCGCCAGCCTCCGCTCGGCCGGGCTGAGCGCCTCCTGCCGGGCCCCGCCCTCCGGTTCCGCGGCCGGTGCCGCCTCGGCGGCCTGCGCGGTCAGGGCCTTCCGGTCGATCTTGCCGTTGGCGGTCAGCGGCAGGCTCTCCCGCCAGTGGAAGGCGGCCGGGACCATGTAGGCGGGCAGCGCCGCCGCGAGCGCCTCGCGCAGCACCTCCGGCTCGTGGCGTGCGCCGGTGTGGAACGCGATCAGCTGCGTGTTCTCGCCCCGCTCCACGACGACCACCGCGGCGTCCCGCACCCCGTCCACCCGCAGCAGGGTGTTCTCGATCTCGCCGATCTCGATCCGGAAGCCGCGGATCTTGACCTGGCTGTCCCGGCGGCCGAGGAACTCCAGTTTGCCGCCGGGGTGCCAGCGGCCCCAGTCACCGCCCAGGTAGAGCCGCTCCCCGGGCCGGTACGGGTCCGTCCGGTACGCCTCCCGGGTCCGCTCGGGATCGTTGACGTAACCCCGGCCCACACAGACCCCGGAGAACGCGATCAGCCCCGGCGCGCCCAGCGGCACCAGCGACAGCTGCTCGTCCACGACGTACACGCGCACGTTGTTGACCGCGCGGCCCAGCAGGACGCGGTCCGGCACGCCGTCCAGGACCTCGTGGTTGGTGTCGTCGGAGGTCTCCGTCAGCCCGTAGGCGTTGAGCAGCCTGATCTCCGGCTGGAGCGCGAACCAGCGCTGGACCAGCTCCCGCTTCAGCGCCTCACCGGTCACCGACACCCACCGGAGGTCGGGCAGCGCGCGCGGATGCCGTTCCAGGTACGAGACGACGACCTCCAGGTAGGAGGGCACCAGCTGGGTCACGGTGACCCGGCCGCGCACCAGCGTGTCGAGGAACCGCTCCACGTCCACGACCACGTCCTGGCCGACCAGCAGGGTCCGTCCGCCGACCAGCAGCGCGGACACCAGCTGCCACAGCGAGATGTCGAAGCACTGCGGGGCCGTCTGCGCCACCACCGACCCCGCGCCGATCCCCAGGTCGTCGATCTTGGCGTGGAGATGGTTCAGCAGGCCCGCGTGCTCGCACATCGCCCCCTTCGGCTCGCCGGTGGAGCCGGAGGTGAAGTAGATGTAGGCCAGCTGGCCGGGGTCGACCCGCACCCCGAGGTCACCGTCGGCGTGCGGTTCCGCGTACGCCGTCTCCACCAGCAGCTTCTCGGTCTCCGGCACGGTGGCCAGCGCCTCGTCCAGGGTGGCGGTGCTGCCGGACTCGGTGAGGACCAGCCGGCACCCGGACCGCGACAACGTCGCCGCGATCCGGCCGGCCGGGAAGTGCGGCTCGATCGGCAGGTACGCCCCGCCCGCCTTGAACACCGCCAGCGTCGCCGCCAGCCAGTCGAGGTTCCGTTCGGTGACGACGGCCACCACGTCCTCCCGGCCCAGGCCCCGGGCCAGCAGCGCCCGCGCCAGCCGGTTGGCGCGCGCGTTCAGCTCCGCGTACGTCCACGTGCGCTCGCCGTGCACCGCGGCCACCGCCCGCGGACGCTCCCGGACCCGTTCCTCGAACAGCTCGTGCGCGGGCGCGTCCGGCAGCGGCCGGCGGGGCCCCGCGAGGTCCTCCAGCTGCTCGCGCACCTCGTCGGCCGACAGCAGGCTCTGCTGCGTGTGGTCGGCGTCCGGATCGGCCGCCAGCAGCCGCAGCGCCCGCAGGTGGTAGCCGCCGATCCGGGCCGCGCCCTCGGCGTCCAGCACGTCCGTGCGGTGCCGCAGACGCAGCAACAGCCGCCCGCCCCGCTCGCACCAGCGCACATGCAGGACACCGTGCTCGGCGTGGGGCTCCTCGGCGCCCACCGGGCCGAACACCACCTCGTACGGCGGCTCGGTCACGCCCAGCTCCCGCGCCAGCTCCGGCACCGGGAACTCCCGGTGGGCCAGCACGGCCGCCTCGGCGCGCTCGGCGGCCGACACCAGCGCCCGCCAGGAGCCCGCGGGCACGGCCAGGCGGCACGGCAGGGGTTCGCCGCGCAGCCCGGCGGTGTACCCCGTCACCACGTCCCGCTCCCCGGACAGCGCGGCCAGCACCTTGGCGTGCGCCGCCAGCAGCAGCGCGCTGACCGGCAGCCCCGACCGGCGCACCAGCCGGCGCACCGCGGCCGTCACCTCGTCCGGGACCGCCGTCTCCTGCTCGGCCGTTCCGGGCACCGGCTTCCCGGCCCACCGGGGCACGGCGGTGCTGCCGCCGGCGGTCAGCACCCGGCTCCAGAACTCCCGGTCCGTCTCCACGCGCGTGTCCATCGAATGGCCTTCCTCACCTCGTGGCGGACGCAGGGGCGTCGGTGGTGACCACGGCCCGGCCCGGGCCGCCGGCCTCGGGCATGTCCACGGCCGGATTGCCGCCCCACTGCGCGTTCGGGGGGACTTCCTCGCCTTTCATGAGGAAGGAATCGGCGGCCAGCACCGAGCCGTCGCCCATGGTCACGCCGTAGTGCACATGGGCGCCGACGCCCAGCGTGCAGCCGGCGCCGAGCGTGGTGCCGTCGGACTTGAACGTGCCGTCCTCCTGCGAGTGGCACTGGATCTTGCTCCCGGCGTTGAGGGTGCACTCGTCGCCGATGGCGGTGAGCGTCCGCTCGGTCGCCACACAGCCGTCGTCGAAGACCCTCCTGCCGATACGCACGCCGAGCATGCGCCAGACGAGGGGCTTGAAGGGGGTGCCGTTGTACACGTTGAGGTAGTTGATCGGCACCTTCCACAGCCGCTCGTGCAGCCAGAAGTTCCGGTCGTAGATGGAGCACAACTGCGGGCGCAGACGGCCGAACCTCAGCAGGCAGCGCTCCACCAGGACGTAGTAGGCGGTGGAAAAGGCGAGCAGCAGCGCCAGGAACGTGCCGACCACCACATGCCCGAGCGCCCCGTACAGATCCACGGAGACCAGGGCGAACAGCGTGAGCGCGAACATGTGCACCCAGCGCAGGAAGAGCATCAGGGCCATCGTGCGCAGGTTGTACCGGTTCTTCGCGGCGAGATGGCCGCGCAGCTCGTCGCCCTTGCGGAGGTGGTCGAACCGGGCGTCCCGCTCCACCGAGCGCGGTATCTCGAAACACGGCGAGCCGAGCAGCCCCACACCCGTGCGGACCTCGCCGTCCAGCGGCACCATCACCTTCGTCGCGAGCAGGCAGTTCTCACCCGTCCTGCCCCCCACCGGGTAAGCGATGTTGTTGCCCAGGAAGTTGCGCGGCCCGATCGACACCCGGGACAGCCGGAAAGACGTACTGGAATACTCGGCATTGACCAGGGAGAGCCCGTCGGCCACCATCGTGCCGGTGCCGACGGAGACCAGGAATGGCGTCTCGTGCTGGACCTCGGTGCCGAAGTTGGAACCGGTCTGCTCGACCCGTGACAAGTCGTAGCCGAGGCCGCGGAGATAATGCACGATGTACGAACTGTCGCCGAACAGCCATGCGAAGAACTTGAGGTTCGTCATGCGGGCCGACAGCCGGTGCACCGTGTAGTGGAATCCGTAGAGCGGATACACGCGGTCCGGCTTGACGAGCAGACCCAGCAGCCGCGGAACGACGTACAACGCGACGGCGCCCAGGGCGAGAAAGACGGAGAAGAAGGCGAGCGAGACGCCCAGCGCGTCGGGGATGAGTTCCGGCCGGGTCAGCACGGCCGTCTGCGGGTCGAGTCGCTTGCCGATCGCCGGAATCCCCGTGAACACCATGTACACCCCGCCGATGGCGATCGGAATGTACACGAAGAACAGCTGGACCAGCGTGGCCAGACCGAACCAGGCCCGGCGCCCGGTGCCGCACCGGGCCGGCTCGACCCGGACGTAGTCGACGTCCGCGGGCTCCGCCGGGGAACCGTGCCAGCGTTCGCCGTCCGGTATCGCCTGCCCGCGGTGCAGCGCCGAGGAATGGCCCAGCTGCGCGCCGTCGCCGAGCGTGGTGTCGATGTCCAGGACGGTCTTCTCGCCGACGAACACGTCCCGGCCGAGGGTGACCCGGCCCGTCTGGATACGGCCCGCGTACGCCCGGTAGCCCAGGAAGTACGTGTCCTTGCGGACGACGGTCCCCGCGCCGATCGTCAGCAGGTCGGTGCAGACCGGGACGGAGCGGGAGAAAATCGTGACACCTTTTCCGATCCGCGCGCCCAGGGCCCGAAGATACAGCACATACAACGGAGTTCCGGCGAGGAAAATCATCGGATTCGCGTGCAGCAGCACCTTGACGAGCCAGAAGCGGAGATAAGTCAGCCCCCAGACCGGAAACTCGACCGGTTTCCAGCGGCCGATGAGCACCCATTTCACCAGGACCGGAAAAGTGCACAGGACGATGAATCCGATCCCGCCGAACAGCAGCGACCGGAGATAGATGTTCCCCGGCTCCGCGCCGGCGGAGATCCACTCGTACCCTCGCGCGGTGACGAGCCCGGAGGCGAGCGAGTAGCCCACGAAGAACAGCAGCTGGAACACCCCGCACAGCACGTGGTTCCACCGGCCGGTGGACTGCGGCGGGGCCGGGGGCGCCGTGGGTGCCGGCTGCTCCGACGGGGCGCCGGCCGGACCGGCGGACGGGGGAGCGGCCTCCAGGAGAGCCGCCGTCAGGCCGCGGATCGTGGGATGCCGGTAGATGTCCCGCATCGACGGCGAGGGCAGGTCCGGGTTTTTCCTGACCCGCGCGCAGAACTGCGCCATGACGAGGGAATTGGCACCGAGATCGGTGAAGAAATGACTGTCGACCGGGACTTCGGCGGTGCCCGTCAGCTCGGCCAATGTCTGCGCGAGCTTTCTTTCGGTGTCCACCCTGAGCGGCCCTGTTTCACTCAGGGTGACGGCAGGTTCGTCCGGCCCCGATATAGGGACCTCGGAGGACTGCTCCACCATTCGATCTCCTGAGGACGTACGGATCGCCACTGCCGGACTGGATTCCCTGTGAAAGGAACCCTCGCTTTTCAGTCTGGCCAGGTGGGCAGCAGGCTGCCACTTCGCACCGATCCGCACGCTCACGCAGCGTGCCCGAATGCTCCGTATCCCTTGATTCCGCGCGGCCCTGCGCTCTGCGACACCTCACCCGAACGGCGGCTTCGCCCCCCGGACCCGGCTCCCCGGAAGCGGCGCATGGGGCTGCCGGAACGCGCATACCGATCCCGGCCGGCGTGCCGGGAGTGGGGGAGAGCGACAGGGCGGCCGGTCCGCGCCGTGGGGACGGGAGGGGGGATCGTACGGGTCCTGCTCACCGCAAGGCGCGGCTGCCGGACCGGCGGGCCCTTGCGGGCACCGTGCGGGTGGCGACGGACGATCGGGCCGTCGCGGACATCGCGCGCGAGGCGGTGGCCGCCACCGGCCGGGCACGCACCCGCCCGGCGTGACGAGCCGGCCGCGCTCACGGGCGGGCTGCGGCGTACAGGATGTCGCGTAGGCCGGGCAGCGTCTCCCGGTCCTCCCGCCAGACGAGGCGCAGGCTGAGGTCGGGCAGGGCGAGGTCGAGCCGAACGAGGGTGCCGGCGCGGAGGCTGTCGGCGACCGCGAAGCGGGGCAGCAGGGAGATGCCGAGGCCGTGCTCGGCCCAGGCCCGCATCACCGGGACCCCGCCGGCCCGTATCCGTACAGGGCCGGCCCCCAGGATCCGTTCTCCGGCCATCCAGAACGAGCATTCCGGGACGTTGACCAGAAGCCGCTCATGGTCGAGGTCGGCGGGGACCAGCGCGGTCCGGCCGGCCAGCGGGTGCGTCGGGGCGGCGACCAGGGCCAGCGGCACCGGGTCGAGGTCGACGAAGCCCAGCGGTTCGGGCGGGGCGGGGAAACCGAGCCCGCCGAGGTCCTCTCCGGCGTCCAGGAGCAGCGCGGCGTCGAGCCGTCCCGCGACGACATCGGTGAGAAGCCCCTGGCGGGCGCGGTCGGAATGGACGTCGACGTCGATGTCCGGCCGTCGTTCGGCCAGCCGGGTGAGGACGAGGGGAACGTGGGAGCCGGCGAGGGTCTCCAGCGCGCCGAGCCGGAGCCTGCGGCGCTGGTCGCGGACGTCGAGGGCGGCCTGCTCAGCGATGTCGAGCAGCGTGCGCGCCCAGCCGCGCAGGCGCTCTCCGGCGGGCGTCAGCTCCATGCCCTTGGGGCCGCGTACGAACAGGGGCACGGCAAGGGCGTCTTCGAGGGCCCGGATCTGCTGCGAGACCGACGAAGGCGCACGATCGAGCGCGGCGGCGGCGTCGGTCACGGTCCGGTGCCGGACGACCGCTTCGAACGTCCTGAGCTGACGGAGTTCCACGTGACGAGCGAACACGGCCGGGCGTTCGGACATTCCGAACGGAGCGTCCGCCCGCGCCGGTGGAGCGCCCGCGGCAGGACGGCGACAGTGGGCCGCGTCGTCCTTCCCGCAGCTCACCAGGAGGCTGTCTCATCCATGACTGTCGTGAACTCGGCCCCGTCCGCGGATCCCGCCCCGTCGCGGGGGCGGCGGGCCGGCGCGTTGACGGGTATCTCGCTGGGCTACTTCATGGTGTTGCTCGACACCACCGTGCTGTCGGTCGCCGAACCGGATCTGGCGTCGTCGCTCGGCACGTCGACGGCCGGACTGCAGTGGGCGGTCACCGGCTACACCGTGGTGTTCGCGGCCCTGCTGCTGTCGGCGGGCGCGGCAGCCGACCGGTTCGGCGCCGAGCGGCTCTTCCGGTGCGGTGTCACGGTGTTCGCGCTCGCCTCCCTGCTCTCGGCCGCCGCCCCCGGCCTAGGGGTCCTGCTGCTTCTGCGGGCGGTGTCGGGGGCGGCAGCGGCGGCCTGCGTGCCCGCCTCCATGGCCATGATCGCCCGCCTGTACCCGGAGCCCGCGGCCCGGGCGCGGGCGATCGCGGTGTGGGCCGCGATCAGCGGTGCGGCCGTCGCGGCCGGTCCCCTCGCCGGCGGAGCGCTGGTCGGGGCAGCGGGATGGCGAGCGGTGTTCCTGGTCAACGTGCCCCTCGCACTGGCCGTGCTGGCACTGACCCGGGGCCGCTCGGTGAGCTGCCCACGCAGCGGGCGTCGCATCGACTGGCCGGCCCAGCTGGCGGCCGTGGCGGTCCTGGCGCTGCTCACGGACGCCCTGATCGCCGCCGGCGCGCGATCCTGGATCCACGCCGCGTGGTCGTCGGCCGGACTCCTGATCGCGGTGCCGGCGCTGTACGCACGCGAACGCCGAAGCCAGGCACCGGTCATCGACCGGGCACTGCTGCGGTCGGCCCGGGTACGTTCCGGCCTGCTGGCCGCCGCGGCCGCCAACTTCGCCCTGGCCGGCGCCCTGTTCGTGCTGCCGCTGCTGCTGCAGCGCGAGCGGCACCTGAGCGCCCTGCAAACCGGGCTGGCGTTCCTGCCGCTGACCGTCCCCTTCGCCGTCAATCCACCGCTGACCGGCAAGATCGTGGCCAGGACGGGCCCCCGGCCCCCGATCCTGGCCGGGCTGGCACTCCTGGTCGTCGGAGGCACACTCCTCGCCTGCACGGTCTTCGCCGACGGCGCCTCTCGCCGGCTCGCGCCGGGCCTGCTGCTCACCGGCCTCGGCATCTCCTGCGTCCTGCCCGCCCTGGCCGCCGCCGTCATCAGCGCCGCGCCGCCCGGCACGGCCGGGGCGGCCGGTGGCCTGCTCAACGCCGTACGCCAGGTCGGCGCGACCCTGGGCGTCGCCCTCATGGGCGCCGCCGCAGCCGCCGGCACCGGATGGTCCCTGCTGCTGTCGGCCGGCGTCTGCGCCCTCGCCGGGACGGCCTTCGCACGGACCCATCCGGCTGCCGCACCCCGGTGACGACCCCCGTCCGACGCGGACCGGGCCGACCGCCGGTGGGTGCCCGCGCCGGCGATCCGGAACGAGATCGGTGGGCAGGACGTGCCGGAACCGCCGGTAGCCGAACGAGGCGGGACCTCGCCGCACCCGGGCGGACGGCCACGCTGCTACGGCTCCGCCCCGGCGCCGTCGTCGTGTCCGCCCGCACGGGCGAAGGCGCCCTCGTCGACTCGCTGCGGCGACAGCCGGTCCCGTGGACCACGCGACTGGGTACGGGGACGGCCCTGGTCTGCGCCCACCGCTCCGGCGGGCACCCGCCCCGACGCGCGCGCGGCCGGACCGACCCCCGGCCGGTGGAGTGGGCGCGCGCGTGTGTGAGGGGCGGCTTCCGCGGAACCCGGCAGGCGCGGGCCGCCGATCCGGCCGCGGCCCGACCAGTCCGGACGTACCGCCCGAGCGGAGGACGGGTGCCGAGGTGACCGAGAACAGTCGTCGCGCCCCATGGGGCAGCGTATGAAACGCGGCAAGCGGTACGGCGTTGCCGCCTCCGGGCAGTGGTCCGACGAGGAGGACGGCCGTCGCAGGCTGCCCGCGGGCGAGGTGCACGCCTGGGAGCCGGGCCGGAACGAGACCGTGTGCGGGTTGTCGCTCAGCCGCTCGCAACTCGTGCGCTTCCCGCACGTCAGCTGGCCCGACACCTTCCCGGAATCCGGCGGCGCGGCCGACCGTGTGCAGCGGGTGTGCCGACGCTGCGCCTCCGTGGCCGGACGCCGCGGCAGCGACGCCCGCCCACGCTGGCAGCGCGTCCGCCCCCGCCCGTGAGCACCGCGTCCGCGGCCCCGTCGTACACCGCGGTCTCCGCCCCGGGACGCTGCGCCGCGACGGTCGCGGGCGCCTTCAGCGGGCATCCCGGCCAGGCCGGGCGTCACCTTCCCGCTCCCGAACGGCGGAGCCGCCGATGCCCAGGGCGTCACGCACGCGGTCGTAGACGCTCAGCGGCACACCCAGCAGCGCGTTCCCGGGAGGCCGCCGGGGGACGACGGGGTGCGGATGGGTCGGAGCGGTCTGGCGCACCGCCGCCCAGGCGGTGCCGAGTGTGCGCAGCCGCGCGGTTTTCATCACGTCCTGCAACCGGGGGAGGAGGAGGTCTTCCTCGTCCCGGATGTCCTGCCGTATCAGCGCGAAGGCCCGCTGCACCTTCGCCTCCCGCTCGGGGGCACCGGCAGGAAGGCGCTCGATGTCCGCGACGAGATCGTTGATCTGCTGATGTTCTTCCTCGACCCGGGCCGTCAGCTCCTCGCCGTCGGGGACCGAGGCGCGTACGGCGGGCCACAGCACCGTCTCTTCCGCGAAAGCATGGCTGAAGACCAGCTGGACGACCTGCTTCAGCACCCGTTCCCGCTCGTGCGCGTCGTCGAGGGACCGGTACCGGTCCATCAGCCGGTCCATCTCCTGGTGCTCACGGCGCTGCCGCACCAGGATGCTGCTGCCTCCACCGAGCTGCTCGACGGTCTGTTCCCTGATGGTCTTCGACATGGTCGCTCCCGTGCGCGCGCCGGAGCCGGGCCGCGACGCCTGCCGACGCCACCCGGAGATTCCCGACCACCCGAGTACCCGGAGCGCCTGCGGGCGACGAGCCGCGACCGCGGAAATTCCACGGGCTCGGCCGGCGCGCACATTGCGCGAAACCACCGCGGTACCCGTGACGGCGCAGACCGACCCGAGGAGGGAAACGGTGCCGCAGACCGACGATGAACTGCTCGCCTTCGACGTCAGCGACCTGGAGGACTGGGACGAGCATCGTGCGCGAGCCGCCCTCGGCGGACGGCACGGCGCCCTGTACCGCAACCACCTGCGCATCGCCCTGCATCTCGACTCCTGGGCGGAGGCCGAGGGCCGCCGGACCGATGTCGACGCACACTACAAAGCCGGATACAGGCAGGCCCTGCACGACATGGCCGCCTTCCTGAGACAGACCTACTACCTCCCCCACGGCCCGGACTGAAGCCCGCCCACGCCGGCCCCGCGCTGCCCGCCGCCCGCATGCGGGGAACCCCAGCGCCCGTGAGGGCGGGAATGCCCCCGGCGTCCGTTCCCGGACCGCCCACCGCGGCGACCACGCGGGCCGCCGGCACGTCCGCGCGGGGGCTCCGCGTCGAGCCGCCTGCCGCCGGCGGACAGATTGCGGAACGGAGTCGGGGTACTCGCCGCGCAGCGTACAGGCGCTCACCGCCTTCCGCGGTAGGCGCCCGCCCGTACGACTCCCGCTTCCCGAGGATGTGACCGCACATGAGTCCCGCTGGGAAATCGCTGACGGTGGCCGCCGCGGGGCTGGCCGCCGGGGCCTTCGCCGTCATGCGGCGAGCGAAGGCACACCCGTCCGGCACCGCCGCCGGCGACCGCTGGCTGACCGTGACGGTCAACCGCGCGCCGCACGACGTGCCGGCCGACAAGCTGCCGGCGCCGCTTCAGGCGTACGGCGACCGCATCGAGACACGCATCCGTCCGGCCCCCGGCGACCGGGGCACGGAGCTGGCGGTACGCCTGAAGGAGACCGGGCCGGACACCGCGCACTCACTGCCCGCGCGGCTCGCCGGCACCGACCCGCGTCAGGATCTGCGCCGTGCCCTGCGCGAGGCCAAGGCGCTGCTGGAGGCGGGAGAAGTACTGCGGCCCGACACCCCGCCCACCACGCACGACACACCGGGCGGCAAGCTCGTGGGTCTGCTCAGCCGCCGCGCCGGCGGGGAGGGAGTGCTGTGAAGGCCCTGTGCTGGGAAGGCGTCAACAAGCTGGCCGTCGAGCAGGTGCCCGACCCTGTCCTGCGCAACGACCAGGACGTGATCGTACGGCTGATCGCGGGCACCACCTGCGGCTCCGACCTCCATCTCATCGGCGGCTACATCCCCTTCATGCGCTCCGGGGATGTCATCGGTCACGAGTTCCTCGGCGAGGTCGTCGAGGTCGGCTCGGCGGTACGCCGGCACAAGGCGGGCGACCGGGTGGTGGTCTGCTCGTTCGTCGGGTGCGGCCGCTGCTGGTACTGCGCCCACGACCTGTGGTCCCTGTGCGACAACACGAACACCAACCCCGGCATCGGCCAGGCCCTGTTCGGCGCCGACACCGGCGGCATCTTCGGCTACTCGCACGCCATGGGCGGGCTGCGCGGCAGTCACGCCGAATACGTGCGCGTCCCCTTCGCCGACTACGGCGCCTTCCCCGTCCCGGAAGGCGTCGACGACACCAGCGCCCTGTTCGTGTCCGACTCGGTGCCCACCGGATGGATGGGCGCCGACCTGGCCGGGGTGAAGCCCGGCGACGTCGTCGCCGTATGGGGCTGCGGAGCCGTCGGCCAGATGGCGGCCCGCGCCGCGATCCTGCTGGGCGCGGAACGCGTGATCTCCATCGACCGGATCCCCGAACGTCTGGAGATGACCGAGCGGCACATCGGCAGCGAGGTCATGGACTACACGAGCACCGACATCGGCGCCGAACTGCGCGAGCGCACCGGCGGCCGCGGCCCCGACGTGTGCATCGAGGCCGTCGGCATGGAAGCCCACAGCGACAGCCCCGTCCACCTCTACGACCAGGTCAAGCAGCAGCTCCGGCTCCAGACCGACCGTCCCACCGCCGTACGGCAGGCCATTCACGCCTGCCGCAAGGGCGGCACGGTCTTCGTCCTCGGTGTCTTCGCCGGCGCCGTCGACAAGTTCCCCCTCGGCGCGGTGATCAACAAGGGCCTGACCGTGCGGGGGGCCCAGCAGCACGGTCAGCGCTACATCCCGATGCTGCTGGACCGGCTGGCGGCCGGCGAGCTGAGCACGGCCCACCTGGCGACCCACACCGTGCCGCTAGACCAGGCACCGCGGGCGTACGAGATGTTCAAGGAGAAGACGGACGGCTGCGTCCGCGCGGTGATCCGGCCGGGCGGCTGACCCGGGTTCCACCGCGGCGGCCCTCGCTCCGTTTGCCCTCGGCGCAGGCGGGGACCCGGCCGACCATGAGTACTACGCCACACCGCCGTCCCCGGACGCGGCAGAGCCGCCTCCTGTGGCTGCTGGACCGCCTGGAGCGGGAACCCAGGGCCGACGCGGTGATCGGCGCCCTCCGCAAGGGGGTGCGGGCCTTGCCGCTCGGCGACGGGCGGGACCTCCTGCACGGCAGGTGGCTGGGGCATCCCGTGCATCCGCTGCTGGTCCAGGTACCGATCGGCAGCTGGCTGTCGGCCGCGGTACTGGACCTGCGCCCCGGCCGCTCCCGCGAGTCGGGTCTGCTGGTCGGCGTCGGCCTGGCCGCCGCCGCGCCCGCGGCCCTGGCGGGCTGGGTCGACTGGGCCGAGCTGCACCGCCAGCAGCAGCGTGTCGGACTGGTGCACGCCCTCACGAACTCGGTGGCTGTCGGTCTGTACGCCGCCTCGCTCACCTGCCGCGTCAAGGGACGCGGCGCGGCGGGCCGGGCCTACGGCTTCCTGGGGCTGACGGCGGTCGCCGTCGGCGGCACGCTCGGCGGCCACCTGGCCTACCGCCAGGCATCCGGCGCCAACCACGCCGAAGAGGTCCCGCACGTCGTCACCGAGGGCTGGCACCGGATCGGAGCCGTGGCGGAGTTCCCGGCCGGCCGGCCGGTGCGGCGCAGCGTGGACGACGTCCCCGTCCTGGTCGTCCGGGAGTCCGGAGGAACCATCCATGCCCTGGCCGAGCGGTGCAGCCACCTCGCCGGACCCCTCTCCGAGGGCACGGTCAGGGACGGATGTGTCCAGTGCCCGTGGCACGGCAGTGTCTTCCGGCTCTCGGACGGCTGGAACGTCCGCGGCCCGGCCACCGCGCCCCAGCCGTCCTTCGACACCCGGATCACCGACGGCCACGTCGAGATACGCCTGCGCCGACAGGACCGGGACGGACAGGCGCCGGACGACGCCGAGGCGGGACAGCGACGCACGGAAGCGGGAGCCCATGGACACGGCAGCTGACGGCGGCCTCGCAGGACGGCTGCACGGGTTGCTGCAGCGGACCGGAAGGCGGTACTCGGCAGGGCACGACCGGCCGCTGGGCGGCTACCTCGCGGCCATGGCGGGCTTCGCCGCGTACACCACGGCCTGGGCCACCGCCGTACGGCTGCGCGGCCGGCCGCTGCCCGACCGGCCCGAACCGTGGGACGTGGTCCTGACCTCGGTCACCACGTTCCGGCTCAGCCGACTGCTGACCAAGGCATCGGTCACCAGCCCGCTGCGCGCCCCGTTCACCAGGTACGTCGCCCCGCAGGGCCCGGCCGAACTGCACGAGGAGGCGCAGCCCGAGAACGTCAAGCACACCGTCGGAGAGCTGGCCACCTGCCCCTTCTGCATGAGCGTATGGGTGGTCTCCACCCTGACCGCCGGGCAGCTTCTCTGGCCGCGTGCGACGCGCACCGCCATGGGCGCACTGACCGCCCTGGCCGGGGCCGACGCGCTGCAACTGGCCTACAGCGCGCTCGTCGAGAAGACGACCGGCGAGTGACCCGCCGCGGAACGACGGTGATCCCGAGTCCTGGGGGCGGGCCGGAGCGTGGTCGGGTTCTCTCCGCCCCGATCAGCCGCACACACGGTTGCCGACCGTGCGCGTGAGGGCGGTGGCAGGGGGTACCCGGCGGGGCATGCTCAAGCGCGCACTGTGGCAGGGACTGCTCGCCGGCACCGCCGGAGGAGCCGTGATGACCCTCGGTGAGAAGATCGAGCAGGCCGTCACCGGCCGGTCCGACTCCCATGTGCCCGCGCGGGTGCTCCAGCGGCTGACCGGTCTGCCCGAACGTCCCGGCAGACAGCCGCTGCCGGTCAACTGGGCCATGCACTTCGGCCAGGCCGCCCTCCTCGGCGTGCTGCGGTCGATCATGGCCCAGGCCGGACTGCGCGGCCCGGTCGCCTCCGCCAAGTTCGCCGTCGTCCGCCTCACCAACGACCAGATCCTCGAGAACGCGACCGGCGTCGGCGCCCCGCCCACCACCTGGCCCCGCCAGGAACTCGCCGTGGACCTGCTCCACAAGGCCGTCTACGCCTTCGCCACCGGCGCCGTCGCCGACGCCCTCGCCGCCCGCAGCGGGCCCGGCCCCGGACAGCGCCACGCCACCGTCCGCCCGGGTCGCCGCGCCGGCTACGGCCCCCTGCCCCGCGGGCACGCCTACGGCGCAGGGGACGGAAGGTGAGCGGGCCGGGCCCGCGGGCTGCCCGTCTGGTGGGATACCGGGCCGGCCGGCGATGCCGGGGTTGCCGACGAAGCGCGGGGGCATGCCGCTGACCGGCCGGCGACCGAAGAACGGCGACTGAAGAACACGGTGTGCGCCGGCCGACGACCCCGCTGCCGTGGCCCCCCCCGCAGCGGAGAGTCGCGGACAGGCGGCGAGGGGCGGCCGGACCCGTTCCTGGGGCTGCACCCCGGTGTCCCGGCCAGCCGGGCGCCTGGCCGAGCGGGGCCGGCTCGGTGGCGGCCACGGGCCGCCCGTGGCGCGGTGGGGGCGTGGCGCGGGCCTGATCCGGTAGCCGTACGCCTCGGCGGGCGTCCGCTCCGGCGGCGCGCCGCAGCCGGAGCAGACACCCACCGGCCTTCCGGCGCCGGTCTGCTGTGTCAGCTCTTTCCCATGGCCTTGCGGACGGCGTCCTTCGTGCGGTCCATGAGTGCCGCCACCGGACCGAGGGCCACGTTGGCGGTGGCCGACTCGACACCGGGGTGCGGCCGGGTGGGAGCCATCGCCTCGGCGGCCTTGACGGCCTTGGCCATGGCGGCCAGGTTGGTGACATCGGTGCTGCGGCGGATGTGCGAGAACTCGTAGCGTTCCTCCGCCCTGGCGTGCTCCTGCACCTCGGTGCGCAGGCGCATGAGCCGGGGCATGAACTCGGGGTCGTCGGTGTCCATGTCGTCCAGGGCCGCGAGGGTCTCCTTCGCCGACTTCTCCTCCGCCAGGCGATCCCTGACGACCTGCTCGCCGCCCTCGACCGCCCTGCGGACGAAGGGGTGGACGACCTCTTCCTCAGCGGTCTCGTGCACGGCCAGGAGCCGTACGAGGCGACGGAAGGCGTCCCGGCGTTCCTCACCCCGGCTCTGCTCGACCTCGTCGAAGAGGTTGCGGATGTCTCCGTGCTGACGCATCAGCAGTGCCACCACGTCGATGTCGGATGCGTGGTCGTCACCGGCCTGGGGGGTCTCCAGCTCGGACATGTGCGGCGGCCTCACTTCTCGCGCTGGGCGGGGTCGGGGTGCTCGCCCTCGGTCTGGACGCGGTACTCGCGGCCGAACATCTCGTCGTGCTCGGCGATGACCCGGTCGCTCGGCGGGGCCTCGCCGCCGTGAATCTGCTCCTGCATCTTCTCGAACCGCTCGTGCGCCTCGCGCACATAGCCGGCGCCGAGGGTCGTCAGGTCCATCTGGGTGTCCAGCAGCTCGCGCAGGTACTGCTTGTTCGGCTCGAAGGTGAGCACGTTCGGCAGCTCGGGAGCCAGGACCTCCTGCGGTTCGCGGCCGTCGTGGCGGCGCATCAGCTCACAGGCCGTGTGCAGGTGCTCCAGCTCCATGTTCAGGTGCAGCTCCCAGATCGCCTTGACCTTGGGGTCGGTCTCCTGCTCCATGAAGGAGTAGTACAGGTAGCACTCGTTGTACTCGTGGTTGACCAGCTGCTCCCACCAGGTCTCGCCCGGGTCCACGAGGGACTCGTAGTGGGTGACGTGCTCCTCCTCGATGAGCCCGATCTCCTGGTAGAGCTGGCGGGCGATCGGCTCCATGTAGGTGGGGCCGGTGTTCATGTAGAAGTTCATCGTCTGCTGTTCCGCCGACATGATCGTCAGCGCGTGCAGCTTGGACAGCGGGTTCGTCGCGTCCTTGTCGTACGGGTCGCGGACGTTGTCGACCGGATCGCGGTGGTGGAAGCGCGTGGGCCGGCCCGGCATGACCTCGGTGAGGTTGTCGACGATCGACTCCGCCTTGCGGTGCTCGATCATCTCGTACAGGTTGGCGTACCGGTACAGGTGGTCGAAGTCCTCCAGGACACCGAACTCGTACGCCTGCTTCAGATAGGGGTCCGGCTCCATGCGCGCGACCCACGCCGTGAGGTCCACGGCGACCTGCTCGTAGGCGATCGTCGTCTCCAGGACCGAGGAGACGCCCGGCAGCAGCCAGTTCACGACCTTCTGCTGCTGCGCCTCGATGTAGCGGGTCCGTGCCAGCTGCCGCTTGACCTCCGGGTCGGCCGTGTTGCGGGCGAGCTGATGGCTGAAGAGGATCGCCTCCACCTCGATGCCGTTCATCGTGATGATCCGGCACCGCGTGTAGGGGTCGCAGCGGTCGGGGTCGATCGGCTGCACGTTCAGCTCCCGCCAGCTGCGCAGTTGCCGATCCAGCGGGATGCCCCGTTGCTCGAGCGGATTGAAGGTCATGGGGGGGCCTCCTGGGACAGGGGACCTGTGCGCCCGCTGGGTACCCCGCCGCGGACGACGAGCACAGGTCCACTTGCGAGTCTCGCCGTCATCGTCGGCTTTCAGCCACCGCTCGCACCCAGGGGGCGTGCGAATCCCCCTACCGGATCAGCCGACGTGACAGCGCCGGCGCACTATGGCATGACCGGATGGGGCATGACCGGATCGTGCGCAGCGGGGCGACCGTCCGCGCCGGGCGACTGCCGGACGGCGCGACACCGCATCACCGCCCGACCGGAAGCCCCGGACACCTCCCCGAGGCGCCTACGCGTTCCCTCCTGCCCCGCGTGTGGACAGACCAGGAGGGATTCGCGAGGTCTTGGCCCAGGACGTTCAGATGTCCCGGAAGATCTCGATCTGCGCCCCGATCGAGTTGAGGCGCTCGGCGAGGTCCTCGTAACCGCGGTTGATGACGTACACGTTGCGCAGCACCGACGTCCCCTCGGCCGCCATCATCGCCAGCAGGACGACCACCGCGGGGCGCAGGGCCGGCGGGCACATCATCTCGGCGGCGCGCCAGCGGGTCGGGCCCTCGACCAGCACCCGGTGCGGGTCCAGCAACTGGAGCCGGCCGCCGAGGCGGTTGAGGTCGGTCAGGTAGATGGCCCGGTTGTCGTACACCCAGTCGTGGATGAGCGTCTTGCCCTGCGCGGTGGCCGCGATGGCCGCGAAGAACGGGACGTTGTCGATGTTCAGACCCGGGAAGGGCATCGGGTGGATCTTGTCGATCGGCGCTTCGAGCTTGGAGGGGCGGACCGTGAGGTCGACCAGGCGGGTACGGCCGTTGTCGGCGAAGTACTCGGGCGACCGGTCGTGGTCGAGGCCCATCTCCTCCAGGACCGCCAGCTCGATCTCCAGGAACTCGATGGGCACCCGGCGGACCGTCAGCTCCGACTCGGTGACCACGGCGGCGGCCAGCAGGCTCATCGCCTCGACCGGGTCCTCGGAGGGGGAGTAGTCGACGTCGACGTCGATGTTCGGCACGCCGTGCACGGTGAGCGTGGTGGTGCCGATGCCCTCCACCTTGACGCCCAGCGCCTCCAGGAAGAAGCACAGGTCCTGCACCATGTAGTTGGAGGAGGCGTTGCGGATGACCGTGACGCCGTCGTGCCGGGCGGCGGCGAGGAGCGCGTTCTCGGTCACGGTGTCGCCGCGCTCGGTCAGCACGATCGGGCGGTCGGGGCGGACCGAGCGGTCCACCCGGGCGTGGTACTGGCCCTCGGTGGCGGCGATGTCCAGACCGAACCGGCGCAGCGCGATCATGTGCGGCTCGATGGTCCGCGTGCCCAGGTCGCAGCCGCCGGCGTACGGCAGCTTGAAGTGGTCCATGCGGTGCAGCAGCGGGCCGAGGAACATGATGATGGAGCGGGTGCGGACGGCCGCCTCCGCGTCGATCGCGGCCATCTCCAGCTCGGCCGGCGGGACGAGTTCCAGGTCGACGCCGTCGTTGATCCAGCGGGTGCGCACGCCGATGGAGTTGAGCACCTCCAGCAGGCGGTACACCTCCTCGATCCGCGCCACCCGGCGCAGTACCGTGCGCCCCTTGTTCAGCAGTGAGGCGCACAGCAGGGCCACGCACGCGTTCTTGCTGGTCTTGACGTCGATGGCGCCGGACAGACGGCGACCGCCGACCACGCGCAGATGCATCGGACCCGCGTAGCCCAGCGACACGATCTCGCTGTCCAGGGCTTCACCGATTCGGGCGATCATCTCAAGGCTGATGTTCTGGTTGCCGCGCTCGATGCGGTTGACGGCACTCTGGCTGGTTCCGAGCGCCTCCGCGAGCTGCGTCTGAGTCCAGCCCCGGTGCTGCCGGGCGTCACGGATGAGCTTGCCGATGCGTACGAGGTAGTCGTCTGACATGAGGTTGAGGCTATCTCAGATATGAGATGCAGCCCGCCATGGGGGTCCGTTCAGGTGATGTCGGTGACGGTCCGTCAGGGCCGGTTGGGTCAATGGCTTCCGGGTGGTCGGAAAGGTCGGGCAAATCCGACGATGTCCGACGCTGTGCGGCGTCCGGGCGTGCGGGCAGGCATGCCGGGGCCGGGTTGGGCATGACCGGGCCGCGCCCATGTACTAGAGTTATCTCGACATCGAGATATCTGCCGAGGCGCACCGTAACCGCCACTCCAGTAAGGCATGCCTAACTTAGCCTGACCTCACTGGTTCGGCCAAGCCGGCGTGGCGGCACGATTGACGGTGGTACGCGCACATCAATGAAGGAGACTGTCGTGTCGGCGAACAGCTTCGACGCCCGCAGCACGCTGCAGGTGGGCGACGAGTCGTACGAGATCTTCCGGCTGGACAAGGTGGAGGGCTCGGCCCGGCTGCCGTACAGCCTCAAGGTCCTGCTGGAGAACCTGCTCCGCACGGAGGACGGCGCGAACATCACCGCCGACCACATCCGCGCCCTCGGCGGCTGGGACTCCCAGGCCCAGCCCTCCCAGGAGATCCAGTTCACGCCGGCCCGCGTGATCATGCAGGACTTCACCGGCGTGCCCTGTGTCGTGGACCTCGCCACGATGCGTGAGGCCGTGAAGGAGCTGGGCGGCGACCCGGCCAAGATCAACCCGCTGGCGCCGGCCGAGCTGGTCATCGACCACTCCGTCATCGCCGACAAGTTCGGCACGAACGACGCCTTCAAGCAGAACGTCGAGCTGGAGTACGGCCGCAACAAGGAGCGCTACCAGTTCCTGCGCTGGGGCCAGACCGCGTTCGACGAGTTCAAGGTCGTCCCGCCCGGCACCGGCATCGTCCACCAGGTGAACATCGAGCACCTGGCCCGTGTCGTGATGGTCCGCGACGGCAAGGCCTACCCGGACACCCTGGTCGGCACCGACTCGCACACCACCATGGTCAACGGCCTCGGTGTCCTCGGCTGGGGCGTCGGCGGCATCGAGGCCGAGGCCGCCATGCTCGGCCAGCCGGTCTCCATGCTCATCCCGCGCGTCGTCGGCTTCAAGCTCACCGGTGAGCTGCGGCCCGGCACCACCGCCACCGACCTCGTGCTCACCATCACCGAGATGCTGCGCAAGCACGGCGTCGTCGGCAAGTTCGTGGAGTTCTACGGCGAGGGTGTGGCCGCCACCTCCCTGGCCAACCGCGCCACCATCGGCAACATGTCCCCGGAGTTCGGCTCCACCGCCGCGATCTTCCCGATCGACGACGAGACGCTGAACTACCTCCGCCTGACCGGCCGCTCCGCGCAGCAGGTCGCGCTCGTCGAGGCGTACGCCAAGGAGCAGGGCCTCTGGCTGGACCCGGCCGCCGAGCCCGACTTCTCCGAGAAGCTGGAGCTGGACCTCTCCACGGTCGTCCCCTCCATCGCCGGCCCGAAGCGCCCGCAGGACCGCATCGTCCTCGCCAACGCCGCCGAGCAGTTCAAGCAGGACGTCCGCAACTACGTGGACAGCGTGGACGAGGCGGGCCAGGAGTCCTTCCCGGCCTCCGACGCCCCGGCCGTCGCCCCGAACGGCGCGCCGAGCAACCCCGTCCAGGTGACCGCCCCCGACGGCACCACCTACGAGCTGGACCACGGTGCGGTGACGGTCGCGGCCATCACCTCCTGCACCAACACCTCCAACCCGTACGTCATGATCGGCGCCGCCCTGGTCGCCAAGAAGGCGGTCGAGAAGGGCCTGACCCGCAAGCCGTGGGTCAAGTCCACCCTCGCCCCGGGTTCGAAGGTCGTCACCGACTACTTCGAGAAGGCCGGCCTCACCCCGTACCTGGACAAGCTGGGCTTCAACCTCGTCGGCTACGGCTGCACCACCTGCATCGGCAACTCCGGCCCGCTGCCGGAGGAGGTCTCCAAGGCCGTCAACGACCACGACCTCGCCGTGGTCTCGGTCCTCTCCGGCAACCGGAACTTCGAGGGCCGCATCAACCCCGACGTCAAGATGAACTACCTGGCGTCCCCGCCGCTGGTCGTCGCGTACGCCATCGCGGGCTCCATGAAGGTGGACATCACCCGGGACGCCCTCGGCACCGACCAGGACGGCAACCCGGTCTACCTGAAGGACATCTGGCCGACCGAGGCCGAGGTCAACGACGTCGTCGCCAACGCCATCGGCGAGGACATGTTCGCCAAGTCCTACGAGGACGTCTTCGCCGGCGACGCCCAGTGGCAGTCCCTCCCGGTCCCCACCGGCAACACCTTCGAGTGGGACCCGCAGTCCACCTACGTCCGCAAGCCCCCGTACTTCGAGGGCATGGGCATGGAGCCGGCCCCGGTCGAGGACATCGCCGGCGCCCGCGTCCTGGCCAAGCTGGGCGACTCGGTCACCACCGACCACATCTCGCCGGCCGGTGCCATCAAGGCCGACACCCCGGCCGGCAAGTACCTCACCGAGCACGGTGTGGAGCGTCGTGACTTCAACTCCTACGGCTCCCGCCGTGGCAACCACGAGGTCATGATCCGCGGTACGTTCGCCAACATCCGCCTGCGCAACCAGATCGCGCCGGGCACCGAGGGCGGCTACACCCGCGACTTCACGCAGGAGGGCGGCCCGGTCTCCTTCATCTACGACGCCTCCCGCAACTACATCGAGCAGGGCATCCCGCTGGTCGTCCTGGCCGGCAAGGAGTACGGCTCCGGCTCGTCCCGCGACTGGGCGGCCAAGGGCACCGCGCTGCTCGGCGTGAAGGCCGTCATCGCCGAGTCGTACGAGCGCATCCACCGCTCGAACCTCATCGGCATGGGCGTGCTGCCGCTCCAGTTCCCGGAGGGCGCCTCCGCCGAGTCCCTCGGCCTGACCGGTGAGGAGACCTTCTCCATCTCCGGCGTCACCGAGCTGAACGAGGGCCGCACGCCGCGCACGGTCAAGGTCACCACCGACACCGGTGTCGAGTTCGACGCGGTCGTCCGCATCGACACCCCCGGTGAGGCCGACTACTACCGCAACGGCGGCATCATGCAGTACGTGCTGCGCAGCCTGATCCGCAAGTAAGGGCCGGCGCGCCGGACGGACGAGGGCCGCATCCCCGGGACGGGGGATGCGGCCCTTCGCCGTACCGGGGGTGCGGCGCTCAGCCGTCGCCGTCCCGGGGCCTCACCGGCCGTCGGGCGGAACGCCGGGTGCTCCCCGCGGCCGGACCGGACAGCGCCCGCCGGCCCGCGCCCGGGCCCCGGGCCGCCCGGCCCGGCTCCCTCACTCGGACAGCAGCGCCGTGAGGTCCGGCAGGGCCAGCTCCGCCCAGATCACCTTGCCGTGCGGGGTGTACCGGGTGCCCCAGCGCTCGGCCAGCTGCGAGACCAGGAACAGACCCCGGCCGCCCTCGTCGGTCGTCGCGGCGTACCGCAGGTGCGGCGAGGTGCTGCTGCCGTCGGCGACCTCGCAGATCAGCGTCCGGTCATGGATCAGCCGCACATGGATCGGGTCCGATCCGTAACGGATCGCGTTGGTGATCAGCTCGCTCAGCACGAGTTCCATGCCGAAGCCCAGCTCCGCCAGGCCCCACTCCGCCAGCTTGGCGGAGACGGCGCCGCGCATCCCCGACACGGCGGCCGGGTCGCGCGGTACGTCCCAGTCGGCGACCCGGTCGGCCGGCAGCGCCCGGGTGCGCGCGACGAGCAGCGCGACATCGTCCCCGGGACGCTCGGGCAGCAGCTGCTCCAGCACCGCCCGGCAGCTCTCCTCCGGCGACCGGCCGGGATGGCCGGCCAGGGCCCGGCGCAGCAGCTCCATGCCCTCGTCCAGGTCCCGCCTGCGGTCCTCGATCAGACCGTCGGTGTACAGGACGAGCTGGCTGCCCTCGGCCAGCTCCAGCTCGGCCGTCCGGAACGGCAGGCCGCCCAGGCCCAGCGGAGGTCCGGCCGGCACGTCGGGGAAGGTGACGCTGCCGTCGGGGTGGACCAGCGCGGGCGCGAGGTGCCCGGCCCGGGCCATGACACAGCGGCGCGTCACCGGGTCGTAGATCGCGTACAGACAGGTGGCGCCCACCAGCTCCCCGGCCGTCTCCGCGCAGGCCTCGTCCTGGTCGAGGCGGCCGACCAGGTCGTCCAGATGCTGGAGCAGTTCGTCGGGCGGCAGGTCGAGCGTGGAGAAGTTGTGCACCGCGGTCCGCAGCCGGCCCATCGTCGCGGCGGCGTGCAGACCGTGCCCCACCACGTCACCGACGGCCAGTGCCACCCGGCCGCCCGGCAGCGGGATCACGTCGAACCAGTCCCCGCTCACCCCCGACTGCGCCGGCAGATAGCGGTAGCCGACCTCCAGGGCGCTCTGCTCGGGCAGCGCCCGCGGCAGCAGACTGCGCTGGAGGGTGACCGCGAGGGCGTGCTCGCGGGTGTAGCGGCGGGCGTTGTCGATGCTGACCGCGGCCCGGGCCACCAGCTCCTCCGCCAGGGACAGCTCCTCCGCGTCGAAGGGCTCCCGCTTGGCGCGCCAGAAGTTGGCCATGCCCAGGACGACGCCGCCGGCCCGGATGGGAGCGGCGATGAGCGAGTGGATGCCGTAGTCCAGGATCCGCGCGGCCCGCTCCGGGTCCTGGGCCCGCCAGCCCGCGGCGCCCGCCAGGTCGGTCACCAGCTCGGAGCGTCCGGCGCCGTAACCGCGGGCCTGCGGGGTGGACGGCAGGAAGTCGATCAGCCGGCCCCGCTCGTAGAGGGGGTGGTCGTCCCGGATGCCGCTCACGGCGACCCGCCGCAGGTCCGTCGCCGTGCGTTCCGGTTCCTCCCCGTGCAGCACGGCGTCGGCCAGGTCGACGGTGACGAAGTCGGCGAAGCGCGGGACGGCGACCCGGGCCAGTTCGTCGGCGGTGCGGACCACGTCCAGCGTGCTGCCGATGCACAGCCCCGCGTCGTACAGCAGCTCCAGCCGCTCCCGGGCGACCTCGGCCCGGCCGGACACCGCCTGCAGCTCGGTGGAGTCGCGGAGCGTCACGACGGTTCCGCCGGGGCAGCCGGCGCGGTCCGTGGGCCGCTGGTTGACCGCCAGCAGCCGTCCCTTGGCGTAGTGCACCTCGTCGTTGGCCGGGCGCCCGGAGAGGAGCAGCTCCGCCGTCGACGGGTCGAGATCCGGCAGCTCCCGCAGCGTGCGTCCCTCGGCGTCGGCGGGCAGCTCCAGCAGGCGCCGGGCCTCGTCGTTGACGAGCAGCAGCCGGCCGTCGGCCCCGATGATGAGCACGCCCTCGCGCACCGAGTGCAGGACCGTGTCGTGGTGCTCGTACATGCGGGTCATCTCGTCCGGGGCCAGGCTGTGGGTCTGCCGCCGCAGCCGGCGGCCCACCAGGGCCGTGCCGCCGGTCGACATGACGAGCGCGCCGCCCCCGGCGGCCAGGATGATCGGCAGCTGCCGGTCCAGCTCGCTGGTGACGTTCTTGACCTTCAGACCGGCGGAGACGAGCGCGATCACCTTGCCGCGGCCGTCGTCGACGGGCACGACGGCCTGGACCTCGTGGCCCAGCGGGCCGTGGACGCTCTCGGTGTGCACCTTCCCGGCCAGCGACGGCGCGATGGTGCCCACGAACCGCTGGCCTATCCGGCTGGGCATCGGATGCGTGTAGCGGATGCCGTCGGTGTCCATGACCACGATGAAGTCGACGCCCGCTGACCTGCGCCCCGCCTCGGTCATCGGCTGGAGGATCCGGGACGGCTCAGGGGTGCGCAGCGCCTCCACCAGGCCCGGAGCGTGGGCGAAGGTCTGCGCGACGGCTATGGACCGGCGCTTGGCCTCGGTGCTGGTGTCCCGCTTCGACTGCAGGACGAGAGCGAGGACGGCACAGAGCACGAGCAGCACCACCAGCGCCACCTGGAACAGGAAGACCTGGCCGGCGACGCTCCGGGGACTCTTTCCGATCACCGTGCGCCATGCGAGGCGCCGAAATCGGGCAGATGCGTCCGACATGGGGCATTTGTAGCATCGGTGTTTGACAGGTGGCTATGGTGCGTCCACGAGGTGGACACGGGGACGGTCGCCGGGCGGGCGGCTGACCGGCCGACCGGTCACCGGTGGCTGGCCGACCCGCCGCCCGGGTCCGCCGCCGCTCCGCGATCCGTCACGGCGGCCCGGTGACCGCCACGTACGCCGGCCGCAGCAGCCGGTCGCCGACCCGGTAGCCGGGGCGCAGGATCTCCGCGCAGACCAGCCGCTGCGCGCCCGGGACCGCACGGTGCACGACCGCCTCGTGACAGGCCGGGTCGAACGGCTCGCCCTCCTCCCCGAACCCCCGCAGCCCCAGCGACCCGAGCTGCGTCCACAGCGTGTCGCGGATGTCCTTCAGGCCGGGGGTCAGCGGCTCGTGGGCACACGTCCGGTCCACGGCGTCCACCACCGGCAGCAGGGCGGTCAGCACGTTGGCCACGGCGATCTCCCGCACGGCCATGCGGTCCCGCCGTACCCGCGTGCGGTAGTTGTCGTACTCCGCCTTCACCCGCTGCAGATCCGCGGTGCGCTCCTGGAGCAGGCGCTCCGCCTCACCCGCGCCGGGCGTCCGCGCCCCGTCCATCGTCAGCCCGCCTCCGGCTTGTCGTCGTCGACGATCTCGGCGTCCACCACCTCGTCGTCCGAGCCCGAGGCCGCCGTACCGCCGGCACCCGACCGACCGGGCTGTCCGGGCTGTCCGGCCTGACCGCCCTGCCCGGCCTGCTCGGCCCGCGACCGCTCGTACAGCGCCGTGCCGATCTTCTGCGCGGCCTGCGCGGCACGGTCCAGGGCCTGCCGGATCGCCGCCGTGTCCTCCGACTTCAGCTTCTCCTTCAGCTCCGTCAGCGCCGTCTCGGTCTCGGACCTCACGTCCGCCGGGATCTTGTCGCCGTTGTCCTTGAGCAGCTTCTCGGTGGAGTAGACGAGCTGCTCGGCCTGGTTCCGGGTCTCCGCGGCCTCCCGGCGATTGCGGTCCTCCTCCGCGTGCTGCTCCGCCTCCCGGACCATTCGGTCGATGTCGTCCCTGGGCAGCGCGGAGCCGCCGGTCACCGTCATCTTCTGCTCCTTGCCGGTGCCGAGGTCCTTCGCCGAGACGTGCATGATCCCGTTGGCGTCGATGTCGAAGGCCACCTCGATCTGCGGGACCCCGCGCGGGGCGGGCGCGATACCGGTCAGCTCGAACATGCCGAGCTTCTTGTTGTACGCCGCCATCTCCCGCTCGCCCTGGTAGACCTGCACGGTCACCGAGGGCTGGTTGTCCTCCGCCGTCGTGAAGATCTCCGAACGCCGGGTGGGGATCGTCGTGTTCCGCTCGATCAGCTTGGTCATGATGCCGCCCTTGGTCTCGATGCCCAGGGACAGCGGGGTGACGTCGAGCAGCAGGACGTCCTTGACCTCGCCCTTGAGCACACCGGCCTGCAGGCTGGCGCCGACGGCCACCACCTCGTCCGGGTTCACGCCCTTGTGCGGCTCCTTGCCCGTCAGCTCCTTGACCAGCTCCGTCACGGCCGGCATCCGCGTCGAACCGCCCACCAGCACCACGTGGTCGATGTCGGACACCTTGATCCCGGCGTCCCGGATCGCGTTGTGGAACGGCGCCTTGCAGCGCTCCAGCAGGTCGGCCGTGAGCTGCTGGAACTGGGCCCGGGTGAGCTTCTCGTCCAGGTGCAGCGGGCCCTCGGCGGACGCGGTGATGTACGGCAGGTTGATCGAGGTCTCGGTGGAGGACGACAGCTCGATCTTCGCCCGCTCCGCCGCCTCCCGCAGCCGCTGCACGGCCATCTTGTCCTTGGACAGGTCGACGCCGTAGCCGTTCTTGAACTGCTGGACCAGGTGGTCCACGACCCGCTGGTCCCAGTCGTCGCCGCCGAGCCGGGTGTCGCCGTTGGTGGCCTTCACCTCGATGACGCCCTCGCCCATCTCCAGCAGCGACACGTCGAAGGTGCCGCCGCCCAGGTCGAAGACGAGGACCGTCTGGTCGTTCTCCTTGTCCAGCCCGTACGCCAGCGCCGCGGCCGTCGGCTCGTTGATGATCCGCAGCACGTTCAGGCCCGCGATCTCACCGGCCTCCTTGGTGGCCTGCCGCTGGGCGTCGTCGAAGTAGGCGGGCACGGTGATCACGGCGTCGGTGACGTCCTCGCCGAGATACGCCTCCGCGTCCCGCTTCAGCTTCTGCAGCACGCGCGCGGAGATCTCCTGCGCCGTGTACCGCTTGCCGTCGATGTCCCCCTGGTCGGGGAAGCGCCAGGCGTGGTCCCCCATGTGCCGCTTGACCGAGCGCGCGGTGCGCTCGACGTTCGTCACGGCCTGCCGCTTGGCGACCTCGCCGACCAGCACCTCGCCGTTCTTGGCGAACGCCACCACCGACGGGGTGGTGCGTGCGCCCTCCGTGTTCGTGATGACGGTGGGCTCGCCGCCCTCCAGGACCGAGACCACCGAGTTCGTCGTACCGAGGTCGATACCGACCGGACGCGCCATCTGCGTTCTCCCTCCTCGTCTTCACCCCGTGTGCCGTACGGACGGCCCACCGGGTGGTTCCCAGCGCACCGGCCCCGCGCGCAGCGGCGGCTCGGCAGCCGTCACACCCGGCACGGCGAGAACCGGGCCGGGACACCGGCCGACGTACCAGCGGAGCGGCCGGCTCGCCCCGGCGGCGGGCGCCGCCCGCCGCGCCGGCCGGTACGCCTCCGCGTACGACGGCCCCTGCTCGCGGGACCGTCCGTGCGCCCGGTCGT
>NZ_MUMF01000388.1 GCF_002155905.1 Streptomyces tricolor | reverse complement strand
GCGGTGGCGTCCGGTCACGGCCGTCCGTACCGGTTCGACCGACCCCGACCCCGCGTGGACGCCGCTGCACACCACGCCGGCCCATCCCGACTACCCCAGCGGCCACAACACGTACGCGGGCGCCGCGGAAACCGTCCTCTCGGCGCTCGTCGGACCGCGCACGGCGCCTTTCGAGCTGACCAGCCCCACCGCTCCGGGAGTGACCCGCAGGTACACGGCCTGGAGCCGACTGTCCCAGGAGAACGTGGACGCCCGGGTGTATTCCGGCATCCACACCCGCTCGGCGGACGAGGCCGGTCTCGTCCTCGGCGAGCGGGTCGCGACGCACGCCCTGCGCAACGCCGCCCGCCTGTTCGGCACGCTGTGAGCTGCCCCGGCACCAGGTGCGACCGCCGCTCAGCGGTGGGATCGTCCACGGGGGCAGCGCTCCCGCTGCCGCCGGGGCCGCCGTACGCACGTCACGCCCGCGCGCCCGGACGGCCGGCGAACCCATCGGCACGACGGGCCGGTCGCGACTCACCTTGTGCTCTTCCCTCCGGAGGTACGGGAATCAGGCCGCCGCGGCAGCCTTGACGGCGTGGGAGACCTGCCCGCGCAGCTCGGCGAACTCACGGGAGTTGCGCAGCTCCTCGGCGTCGACGTCGCCGCGCGGCAGAGTGATGGGCAGGTCCAGGGCCACGGTCCCCGGGCCCTTGGTCAGCACCACGACGCGGGAGCCGAGGAACACCGCCTCGTCCGCCGAATGCGTCACGAACACCGTGGTCCGCCCGGTCCGGTCGGTCACCCGGCGGACATCCTCCTGCAGCCGCTCCCGGGTCAGCGCGTCCAGCGCCGCGAACGGCTCGTCGAGCAGGAGGAGCGGGTTCTCGGCGGCGAGCGCCCGGGCGATGGCGACGCGTTGCCGCTGACCGCCGGAGATCTCCCAGACCCGCCGCTTCTCGGTGCCCTCCAGGCCGACTCTGGCCAGCAACTCCGCGCGCCGCTCGGACCATTGAGCGCGGGGCACCCGCGCGTAGCGCAGCGCCAGGTCGATGTTGCCCCGCACGGTCCGCCACGGGAACAGCCGCGGCGTCTGGAACACCACCCCGGCCGCCCGGCCCGGCCGAGGCTCGCTCCCGGAGACCCGCACCGAACCTTGCGTGGGCTGTTCGAAGCCGGCGATCAGCCGCAGCAGCGTGCTCTTGCCGCAGCCTGAGGCGCCCACCAGGACCAGGAACTCCCCGGCCGGAATGGTCAGATCGACAGGCCCGACGGCGGTGAAGGCCTCGCCGCCCCGGCCGTACCGGTGGGTGATCCGGTCGAGACGGACGGATCCGGCGCGCGTGGTGCCCGCCCCTTCCAGCCCCTCGGTCGTCTTGGTGGTCTCACGCGAGGACATCGGACAACCCCTTGAGATAGAACGCCTTGCGGACGGCGTCCTCGGACGGTGCGGCATCGATCTGCTTCTGGTCGGCCAGGAACCGCCCCGTGTCGGTCACGTACGTGAGCAGCTTGCCCGGGCTGCTCCCGGTGCCCAGCCAGTCGGCGGAGACCACCTGCTCCGGAGTGAGGAACACCCCCTGCGCCAGCTGCGCCCTGGCGTCCGCGACGCTGATGCCGAGCTCGGCCGCGACAGCGTCGACCGAGCCGTCGGGGTCGGACTTGAGCAGGCGCAGGGCCTTGGCCTCCGCCTTGCGCCAGGCGGCGATGGCCTGCGGGTCCCTGGCGATCAGATCGTCCGACACGACGGCCAGGTCGAGGGTCGGCCGGCCCGCCGCGCCGACCTCCTTGCTGCTGGTGAGCTGCGTACCGGTCGTGCGCAGCTCGTCCAGGGTCGGCAGCCAGACGTAGGCGGCGTCGATGTCGCCCCGCTGCCAGGCGGCGAGGATCGGCTGCGGCTGCAGGTCGATCAGCTGGACGTCGGACGGACCGAGGCCGGCCGTCTCCAGCGCCGCCAGCAGACTGTAGTGCGAGGTGGAGGCGAAGGGAGTGGCTATCTTCCTGCCCCTGAGCCCGGCGACGTCGGTGATGCCGGTGGCCTTGCGCGCCACGAGGGCCTCGTTCTCGCCCGCGACGTCCAGGATCCACGCGACCTTGTACGGGATGGGCGAGCTGCCGGACACCCCGCGGGCGAACGGGCTGGAGCCCAGCGCGGCGATGTCGAGGGACTTGCCGATGAAGGCCTGGTTGACGCCGGCACCGGAGTCGAACTTGATCCAGGTGATCCTGTAGTCCGGCAGCGCCTGCTCCAGCAGCTTCCTGCTCTTCACGATCACGTCGCCGCTGGGGAAGGCGAAGTAGCCGATGCGCAGCCGCTTGGAGCCGCCGGACGTCGACGCCTCGCTGTCCGGGGAGCAGCCGGTGACGGCCGCGGACACGGCGGCCAGAGCACCGGCGAGGAGGAGACGGCGGGACGGACCTGGGGGGACACGGGACATGGCGGAGCCGTTTCTGTGCACGGGGGACAGGGTTCTACGCGCGACCGCGCCACGGCACGACAGCGCGTTCCAGCCGCAGCAGCAGGCCGTCGATGATCAGGCCTGAGACGCCGATGGCGATGATGCCGACCAGCACCACCGGGGTGTTGTTGTAGTTGGCGGCGTCCTTGACCATGCCGCCGATGCCGGGCAGGCCGTTGACCAGCTCGGCGGCGACGAGGGAGGAGTAGGCCACGCCCACGGCGAGCCGGACCCCGGTGAGAGTCTCCGGCAGCGCGGACGGTACGACGACGTCCCTGACGACGTCCCACCGCGACGCGCCGAGCGCGCGGGCGGCCTCGACCAGGCTCGTGGGCACGGCCGCGACGGCCGTGGTGGTGGACACGGCGACGGGCGGGAAGGCGGCCATGGCCAGCAGGGTGACCTTCGGCTCCTCGTCGATGCCCAGCCAGATGACGAGCAGCGAGAAGTACGCCAGGGGCGGCAGCGTCCGCAGGAAGGTGATCCAGGGCTCGAACAGCGAACGCATCCAGCCGACTGTGCCCATGAGCAGCCCGAACAGCACCCCGAGTGCGATGCCGACACCGGCTCCGATCGCGATGCGGCGCAGGCTGATGCCGAGGTGCTCGATGAGGTAGGTGCCGTTGTAGCCGCGTACGCCGTCGTGCGTCGTGGACACGTCGACGAACGCGTCCCACACCCTGGCGGGCGGCGGAACCAGCGTCTCGCTCCACGTTCCGCTCGCCGCCAGCAGCTGCCACAGGGCGAGGGCCAGCAGGAGGGAACCGAACGGCAGCGCGCCATGGCGCACGCGCGCCCACGCGCCCCGCGCCGGCGGACGCGGTGCGGGCGGCACTGGCACGCCGGCGGGTGACGTCATGTCATCGGATGTCGCTGGAGCAGGAGAGGTGGACACGCGTCGTCCTCCTTGGGCGCGGGGACGTGAGCTGCTGCCGGCGACCGGCAGGGGTGGCCGGACCCGAGCGGCAGTGACGCCGAACGAAAGGGGAGAGAACGACCCCTGAGACAGGGGCGCGGCAACCGTCCTGGTGCGGGTGACCTCACCGCACGGCAGGGCGCGTAGCGGGCCGGATCAGCAACAACACGAGCCCGGGCGCCGGCACAGGTCGATGACCAGGCGTCGCACCAAGCACTCGGACATCATGAGGCCCATTTCTACAGCAGCCGCAGGCGGAGGGCGGGCCGGTGTTACGTGCCGGCAACGCACTTGTCATACACGGCCAGGAATGCCGGTCGTGAGCATGCCGGTTGCTCTGGGTATGACCATCGGATTAGCGCTCCCTCTTCAGCACCGGATCGACACCCTGGTGCAGCTCGCGCGGGAAGCCCACGAGGCCGGGCTGCGTTCTGCGTGGTTCGGGCAGACCTTCTCGTACGACTCGCCCTCGCTCGCCGCGATCGTCGGCCGCGAAGTGCCCGGGCTGCACGTCGGAACATCTGCGGTCCCCGTCTTCGGCCGCCATCCGCTTCTCCTCGCCGGCCAGGCCCAAACAGCCCAGGCGGCCACCGGCGGCCGCTACCACCTAGGGCTCGCGCTCGGCACGAAGCAGCTGACGGAAGCCGGCTTCGGCATCCCGTACGAGCGCCCCATCCGCCTGCTCCGGGAGTTCCTCACAGCCCTGCGCCAACTCGTCGAGACGGGCAGCGCCGACTTCCACGGAGAGCTGCTGACCGCCACCACACCCTTGCCGGCGACGGTGCCGGGCGCCGAACCGCCGGTGCCCGTCCTGGTCGCCGCCATGGGACCACAGGCGCTTCGCGTCGCCGGTGCACTCGCGGACGGCATCCTCCCGTACCTGGCCGGCCCGCGCGCGCTCGCCGAGCACATCGTCCCGGCCGTCACCGCGGCGGCCGAGGCGGCAGGCCGGCCGGCGCCGCGCATCGTGGCGTTCGTGCCCGGCGTGGTCACCGCGGACCCCGAGGCCGTGCGGGAGAGCGCGACCGAGGCGCTCGCGTTCTACGAGCGGTTCCCCTCCTACCAGCGGGTGATCGAGCTGTCCGGGGGCACCCGGGCCGCCGACCTGGCCGTGATCGGGGACGAGGAGGCCGTCGCCGCCGAGGTACGGCGCTACCGCGAGGCCGGGGCGACGGAGGTGGTGTTCACCACGACGGACCTCGGTGGTGAGGCCGACCGGCGCCGCACCTGGAAGCTGCTCGGAGAGCTGGCCACTGGCTGAGACGCCGGACCGGGCGGCTTCTCCCGCTCCCGGTGGGGAACCGGTGACGCACGAGGCCGGCGAGTCGGCGTGCCCGGTCCGCGCGCCTGGCCGGCGTGGTCCCGGATGCGGTCGGTGGGCGGCATGTTCGGGCCGAACCGATCCGGTAGGGAGAGTGATGTCGCCCGAGTGCTGCGCCACCTGACGCAGCGCCGGCGGGGACATCGACCGGAGCGGAAGCGGTCGGTGCGCAGGGGCGCACCGGCCGCGGCGGTGACAGACGGACCCGTACCGGCTGAACCGGCCGTGGTGCGGTGCCCACGGCCGGTGCTCCGCCTGCTGCTCTCAGGAGGAGAGGAGGAAGCCGGTGTAGCCGTTCCGGGCCACGGTGTCGCACTGCTCCCGGTACCGGTCCAACCCGCCCGCGTAGGCGAGGAACACGCGGGGTTTGCCCGGGACGTTCGCTCCCGTGTACCAGGAGTCCACCGCGGGGTAGAGCGTACGGTCGGCAACCTCCGCCACGTGGACGCCCCAGTCCGCCTCGGCATCCGGGGCGGCGTCGATCTCCGTGATGCCGTTCCGCCGCAGGTGGGCGATGCAGTCGGTGATCCACTCGACCTGCTGTTCCAGGGACACCGCGATGTTGGTGAGCACGGACGGGCTGAGCGGACCCAGGACGGTGAAGAGGTTGGGGAAACCGGCCGTGACGAGCCCCAGATAGTTCCGGGGACCTTCCGCCCACCTGTCGCGGAGGGGCACGCCGCCCTTGCCCACGATGTCGATGGAGAGCTGAGAGCCCGTCAGGGCGTCGAAGCCGGTGGCGAAGACGATCATGTCGAGGACGTGCTCCCCGTCCGAGGTCCGGATGCCCCGGGGCGTGATCGTCTCGATCGGAGTCGTGCGCAGGTCGACCAGCGACACGTGCGGCAGGTTGTAGGTGGCGTAGTAGTCGGTGCCCAGACAGGGGCGCTTGGTCGCGAACGGGTACGTGCGCGGGGAGAGCAGTTCGGCCGTCGCGGGGTCGTCGACGATCGACCGGATCTTGGACCGGACGAACTCCGCCACGGTCTCGTTGGCCTTCTCGTCGGTCAGGATGTCGGTGTAGGTGCGCAGCAGTCCGTTCAGGAAGCCCTCGTCCCAGGCGGCCTCGTAGGCGGCCGTGCGCTCGGTCTCGTCCGCCTCCAGGGCCGACCGGGTCGGCGGCTCGAAGACGGTTCCGCCCCGGGAGAGCCGTTGGGCCCGCCGGAATTCGGGGTAGCGGGCCTTGAGCTGTGCGATCTCCGCGGGCCGCAGCGGGCGGTTGTGCGCCGGCAGCACGTAGGCCGGGGTGCGCTGGAAGACGGTGAGGGAAGCCGCCTCGTCGGCGATGACGGGGATGGCCTGGACGCCCGAGCAGCCGGTACCGATCACGGCGACCCGCTTGCCGGCGAAGGAGACGTCCTCACGCGGCCACCGGGCGGTGTGGTGGACGGCGCCCGTGAAGCTGTCGGCGCCGGGTATGCCAGGGTCCTTGGGGACCGACATGCAGCCCGTCGCCAGGATGACGAACCGGGCGGTGACGGCCAGCCCGGTGTCCGTGGACAGGTGCCAGAGGTGACTGTCCTGGTCGTACACGGCGCGGGTGACCCGGGTGCGCAGCATGACGTCCCCGCGCAGGTCGAACCGGTCGGCGACGTGGTGGATGTACCGCAGGATCTCCGGCTGGGAGGCGTACCGTTCGCTCCACTCCCACTCCTGGTCCAGTTCCGGGGAGAAGGAATAGGAGTAGGACATGCTCTCTATGTCGCAGCGGGCTCCGGGATACCGGTTCCAGTACCAGGTTCCGCCGATGTCGTCACCCGCTTCGAGGACCATCGCCGTCAGGCCGAGCTGCCGCAGCCGGTGGAGCTGGTAGAGGCCGGAGAGACCGGCGCCGACGACGACGGCGTCGACCGGGCGGGCGGCGGCCTGCGGGCCGGAGGTGGTAACCATCGGGGTCTCCTGTTCTTCCGGATCACCTGGCGGACCGGATGTGGACGCCTGTTTCACCCGCGCCGGCGCCCGTTGCTGAGCGCCACCGCCGGGATCACCGCGAGGGCGAGGGCCCCTGCCGCCGTCGCCAGAGTGGGGTAACCGCTGCCGCCCACCACCAGGCCCGAGACCATGCCGCCCGTCGCACCGGCCACGGACATCCCCACGTCCGCCATGCCCTGCACCGCGGCCCGGTTCTCCGCGGGGGCGGCGTCCGTGATCAGGGCCGTGCCGCCCAGCAGGGCCAGGTTCCAGCCGACGCCGAGCAGGACCAGCGTGCAGGCCAGCAGTGTGGTGGAGGCCGGTGGGGCGAGGGCCGCGGACAGGCCAGCGCCCAGCAGGACGACGCCGGCCGCGGCGCCGACCCGCCGCCCGCCGATCCGGTCCGCGAGCAGACCGCTCAGTGGGGACGGCAGGAACATCGCGCCCACGTGCAGGGCGATCACCAGACCCACCGCCTGGGTCCCATGGCCGTGGGCGGTCATGTGGACGGGCGTCATGGTCATCACGGTGATCATCACCAGCTGCGCGGTGATCATGACGGTGGCACCGGTGATGACACCGGGAGCGGCGCGCCCGGGACCGTGGGGACCGCTGCCGGGCCCGGCCACGCCAGCGCCGGTTTCCCGCGGCTGTGTCAGAAGCAGTGGATCCGGGCGCAGCCACACCAGCAGCACCAGGGCCGCGGCGGTGTAGGCGGCCACCGCCAGCAGGAAGGGGCCCGTCAGCCGTGGCAGGCCCCAGGCGTCGGCGAGACTGCCGGTGGGGCCGATCAGGTTGGGGCCCGCGACCGCGCCCAGGGTCATGGCGAACAGCACGGTTCCGGAGGCCCGGCCGCGTCGCTCGGGCGGGGCGAGGTCGGCACCCGCGTACCGCGCCAGCAGCCCCGTGACCGTACCCGCGCCGTACACGAAGAGCGCGGTCAGCAACAGGACCGGCCAGCGTGCGGCGGCTCCCGCCACCACGCCCGCGCTGCCCAGTGCCGCGACCGCGTTGCCGAGCGCAAGACCCGGGCGGCGCCCGAAGCGCTGACAGACGCGCCCGAGGACCGCGGCTCCCAGGGCCGCGCCGATGGTGAAGAGCGCGGCCGGCAGCCCCGCCAGGCTGGTCGAGCCGAGCAGGTCCTCGGCGAGCAGCGCGCCGACCGTGATGCCGGCCGCCATGCCGGCGCCGCCGAGCACCTGCGAGACGACGATCACCCGCAGGGCGCGGCGCTGTTCCCGGGAGTATTCCGCCGCGGTCGGCGGGGCCGTCTGCGTCACGTGCGATCCCGCTCCGAGGCCGTCGGGCCGTCGGGCGACTGAGCGTCTTCGCCCAGGGCGGATATCTCACCCAGGGACAGGCCGAGTTCGTGGTGCAGGAACCGCACGATCGTCCAGTGCGGCAGGGCGTCGGCGTCGAAGGGGCC
Source organism: Streptomyces tricolor (assembly GCF_002155905.1). Lineage (GTDB taxonomy): Bacteria > Actinomycetota > Actinomycetes > Streptomycetales > Streptomycetaceae > Streptomyces > Streptomyces tricolor. The sequence continues at coordinate 31,287 of NZ_MUMF01000388.1, read as the reverse complement.
GAACGCGGCGGTGTAGAGGGGGATCCAGCGCAGGGCCTCCTCGGCGACGGCCTCCCGCCCGGGGGCTTCCTGGTAGGCGTCGTAGGAGATGCTGCGGTGGTGGATGAAGTGCCCGCCGGGCAGCCGGTTCTCGCACAGGTCGCGGTACTCGTGGGTCTGCAGGATGAGGTAGTGCCAGATCTCGTCGATGTCCTGCTCGACCGGCAGGAAGAGGCCGCCGAGCCGGTCGGGGTGGCGGGAGACGAGATAGAGGTAGCGCAGGCACTCGCGGACCTGGTGCCGGACGACGGACGCGGACGGAGCGCCGGGCTCGGCCGAGAAGTGCCGCACCACCTCCTCGTACAAGGCCGAGCCGAGCAACTCCTCGGCGTCGGGCGCCTGTTCGGCGGCGATGCCCGCGAGGGCGTGGGCTGCGGACGTGGGCATGGGACTCCTGTTCGGGAGGTCGTCGCCGGGACCTCCCGCGGCGGGACGGGACCTGGCACGTGGTCACGAAGGATTGCCTGATGATCACCCATTCGAGCTTCGAAAGTAAAGAGATAGTCAATCAATGGCCAAGGCGGCCAGGGGTAATTGACCTGAATCGAACCCCTCGCGCGCGGTCGGTGCACGACAGGCGCGGTGCCCTGTCGGCCGGTCACCGCCCCTTTGGCACCGTCGCCGGGGTCACCGGGCCCCACTGGATCCGGGACGCCGCGAGCAGGTCGGAGGCGATCCGCCAGGTCCGCTACGGCCGGGGCGGCGCTTCCCGCAGGCGAGGGCCGACGCCCTGGTCGGCACCGTGTGTATTTGTCCTGTTTTCTCGTTTCATCGCCCCTGCCTCACCCTCATAGAGTGGGGCGCATTGATCCCGGAACCCGGGATCAATACGGCGGGGAACTCGTTCGGCGAAGCCCAGGGAAAGGGGAATCCCGCGATGGGGCTTATCGAGACCAGCGGAAAATTCACGGGGACCAGTGCGAACCTTCCGGGTCTCACGGGAGTGAACACCGGCCGGATCAGGTGGGGGCAGCCGGCCTCCGGCGGCAATGTGAGCGGCTATGACTTCGAAGGCCACCCGATGGAGGCGATCCTCAACGGCCGGGAATTCCCGATAGGCAAGTTCACACACTACAACTACCCGATTCTGCTGTCGGGGCAGTCGCAGTTCTGGGTGTACCTCACCGTCAAGGTGCACTTCGAGAACGGAAATTTCGACCGCGACATCAATGTGCGTTTCCGTCATGACGAGACACCCAACCAAGGCCCGCACCCGAACGACGTGGTCCTCCTGCAGGAGTTCCACGTGCCGGAGAAGGTGTACGTCGACAACGTCGAGTACGACGTGGAGATCACCGGCTTCCGGAGGATGGGGGAGACGCAGACGGCGACCGCCTTCAACGTCCCCGAGGGCCAGACGGACAGCGCCTGGGTCTACGCCCGGTTCCAGCGGGCGGCCGCCGTGGAGTCCTGACCCGCTGTCGGCCGGGTCCCGCGCTCACCGGCAGACACCGCCGCGGTGATGCCGGCGGGTCCTCGCCCACGACGAGAACGGCCCCGTCCTCCTTCGGGAGGACGGGGCCGCAGCACTGGTTCCGGTCAGGACCCGCTCGGCTGGCACCGCGGGCACCACACCGTGCCGCGACCGGACATCCGGGTCCGGCGCAGGGGGAAGCCGCAGCGGGGACAGACCGGGTCGGGGTCGTCGCGGTGGCCGGTGAGCCAGGAGTCGCGCGGCGGGACGCAGCCGGCGGCGACCGCGGCGCGGAGCGTGCGGCGCATCCGGGTGTACAGGCGCCGGCGGTCGGCCGGGCCGAGGTCGCTCGCCCGGCGGTCGGGGCGTAGCCCGGCGAGCCACAGGATCTCGTCGGCGAGCAGATTGCCGAGGCCGGCCAGGACGGACTGGTCGGTGAGGGCGGTCTTGATGTGGCCGCGGCGCCCGGCCAGCGCGGTCTCGAACTCCTCGCGGCTCACCGCCATCGCGTCGGGCCCCTGGCGCTCCAGGAGCCGGGCGACGGCGGAGTCGTCGTCGGCCAGCCAGAGGCCCTGGAGTTTGCGCTGGTCGCGGTAGCGCACCTGCCGGCCGCCCGCCAAGGTGAACAGGACGCGGTCGTGGGGATCCAGCGCATCGTCGGGATCGGCGCAGATCAGCCGGCCGGTCATGCCGAAGTGGAGCATGAGAGTGGGCCCGTCGCCGGTGCGGGCGAGCAGCCACTTCCCGTGCCGCTCCGGCTTGCCGAACCGCCGGCCTTCCAGTGCGCCGCGCAGCCGTCGCGCGCTGACGCCGTGCAGGACGCCCGTGTCGCGCACGTCGACGCGTCGGACGACCCGTCCTCGCGCACAGGACTCCAGCACCCTCCGGAATCCCTCGACGTCGGGCAGCTCAGGCACGACGCACGTCCGTCCGCCGGCCGACGCTCGCGGCCTGCCGTGGCCGTGCCCGTGCGCTGCGCCGCGAGCCGGCCCTCGCCACCGTGCCGGCCCGGACCCCCTGTCGCGCCTGCCGCATCCCGTCCGCCTCCTGCCCGCCACCCGCCGCTGCCGTCGACAGGATTCCCCCGGGCCGGCCCCATCGCGCGCCGCCTCCACCGGACGGGGGACGTGACGGCGGCGCACACGGGCCCACGGTGCCGCCCACCACTCGTTTCTCCACCACCGGAGGCCCTGGCATCATGATCAGGTAAACACACTGCAAACCTTCTACGGGGGACCTGAATGAACTTCGGTAACACCCGCACCCGCCTGGCCACCGCCGCCGTGAGCGCCGCCGTCGCCGGCGCGCTCGCGGTGAGCGCCTCGCCGGCCTCGGCGTCCGCCTCCAGCGGCTACGTCAACGGCGGCGGCTCGTTCTACGACGACTTCGCCGACGAGGGCACGCTGTCGACCACGTCGTACAAGGACACCAACGCGACCTGCCTGTGGCAGATCATCCTGTACGCCGAGGGCGTCAAGGAGAGCAACGGAACCCAGTTCGACTGGGACGACATCGACGGCAAGTACGGCGCGAACACCGCGTACGCCACCAAGCAGCTGCAGAAGGCCTGGGGCCTGACCCAGGACGGCAAGGTCGGCACCAAGACCTTCGGCGCGGCCGACGACAAGTGGAACCCCAGCACCAGGGCGGGCGAGCTGGAGTACCGGAGCACCGGATCCACCGACGCCACCAAGTACAAGCTGCGGTACCACGGTTCGCGCTACTACTTCGACATCTACCGCACCGCGAGCGGCAAGTACCGCTTCTACCACAAGAACGTCTGGCACTACGCGAGCTACAAGAACAACAGCGGTTGCAGCTGACGGCTGACCGCGGCGACTCCGCGGGACCGGTGGCCCGGTGGACCGTACCCGAGCGGTACGGCTCACCGGGCCCTGCGGCACAGTCAGGCTGACGGGCTGTGAGGTGGAAGGCTCGGGGCATGCCGATCGCCGGGGTCGCCGCCGTCACGGCGGCGACCCCGGACCATCAACGATGCCTTCCTGCGGGGGCGGGAGAAGCCGTCCCGTAGGCCGTCATCGCTGTTTCGATCGCGGCAGGTCCCCTCAGGTGCGGGTCCAGCGCTGGTTGCTGCCGTTCGAGCAGGAGTACAGCTGGATCAGAGTGCCGTTGGCGGTGCCGGCTCCGACGGCGTCGAGGCAGAGGCCGGACTGGACGCCGACGATGGACCCGTCGGAGTTGAGGCGCCATTTCTGGTTGTCGCCGCCCCAGCAGCTGTAGATCTGGACCTTGGAGCCGTTGCCGGTGCCGGCGGCGTCCAGGCACTTGTTGCCGTAGACCCTCAGCTCGCCGGCGTCGGTGTACGTCCACTGCTGGTTGGTGCCGGTGTTGCAGTCCCACAGCTGGAGCTGGGTGCCGTCGGTGGTGCTGCTGCCGGGCACGTCCAGGCAGCGGCCCGAACCGACGCCCTTGATCTGTCCGGAACCCGCGGGGGGCGTGGAGGAGCCGCCGTTGAGCGCGTTGAGGACGGCGGTGTAGGCGGGCTTCTTGCTGCCGTCCCCGTTGAACAGCAGCGGCGTCTGATCGGATCGCCACGAGTCGGTGTCGCGTACGCCCCAGACGGTGATGCCGAGGCAGCGCGGGACGGCCAGGCAGTCGTTGGTCACGCTGGCGTAGGTCGAGGCCGGGGCGCCCTGGATGTCGAGTTCGGTGATGGCCACGTCGACGCCGAGGGCGGCGAAGTTCTGCAGCGTGGTGCGGAAGTTGCTGTTGTACGGGCTGCCGCTGTTGAAGTGCGACTGGAAGCCGACGCAGTCGATCGGCACGCCGCGCTGCTTGAAGTCCCGGACCATGGCGTACATGGCCTGGGTCTTCGCCCAGGTCCAGTTCTCGACGTTGTAGTCGTTGTAGCAGAGCTTCGCCGCCGGGTCGGCGGCGCGCGCGGTACGGAAGGCGACCTCGATCCAGTCGTTGCCCGTGCGTTGCAGGTTGGAGTCCCGCCGGGCGCCCGAACTGCCGTCCGCGAACGCCTCGTTCACGACGTCCCACTGGGCGATCTTGCCCTTGTAGTGAGCCATCACGCCGTTGATGTGGTCGATCATCGCCTGGCGCAGCTGGCTGCCGCTGAGGCTCTGCATCCAGCCGGGCTGCTGGGAGTGCCAGGCCAGGGTGTGGCCGCGCACCTGCTTGCCGTTCTGCACCGCCCAGTTGTAGACGCGATCAGCGGCGGTGAAGTTGAACTGGCCGCGCTGCGGTTCGGTGGCGTCGATCTTCATCTCGTTCTCGGCCGTCACCGAGTTGAACTCGCGGCTCGCGATCGACGTGTACGTCGAGTCGCTCAGTCTGCCCGAGGCGATGGCGGTGCCGAAGTAGCGGCCGCTCTGCGCCGCCGCGGCGCCGAGCGTGCTCTCGGCGGCGTGTGCGGTCGGCGGCGCGACCAGCGCGGCGACCGAACCCAGGACGCCGACGAACAGCCCTAACAGCAGGGCGCGGATCTTCCGGCGGACAACGGGTCTGGGAAGGGCGTACGAGCCCATGACTGTGCCTCCAAGGTAGGGATCATGGAAGGACTGGAGCGCGGGGGAGTGCGTCATCCGCATCCATTCGGCAGACGTACGGGCGGGGCGGGGCGGGCCGGAGCCCGGGCAGCGCGGACTCGTCCGTGTGTGCAGTGGTACGCGGCTCTGCGGTGCGGCACGGACTGCCCAGGATCGAGGTGGTTCGACATATCGAGCTGCGGCCGACTCTCAGGCAGGAATGATTGAGGTGTTGACGATGCATCGTCAACACTCCTCGCAGAAAAAGTTTCCGCTGCTGGGACGAAACTTTCGGGATGCTGGCCGGGGGGCAGGACACGGACCCACGCCCCGTGAGTGGACGACCTCAGGTGGAGCCGGTCGGCGCGACGACCCCGAGAGGCGGGGAGGTGGCGGATCGAGCCAGACGTGATCGGAGCGGTCGGTGAGCCGACGGGGGTGGCGCGCGCGTCGGTTTTCTCTGGCGAATGTTTCGGATTCAGTACCGACGCATGCGAGAGGTATTGACGCCGTTCACCGGTTCCCTACCCTTCACCCTGACGCTATTTCGACCTTCGTTCGAAATAGCGAACGCGACACGGCCGCCGCACCGGCCCGTTGCACCGCACTGCACCGACAGTCCGGTCGACCTCTGACGAGGTCGACCGGAACCGCCCACTCAAGGTTGGGAAGTGTCCATGCACAGAGGAAGTTTCAGCCGCAGGCATCCGTCTGCGGTGCTCGCCGCCGCGGTCGCGGTCCTGGTCGCGTTGGCGGGGATGCTCGTCGCCACCCCGGCCCAGGCGGCTTCCACCGGCGCCTTGCGAGGAGTTGGTTCCAACCGGTGCCTCGACGTGGTGGGAGCGGGCCAGACCGACGGCACGCTTCTGCAGATCCACGACTGCTGGGGCGGGACCAACCAGCAGTGGACGCTGACGGACAGCAACCAGCTCACCGTGTACGGCAACAAGTGTCTGGACGTCCCGGGTCACTCCACCACGGCCGGAACCCGAGTGCAGATCTGGTCCTGTTCCGGTGGCGCGAACCAGCAGTGGCGGGTCAACTCCGACGGCACGGTCGTCGGCGTCGAGTCCGGGCTGTGCCTGGAGGCCGCGGGCGCCGGTACGGCCAATGGCACGGCGGTGCAGATCGGGGCGTGCAACGGCGGCAGCAACCAGAAGTGGACCGGCCTGTCCGCGTCGGGGGGCGGCACGTGTTCTCTGCCGTCGACGTACCGGTGGTCGTCGACGGGCGTGCTGGCACAGCCGGCGAACGGGTGGGCGGCGGTGAAGGACTTCACCACCGTGACACACAACGGCCAGCACCTGGTCTACGCGTCGAACGTGTCCGGATCGTCGTACGGCTCGATGATGTTCCGCCCCTTCACGAACTGGTCGGACATGGCGTCGGCCGGCCAGACCGGGATGAGCCAGGCCGCGGTCGCGCCCACGCTGTTCTACTTCGCGCCCAAGAACATCTGGGTGCTGGCCTACCAGTGGGGTGCCTGGCCCTTCATCTACCGCACGTCGAGCGACCCCACCAACCCCAACGGCTGGTCCGCGCCGCAGCCCCTGTTCACCGGAAGCCTCCCCGACTCCGGCACCGGGCCGATCGACCAGACCCTGATCGCCGACAGCCAGAACATGTACCTGTTCTTCGCCGGTGACAACGGCAAGATCTACCGGGCGAGCATGCCGATCGGCAACTTCCCGGGCAACTTCGGCTCCTCGTACACCACCGTCATGAGCGACACCACGAAGAACCTGTTCGAGGCGCCGCAGGTCTACAAGGTCAAGGGCCAGAACCAGTACCTCATGATCGTCGAAGCCCGGGGTGCGAACGAGCAGCGCTACTTCCGCTCCTTCACCGCCTCCAGCCTGAACGGCTCGTGGACCCCGCAGGCCGCCACCGAGAGCAACCCCTTCGCGGGCAAGGCCAACAGCGGTGCCACCTGGACCAACGACATCAGCCACGGTGACCTGGTCCGCAGCAACCCCGACCAGACCATGACCATCGACCCCTGCAACCTGCAGTTCCTCTACCAGGGCAAGTCCCCCACCGCCAGTGGGCCTTACGACCAACTGCCGTGGCGGCCGGGTGTCCTCACCCTGCAGCGCTGACCTTGCGCGGACCTGCTGACCGACCTCACCGAGGAACCCCGGCCGTGCGGCGGCCGGGGTTCCTCTCCCCCCGGTGCCGTGGAACGCGGCCCGCGTACTCCGGAGGCGTCTCGGAGGAGACCGCCGGCAAAGCCGTGAAGGACCGCCGCGAAGACGTGTGGATCGGCACCGAGCGCATCGGCCTCCACCAGATCCACCGCGTCGGCCCGACGCCGACGTCGCCGAGACCGTCGGTGCTCCCGGCGTCACCTCGGGGAACACCGTTCGGCGTCATCACCTCTCCCGTTCATGACGCTCACTCGACGCCCGGTGCGTCCGACGACTGCCGAAGAGGCCGATAAACCACTCGTGAGCCGCGATTTCGTCGGACCCGCCGGGGGCAACGTCTTCTCGATGACGAACACGGTGAACCGGCGTACTGCCCTCCGCTACGGCCTCACCACGGCGGCGGCCGCGGTCGCCACCCTGACGCAGGCCCCGCCCGCCGCTCCGGCGTCCGCCGACCCGGGCTTCGACAAGCAGCTGCTGGACCGGGCGAACTTCCTCCGCGCCCGGCACGGTTGTCCACCGCTGGCCCTCGACGCGGAGATCGGCCGCTGGGCCCAGGAGTGGGCCACGACCATGGCATCGAACGGTCGGCTGGAGCACCGGCCCACCAACAAGTACGGCGAGAACCTGTACCTCGCGTGGAGTTCGACCGGTGCGACCCCGAGCGGAGCCGCCGTCGCCGACGCCTGGTACGACCAGATCAAGGAATACACGTACTTCGGCCGCGAGCCCGACATGAGCACGTTCCGCCAGTGGGGCCTGTTCACGCAGCTGGTGTGGAAGTCCTCACGCAGGATCGGCGTGGGGCTGGCGAAGACCACGAGCGGCCACACGTACGTCGCCGTCGACTTCGACCCCGCCGGCAACGTCGCGCGCGGCTTCGCGGCGAACGTCCCGGCCCCCGGGTGAGCCGCCCAGGACCGCGCAGCTGATCGATGACAGCGCGAACATCAAGGTCCACCGCCCCCGGCCGGGGCCTGCGTCGCGGAGGGCACCGAGACGCGGGATCCGCCTGCGGCAACCGTGACCGAAAGCGCTCTCCTCGAACGGGTGCTGCGTAGGTGATCCTCGGAGAACGCGGAGGCGGAGTGAGCCTCGCGCACTCCTTCGAGTCGAAGTGCGAACTGGAGCCATGGAGTTCGACAGCGCAGCGCCGGGGGACGCCGCCGTCGTCCGCATCCTCGACGGTTCGGGACGTCCGACGGGAGCCGGCTTCCTCATCGGGCCACGGGACGTCCTGACCTGTACCCACGTCGTCGCCGGAGTGCTGGGGGCCGCACCGGACGACCCGGAACCGCCCGAGGGCCGCCTGGCGGTCGATTTCCCCCTCGCCCGGCCCGGCCACCGGATCGAGGCATGCGTCGTGGCCTGGACTCCGCTCGGCGGCGACGGTCCGGGCGACGTCACCGTCGTACGGCTGCTCGCCGAACCGCCGGCCAACGCCCCGGTGGCCCGTCTGGTGGACGACGGGGCGAGCCCCGACCGCCGCGTGCGCACCTTCGGCTTCCCGGCCGGCTACGACGACGGGGTGTGGAGCACCGGCTGGCTGCGCGGCATGCAGGGCGCCGACTGGTTCCAGTACGACACCGACCCGGCCGCCCAGCACGGGATCCGGCAGGGCTTCTCGGGCGCACCGGTATGGGACACCGAGAGCGGCGGCGTGGTCGGCATGGTCGTCGCCGCGGACCACGACGCGGGCATCCGCACGGCCTACGCCATCCCCACCCGCACACTGCGGACGAGCTGGCCGGCGCTCGGCGACGCCTCGCTGGCCGTCAGCCCCTTCCGCGCCCTCGAACCCTTCCAGGAGCGGGACGCCGCGCTCTTCCACGGCCGGGAGGACCCGGCCCGCCGGATCGTCGACCGCCTCGGCTACGCGCCCGCGACCTGCCTGGTCGGGCCGTCCGGAAGCGGCAAGAGCTCGCTGCTGTTCGCCGGGGTCCTGCCGCTGCTGCGCCTGGGCCGGGGCGGCGGGCAGGGACGGGAGACGGTGGTCCTGCGTCCGGGACGGCCGGGACCGAACCCGCTGGCCACCCTCGCACTCGCGCTGCTGCCCCTGCTCGAACCCGACCTGCCCGAGACGGACCGGCTGGAGGCGCGCCCCCGCCTGGAACGCCTGCTGCGCGACGGAGAGATGCCCGCGGTGGTCGAGCGCCTGCTTGCGCGGCAGGGCAAGGACCGGCTGCTGCTGGTCGTCGACCAGTTCGAGGAGGCGCTGGTCGGTCCGGCGCAGACCGACCTCGCACCGTTCGCCGCTGCCTTGCGGTACTGCCTGGAGCCCGGCTCCGGGCTTCAGGTCCTGCTCGGCCTGCGCGCCGACTTTCTCACCACCGCGCTCGGCCACCCCGAACTCGCCCCGCTGCTCTCCGGCGACCGCATGTTCACGCTCGTCGCGATGGACGACGCCGAGCTGCGCGCCGCCGTGGTCCGTCCCCTGGAACGGACCGGTGTGTCCTACGAACCGGGGGTCGTCGACCGGATCCTGGCCGACATCGGACGCGACCCCGGACGGCTGCCGCTGCTCCAGTTCACCCTCACCCGGCTCTGGGAACGACAGGAACGCGGTGTCATCGGGCACGCGGCGTACGAGGCCCTGGGGCGGGTGGACGACGCCCTGGCCAACTACGCGGAGCGGGTCTGGACGGTCTGGCTGACCGAGGACGAGCAGCGGGAGGCCAGGGCGCTGCTCACCCAGCTGGTCCACCCCGCCGAGGGCCGTACCGCCCCCGCCCGCCGTACGGTACGACGTTCGGAGCTGCCGTCGGCGCGGTGGCGGATCGCGCAGCGGCTGATGGCCACCCGGCTGGTGGTGCCCGGCGAAGATCACCTGCCCGACGACGGACCACCGGAGGAGACGGTCGAGCTGGCGCACGAGACGCTGCTCACCCAGTGGTCCAGGCTGCGCGACATCGTCGCCGCCGACCACGAGTTCCGTTCCTGGCAGGAGGACCTGCGTCGACGGGCGGCCCACTGGGAGCGCTCGGGACGGTCCCGGCACCGCCTGCTGCGCGGTGCGGACCTGCGTGACGCCCGCCGCTGGCAGCGCCGCCGTCCCGATGAACTCAACGCCATGGACAAGCAGTTCATCGCTGCGAGCGCCCGCAGCACCCGCCGTCTCCGGCTGGCCGCGGCATCCGCCGGGGCCGCTGTCGTCGTCGCCGTCTCCGCGCTGGCGGCGGCCACGGTGGACCCGGACCACGCGAGCGGCCCGGGACAGGCGGAAGCGGCATCACGCGAGCTGTGGCAGAAGTCGGTGGCCGCGACGCGGGGATCCGGGGACGATCACGCCGCCCTGGTGCTCGCCCTGCGGGCCTACCGGACCCATGACACGGAGCGGACACGCTCCCTGCTGCGCGCGATGTACCACCGGTACGGTGACACGGACCTGCTGATCCCCGTGTACGCCGATGAAGTCGACATCTCCTACCGCGGCAAGTACGGCGTGAGCCGCCGGGGTGAAGTCGTCGCCTCCCGGACCGCCGACGGCAGGGGCGTGATCTGGCAGCGCGACGGCTCCGGCTTCCGGCAGCGGACCTTCGGCCGCGGTATCTCCGTGCAGGCGGTCAGCCCGGACGGGTCACTGGTGGTGTTCGCCCAGGGAGACGAGAAGGACTCCCAAGGCTTCCTGTACGACGTGCGGAACCGCACCACCACGAAGCTGGCGGCACCCGCTGGTGTGTTCCAGAGTTTCTTCTCCCCGTCCTCCGGCGCCTACTTCTTCGGCCCGGGGGCACGGAAGCTCGTCTGGAACAGTCGCCTCCGTTCGGTCCTCGTCTGGGACACCTCCGACGGCAGCCTGTCACGGCAGCTGAGGTTCGAGGGCAGCGGCGAGGTGATCGGCGTGGGCAACGACAGCGTGGTGACGCTGTCCGAGAGGACGACACCCGTCAAGCCGTACACGCAGGTCCAGAAGAAGACGTACATCTTCTCCGTGTGGGACCTGCGCGGATCGTCCCCGGCACGGCGGAACTCCCGCAGGTTCGAGATCGTCGAGGAGGACTACGCCTCGGGCCTGAAGTACGGTCTGAGCCCCGACGCGAGCCGGCTCGCCGTCGCCCGGTACGCGGAGACCGGCTCCGACCGGTCGAGGACCGACGTCACCGTGTACGACATGACGACCGGCAGGACCGAGTGGCGGGACACGTTCACGTCCGATGACAGGCCGTCGGCCGTCGCCGTCTCCGACCAGGGGCCGCCGACCCTCCTCGTTGACGGTTTCGGCGGCTCCCTCCGAGGCGAGACGAAGGCCGGGACGTCGTCTCCGCCGGAGGGCTGGACGGTGGACCCTTTCGCTCCGGAAGGCACCGCGCTGCGGGAGGACAACCATCTCGTCGCGCTGGTCGTCGCCGACGGCGGGCGGAGAGACTCATCCGCCCGCCTCCCCGCGCGCAGGACGCTCGACGCGTCCGTGCCGCCCTCTCCGGATGCCACCGGGAGTGAAGAAGACCGTCGTGAAGCGAGGGCTTGGGCCGCGGACCTGTGCCGCGTCCTCGGCGACGAGCAGGTGCCCGAGGAGATGGAAACCGACCTGCCGGCGGGCGCCTACCGAGGGAAGCTGTGCCCTTGATCCCGCGGTCCCGCGGCCTTCGATCTCCTGCGGAGAGACGCCCCTCACGGGCCGGAATTCCACCGGTTTCCCACCGGATGTCCCACGACCAGGACACCGATGGAGGCGACGTGCACAAGCGGAAGGACCCGTCCGAGTAGTGCGGATGATCTTTCACTGAGTACTGTGAAGCATCGGATGAGGGCAGCTTGCCCCAAGTCGCCTTCATCGCTCCGCGCTTGACCGTTGCCGCTTGCCGTGCACGGAAACCTCTCCGCGGCCGGAATGACGCGCCGCGGGACGACGACTCGTACCCCGGCCTAGGCCGCGAGGCGGTTCGCGTCGCCGGAACTGGCCATGCGCGTACCGCCGACGCCGCAGAGGCCAGAAAGTGAGCAGACAGATGCAACCGACGTTCGTACTGGTTCACGGAGCTTTCGCGAACTCCTTCTCCTTCGCGCCGCTCCAAGCCGAACTCGGCCTCCTCGGACACCGCTCCGTGGCCGTCGACCTTCCAGGGCACGGGTTCGCGGCGACGTACCCGAGCGCCTACCAGGCGCCCCAGGACCTCGAAGGGCTCGCCCACGCTCCCGGCTCCATCAAGGGCGTCACGCTCGCCGACAACGCCACGCACCTCATCGGCATACTGGAGCGAGCCAAGCGCAACGGGCCCGTCATCCTCGTCTCCCACAGCCGAGGCGGAATCACGGCCACCGTTGCGGCCAATCGGCGCCCCGACCTGATCGACCGCATCGTCTACGTCTCCGCCTGGTGCCCCGTCGACCTCGACGTCAGCGCCTACTACGCCGAGCCCGAGATGGCCACGGTCGACGTCACCGGGCTGGCCTCCGCGATGGTCGGGAACCTCGCCGAACTCGGGCTGCTGCGCGCCAACTTCCGCACCGCCGACCCTGACGTCCTCGCGTCCCTCAAGGCCGCCTTCCTCGCCGATGGCACGGACGACGAGTTCATGGCCTTCCTCAACACCTTCCAGCCCGACGAGAACCTCGACGCCGGCACACCCGACGACCGGGCGCAGGCCGACACGTGGGGGCGGATCCCCAAGACGTACGTCCGGCTGTCCGAGGACACCAGCATGCCGCTCGCCATGCAGGACCGGATGATCCGCGAGGGCGACGCGCTGACGCCGGAGAACCCCTACGACGTCCGTACGCTCACCAGCAGCCACCTGAAGTGGCTGGTCGACCCGGCACCGGCGGCCCGGGTGCTGGGTGACCTCGCCGCGCTCGCGCCCACGCACTGACCAGCAGAAACAGAACCTGACGAAGCACTACTGGTCCTTTTCCCCGGCCGGGGGTCGCTGCCGTGGGGCTGGGGCGGTCGGGGCCGAGCCGGTGCCGCATCGCTACGGCAGCAGGTCCAGGGTGACGTGCGGGGACAGCGCCCGCAGAAAGCCGGGGGCGTCGAAGATCGCGCCTGCGGCGGCGACGCCGACCGTACGGGTGCGGCCGGTGAGAACGCGGTCGAGAGCCTCCACGACCAGGGGAGCCGTGACCGCGTAGATGTCCTGACCGCGGGCCACTGCGCGGCGTTCGGCGCCGCCCGACCGCACGACCGCGTCGACGAGGAAGGTCTGGTCGGACCGTCCCTGCGCGTCGGCCGGGGCCGGAGCCGGTGTGTCCGGGGACGCGACGTCACGGACGGCCTCGACCGTCATGTAGGTGGTCACGTCCGGGATGGACAGGTGGCTGGGCACGGTCACCACGTCGGCCATCGTGAACTCCCCGATCACGGGCCGGAGACCCATCGGCTCGGGGAAGCGCCACTCAAGGGCCGGCGGGGCATCGGCGCGGTACTCCCACTGGCCGTTCGTGAAGCGCATGCGCCGCTCGCCGCGCCGTTGCCGCGAGACCGCGCCCGAAAGCCGTGTCCCGGCGGTGGGGTGCCAGCTGCTCAGGCCGTAGGCGATGTGTGCCTCGTCGGCCCTGGTCCAGTCGCCCATGGCCGCGGTGGTCAGCAGATCGCCCAGACCGCCGAAGAAGGCCATCGCCGGAACGATCACCGCGCCCGCCTCCCGTGCCCGGTCGGCGAAGTGCGTGAACGTGTCGATGTTGGCCTCCAGCTCGGCCGCCACATCCAGGTACGGGACCCCGGACCGCAGGGCCGTCTCGATGACGGGGGCCGTCGTGGAGGCGAACGGCCCGGCGCAGTTGATCACCGCTGCGGCGCCGGCCAAGGCACGGTCGAGCGAGTCCGGGGCATCCACCGACGCCGTACGGGCCTCCTGGCCGGTCTCGTCGGCCAGCGCCTTCAGTCTGTCGGCATCGCGGCCGGACAGCACCGGGACGAACCCGCGCGCCACCAGCTCCGCCACGACGAACCGCCCCGTGTGTCCGTAGGCGCCGAACACCGCCACTGCCTGGCCCGATCCCATGAACCCGCTCCCTGCACTCGTCTGCACACGGATGACCCGCCGCCGGTTCCTGTCGACCCGCCGCGCTCTGTCACCGAGATCCTGACGCGGAGCAGCGCCCCCACACGAGTGTCTGGAACGACATGACTCATACACTTCCGGACATGCCTACCGTCGCGCTGGCCCTCACCGATGGCATGCTCCACCTCGAGCTGTCCCTGGCATGCGAAGTCTTCGGCGCCGACCTGACCCACATCGTGGACCCCTGGTACCGCTTCTCGCTCTGCGGGCAGAGCGCTGTGCAAGTCGGCCGCTTCCGGCTGGAGCCCGACCACGGGCTCGACCACCTGGCACACGCCGACACCGTGATCGTCCCGGGCTGGGCCGACACGGACCAGGACCCGCCGGAAGAACTCCTCGACGCGGTACGCGCGGCCCACGAGGCAGGCGCACGCGTGGCCTCCCTGTGCACGGGCGCGTTCATCCTGGCCGCCGCCGGACTGCTGGACGGCAAGCGGGCCACCACGCACTGGGCACACACCCGGGAACTGGCCAGGCGCCACCCGGAGGTCATGGTGGACCCGGACGTCCTCTACGTCGACAACGGCAGTGTGCTCACCTCCGCCGGCAAGGCCGCCGCCATGGACCTGTGCCTGCACCTGGTGCGCCTCGACCACGGCTCGTCGATCGCCAACACGATCGCCCGACGCCTGGTCGTACCGCCCCACCGGGACGGCGGCCAGGCCCAGTTCATCGCCACTCCCGTCCCCGAGCCGGGCAACCACCCCCTCGCCGACCTCTTCCCCTGGGTGCTGGGGCGGCTGGACGAGCCGCTCACCGTCGAGGACATGGCCCGCCAGGCACGGATGAGCTCGCGTCACCTGGGCCGCCACTTCAAGCAGGTGACCGGCACCACCCCGTTGCAGTGGCTCCACACCCAGCGCATCCGCTACGCCCAGGAACTGCTGGAGACCACCGACGACACCGTCGACACCATCGCCGCGGCCACGGGCATGGGCACCGCCACCACGTTGCGCCGCCACTTCGCCCGAACGGTAGGCGTGTCACCGGACACCTACCGCCGCACCTTCCGCTCCCAGACCACGGGAGCCGCCGGCCGAGCGCTGCCCCGCCCCCGCCCCTGACGCCTCCGGCACCGAGCAGGTGATCGCCGGCCTGCCCGGCGGGTGGGAGGCGCTCGACCGGTGCCTCGGCGAGGGACACCACCTGCCCGACGATCCGGCGGGCGTAGAACGGTCCCCGAACGTCGCCCCGGCAGCATCGTCGCGCCAGTCCACAAGCGAACGTACTTTCGATCCCCGCATCTCGCCTCTGATGCGTCAGAGCGCTATGCCCTACTTACGTAGATATTCTATGAAGTGTGATCGTGCCTGGACGGCTGCGGCTCCGTCGGCGCCCCGGCCCGGGAAGTTTTGTGCGGCTGTCGCCGGTCATCCTGACCGTCGTCATCGCCAGCCTGGCGTACAGCACTCCGCCGGAAATGGCCTTCAGCCGGCTCCTGCCCGCGGCGCCGGCTCTGGCCGCCGCCATGTGGCCGGTCCTGCCCACCGTCCTGCTCGGGACGGTCTGCCTCTTTCTGATGATCGGCCTCAGCCTCGTCTTCCCTGGGCTGGGAACGTGGTGGACGGCCGCGGGGATCATCGCCGTCACCGTGGCCGCCGCGTACGGCAGCCACGTGCGGCTCCAGCGTGAGCGCACCCTCATCCAGGTACGGCTCGTCGCCGAAGCGGCGCAGCAGGTGGTGCTCAGCCCTATGCCCCGCCGCTTCGGCATCGTCGAGATCGAGTCGCTGTACCTCGCGGCCGCGGCGGAGGCCCGCATCGGCGGGGACTTCTACGAGGTGGTCGACACGCCCTACGGGGTCAGACTGCTCATCGGTGACGTGCGGGGCAAGGGCCTGCCGGCAGTGGGGGCGGCCGCGGCGATCGTCAACGCCTTCCGGGAGGCGGCCTACGGCGAGGCCGACATCGTCGACGTCGCACGCAGGCTCGACGCCAGCAGCACCCGTTACAACGCCGCCTTTCCCCCCGAGGGGCCGATGGAGCGCTTCGCCACCGCCCTTCTCGTCGAGATCCCGCACGGGGGCAGACGTATCGACATCCTCAACTGCGGGCACCCCCCGCCGCTGCTCCTGAACGGCGGGAAACTCCGTGTCCTCGAGCCCGCCACTCCCTCGCCGCTGCTCAGCCTCGCGGACCTCATCGGCGATCAGTACAACGTCGACACCTTCGACTTCGCCCCCGGCGACCTGCTGCTCCTCTACACCGACGGGATCGCCGAGGCCCGCGCCCACGACGGCGAGTTCTTCCCGCTGGCCGCCTGGATGCGCCGGCAGCCCCCGACACCACCCCGCGAACTGCTCACGGCTCTCCACCGCGACCTCCTCCGCTACAGCAGAGGACGCCTCGACGACGACATCGCCGCCCTAGCCGTACGCCTGTGTGAGCCCTGAGCAGCCCCTGAGGGCGTTCGTCGGGGTCGGGGTCAGCCCCCTTGGGGTGCAGTGCCTCGCGGATCACTCCGGTGGCGTAACCGAAGCCGTAGAACTCGGGCAGGCAGCTCTAGCCGCAGTGCGCCTGGACCTCGCCGACTGGTCCCGCGAGCACGTTCAGGTGGTACGGCGGCCGGACTTTCCCGGTCTGACGCCGCGCGCCCAGCCGATCAGCGCGTATTCGGGGACGTACTCCGCACACTGCGGGTTACGGCAGGGGCCCGCCGTCCAGGCGGGGACAAAGACACCGAAGCTCTTGTACCGCTCCACCACGGTGTCCACCGGCTTCTTGCACGAGCCGCAGACGTGTCCGGCCGCGCTCGTCACTCCTATACGCCTGCCATCCATAACCAACATTTTACCATCTCATTGCTATTGTTTGGTGTCTTCGTCTCGTTGTGTGATCTCACCGTCAGGCGGTCCGGTTGTCTCGCGCGCGGCGCTGTCGGCCGGCATGGGCTCACGCGGCAGCTCCGCGTCGGACCGCACGGCGGCGCCGCCGGCGCTGGGCGGCGGAGGACGCAGCAGGCTGAGGGCGACGGAGACGGCCAGCACGACGGTGATGACGGCCAGGCTGACCGGGGAGGGGATCTCGGGGACAGCGGTGCTGATCGTCTTGTGGGACGCCTGGAGGATGAGTTTGACGCCGATGAAGGCGAGGATGAGGGCCAGGCCCTTGCTGAGGTAGTGGAAGCGGTCGAGCAGCCCGGCGAGCATGAAGTACAGGGCGCGCAGGCCGAGAATGGCGAACGCGTTGCTCGTGTAGACGATGAACGCGTCGTTGCTGACGGCGAGCACGGCGGGCACGCTGTCGACGGCGAAGACGAGGTCGGCCGCTTCGATCGCGGCGACGACTGCCAGCAGCGGGGTGGCGACGCGCTTCCCGGCTTCCTTGACGAAGAAGTGGGTGCCGGCGTACTCGTCCCGCACGGGGATGACCTTGCGGAGCAGGCGTACGGCGATGCTCTTGCCGGGGTCGAAGCTGTCCTCCTCCTCTTTGAGGATCTTGTAGGTGCTGTAGAAGAGGATGGCCGCGAAGACGAACAGCACGGCCGTGAATCGGCTGACCACGGCCACACCCGCGGCCAGGAAGATGCCGCGGAAGACGAGGGCGCCGAGGACGCCGAAGAACAGGACGCGGTGCTGGTAGGCGCGCGGCACCCGGAAATAGCCGAAGATCAGCGCGAAGACGAAGAGGTTGTCGACCGACAGGCTCTTCTCCAGCAGCCACGCGGTCGTGTACTCCACTCCGGCCGTAGTCCCGACGACGAGGAAGACGACCGCGCCGAAGACGATCGCCAGTCCGACCCAGACCCCGCTCCAGGCGGCGGCCTCCCGGAATCCGATGACATGCGCGTGGCGGTGCGCGAGCAGATCGACCGCCAAGGACACCAGTACGGTGACGGCGAAGACCATCCAGAGCCACAACGGCACACTGTGCACAGGTCCGACCCCTCAGGTGCGATCGACCAGTCGTCTCCTTCCGAGTCTGGGGCATTCGGGAACAGATTTCTTCTCAGGAGCCCACGTCCTCGTCGGCAGGCCGTGTCACCGGGCAGGACCTCGGTCACCGTGCCACCCCCGTCAAGGACGCTGGTCAACGCGACGACAACCGCCGGATCGCCGCTGCTTTCGGACTTTCCCGCAGCCGGGGCCCGTACGTCGCCCTCGCGACGCCCGGCAACTCTATGCTTCTACTCGCTTGTAGAGAACGGCCCGGGCGCTCCCGGCCGTTCCCGCGGGCACGTCAGACATACGCACATGAAGGAGTGGACGCCGCGATGGTGTTCAAACGGCTGCTCGGCTCGCTCGGTATCGGCGGGCCCTCGGTGGACACGGTCCTCGACCCCGGGCCCGCCCTGCCGGGCCACGGCCTGACCGGGCAGGTTCATCTGCAGGGCGGGGACGCCGACTTCGACATCGACCACATCACGCTGGAGCTGCTGGCCCGCGTCGAGGCCGAGCACGACGGCGGCGAGAGCGAGGGCACGGTCGCCTTCGACCGCTTCACCGTCGCCGGCGGCTTCCGGCTCGCGGCGGGCGAGCGGCGCAGCATCCCGTTCAGCGTGGCCCTGCCCTGGGAGACCCCGGTCACCGAGCTGTACGGGCAGCCGCTGGGCGTCGTGCTCGGTGTGCGCACCGAGCTGGCGGTGGCCGGCGCCAAGGACAAGGGCGACCTCGACCAGCTGACCGTCGGACCGCTGCCGGCCCAGGAAGCGATCCTCGAAGCGCTGGGCCGGCTCGGCTTCGGCTTCAAGTCCGCCGATCTGGAGTACGGCCGTATCGGCGGTACGGGCCAGCAGCTGCCCTTCTACCAGGAGATCGAGCTGACGCCGGCCCCGCAGTACGCACACCAGGTCAACGAGATCGAACTGACCTTCCTCGCCTCGCCCGCCGGCCTGGAGGTCGTGCTGGAGGCCGACAAGCGCGGCGGCCTGTTCTCCTCCGGCCATGACGAGCTGGCCCGGTACACCGTCGGTCACCACGACTCCCGCGACTGGAACGCCGAGGTCGACGGCTGGATCCGCCGCCTGGTCGAGCACCGGGCCTCGTACGGCTCGCCCGCCGCCTACGGCCACGAGGGCGGCCATGGCCACCACGGGTACGGCCACGGCGAGCACCACCACGACGGCCGCCGCTCCGGACCGGGCATGGGCACCGCCATCGCGGCGGGAGCGGCCGGTCTCGCCGTCGGCGTGGTCGGCGGAATGGTTGCGGCCGAGGCGGTCGATGAGATCGGGGACTTCTTCGAGGGAGACGAGGACGAGGGGTAGCCCCTGACAGCTTCTGTGTTCTCGTAGAAGAGCGCGGCCCGGACCGGCACGGTCCGGGCCTGTCGAAACGAACGGAGCATCCTGCGGACCAAGGGATCTCGATCCCGTCGTCACCAGGTCGGGACCGCGGCTTCGGAGCGTTACTCGATCGTCACCTTGAGGATGCGGTCCTTGCCGGTGCCCTGGTCGCTCGTGCCCATCCAGAGCTGGTCGGCGCCGGAGACCTTGGCGATCGCCCGCAGCCGGCCGTACGTGCCGTTGTAGTAGGCCGTCGCGCGTTCGACGCCCTTGCCGGTGGCGTCGATCGGCATCCGCCACAGCCGACGGCCGCTCAGCGTGGTGGCGTAGATGACGTCGTTGACGACCGCGATCTGGGCGGGTACCCCTCCCTCGTCCGGTTTCCACACCATCTTCGGATTCGTCATACCGGCGGCGGAGCAGGCGCCCTGGCAGGTCGGCCAGCCGTAGTTCTTCCCCGGTTCCACGAGGTTGAGCTCGTCCCACTTCTCCGCGCCGATCTCGGTCTCCCACAGCCGTCCGGCGCGGTCCCAGGCCAGCCCCTGGGGATTGCGGTGACCGTAGCTGTACACCCGGTTTCCGAAGGGGTTCCCGGGGGCGGCGGCGCCGGTCTTGGTGATCCGCAGGATCTTTCCGTTGGGCGACTTCTTGTCCTGGGCCAGCTGGCGCTGCGAGGCGTCGCCGGTGGCGACGTACAGATGTCCGTCGGGTCCGAACGCGATCTGCCCGCCGTTGTGCCGGGTGTCCTGGGGGTCCTTGCGGATTCCTGTCAGGATCGGGGTGTAGCCGCTGAGTCCGGTGCCGTCGAAGCGCATTCTGACCACGCGGTTGTCCTCGGCCGTGGTCTCCATGAAGAACACGTCCTTGTCGGTGGTCCCGTTCCAGGTGGGGGACGCGGCGACACCCAGGAGTCCGCCCTTGCCCTGCGACTCGCTCCACACCGCGCCCGGCACGGTGCCGACCTTCCTCTTGGCGCCGTCCAGCGCGATTCTCCAGACCGCTCCGGTGTCGCGTTCGGTCACCAGCGCCGCTTTGTGGCCCCGGAGGAACGAGATCCCCCAGGGTGTCGTCATCCTGTCCGTGAGCGTGCTGACGCCTGACGGTACGCCACCCGCGCGGGGCGCACCGGTTCCGCCGCCCTGCGCAGATCGGACGAAGGGCGGTTCCGTCGCCGTAGCGGCCGGCCCGGACAGGCCGACGGCCATGACGGCGGCGACAGCGGTGAGCACGACCATACCCGGCCGGGCCCCATCCAGCGCCGAAAGCCTTGAGCGTGACATCTGTCGACCTTCCTGTTCGGGAACGACCACGTGATTCGCAACCGGAGGCAGCGCGCATCAGTGAGCTTGCGGCCGACTCGTCCGCCATCGGTCCAACGATCCCCAAGAGGTCCCTCCCACGAGTGACCGCAGTCATGCAGGTGGGCGCGGACCGGGTAGGCCCTGATCGCCCGTCCGCCCGTCGGCTCGTGCAAACCCGGAGCGCGACTCACAGGGGCGTGGCCGCACATGGGACCAGGACCATCGTGACCGCGGAGTTCGCCGACGACAGCGCGGGCACGACCGTACCGACGGCCGCCAGTTCAACTCCCAGCTCGTGACGGTCCGTCAGGCGGGTGCGCGCAGGGAAGTCCGGCCGCCGCCATTCCTTCTACAGTGCTGTAGATTCATTGTCGTACGTCATGATCTCACCGAGGAGGAGAGCCGTGGGAGTTTCCCTGTCCAAGGGTGGCAATGTCTCGCTCAGCAAGGAGGCGCCGGGCCTGACCGCCGTCCTGGTCGGACTGGGCTGGGACGTGCGGACCACCACCGGGGCCGACTACGACCTCGACGCCTCCGCGCTGCTGCTCGACGCATCGGGCAAGGTCCTCTCGGACCGGCACTTCGTCTTCTACAACAACCTCACCAGCCCGGACGGATCGGTGGAGCACACCGGCGACAACCTCACCGGTGAGGGCGAGGGCGACGACGAGTCCGTCAAGGTGAACCTCGCGGCCGTCCCCGCCGAGGTCGACAGGATCGTCTTCCCGGTCTCCATCCACGACGCCGAGAACCGCGGTCAAAGCTTCGGCCAGGTCCGAAACGCCTTCATCCGCATCGTGAACCAGGCCGGCGGCGCCGAGATCGCCCGTTACGACCTTTCCGAGGACGCCTCCACCGAGACCGCCATGGTCTTCGGCGAGCTGTACCGGCACGGCGCGGAGTGGAAGTTCCGCGCCGTCGGCCAGGGATACGCCTCCGGGCTCGCCGGCATCGCGTCCGACTTCGGCGTCAACGTCTGAGGGGCGGCCCTGCCATGTTCGGACTGAGCGAACTCGCGATCATCCTGATCGTCGTCATAGCCGTCCTGGCCGCCAAGAAGCTGCCGGAACTGGCCCGTTCGGCAGGCAAGTCGGCACGGATCCTCAAGGCCGAGACGAAGACGACGAACGAGGACAGCGGACCGTCCACCCGCACGTGACCCGAGGACGGACCGTCGCCCCCCAAAAAACCCTTCACCGTCGCGCCGGAGACCGGCTGGGCAGAACCTAGGTCGGCCAGCCGAGCAGACGGGCGCCGATCACCGCTGTCTGCAGGGTGTAACGGTGCACCGGGTCGGACGGATCGGCTCCGGTGAGCTTGTGGATGCGCTCCAGGCGGTAGGTGAAGGCGCGCACGCTCAGCGACAGCCGGCGCGCCGCCACCGTGGCCACACAGCCGGCGTCGAAGTAGGCGGTGAGCGTCTCCAGCAGCGGCTCGGCTCCGCCGCGGGCCCGTTGCAGGGGGCCGAGGACGCTGGCCACCAGGTCGGTCATCGCCTGCCGGTCGCGGGCGAGAACGGGGTAGACGAGGAGGTCGGCGGCGCGCAGCACAGGCTCGTCGAGTTCGAGGCGGTCGGCCAGGTCGAGGGTGTTCAGGGCTTCCTCGTACGACTGGACGACACCGGCCGCGCCGGGCTGGGGCCGGCCGATCGCCACCCGGCCGCCGTTCGTGGCGGCGTACGCCTGCTTGGCGAAGAACGCCAGGACCTCGTCCTGGTCGCCCGGTGCGATGCACACCAGGCGGCCGTCCTTGGTGGTCAGCAGGATGCTGCGGTCGCCGAACCGGGCTATCAGCGCACGCTCCACGTCCTGCGGAACGACGTCTCCCTCGTCGTAAGCCGCCTCGCCGCGTGCCACGGCGACGGCGTGCGCGGTAGACAGCCGCAGCCCGTAGCGTTCCGCGCGCTGGGCGAGTCGGCCCAGGTCGCTGCGGCCGTACAGCAGGTCGTCGATGAACTCACGACGGGCGGCTTCCTCCTGGCGTACGGCATGCCGCTGGGCACGCTCGTACCCCTCGGCGAACGCGTCGAGGGCCTGCGCGGCGGCGGCCATGATGGTGTCGGCGCAGGCGCCGTTGCGGGCCGGCCAGTGCGTCCGGGTCGCGGCGAGGTGCGCTCCGACCAGGGCACGCAGCCCGAAGCCGGCCTCCGCGGCCTGCTCGCCTAGGGCCCGGCGGGAATCGAGTTCGTCCCGGGTCAGCCGGCGGCCGGTCGCGGAGGCGTCGGCGAGAATCCGCGCATAGCCCTCCAGGTACTCCTCCGGCACGTCCCGCTCCGCCATGTGCGCCCCCGATCCGTTCCGTCTTTTGACGCCTTTCTAACGCATGGTCCGGGGTTCGGGCCTGACGGGGGTGGATGCGCCGCCGGGGTCCGGCAATGCCGGGGCCGGCTGAGCGCGTATCAAGGGCTTGTCAAAGCCACGGAAGGGGTGCGCAAGGTTCCCTGCAGGGTGCCGGGCAGTCCAGGCGGCGGGCCGTTACCGACCCGCCGGCCCGCGTCACTCCCGCTCGCACCGGGACCTGTGCTCATACGCCGGCGCCCTGTGCCGTGTGCCGCACCCGGCACGGAGAGGGGTGACGCCCTCGGTGCGCGGGCGCTCGACACCCGCCGCCATGCGCCGCCGATCCCGCCGTACACCTACGACCGTGGAGGCCGCCACGATCAGCAGGGCGGCGGCGAGCGGGACGAGGAAGGGCGTCACAGCTCCTCCTGGGTTCGGGCCGCGTGCCGGGCATGCGGGTCGGCGAGCGCGAGCGGGTGGCGCGGATCAGCCGCGCGCGTGATGGCGGCCTCCACCGCAGCCACGCGGTCGGCGAGCAGGCCGAGCGCGGCGACGGCACGGACGAGGGGGTCTTCCTCGGCGCCACCGAGGGTCTGCGTGCGGACGTGGGCGGCTTTCAGCGCGGCCCAGCGAGCCGCCTGTGCGGAAGTCTGCGTGCCTCGAAGCTCGGCCAGCTTCAGCAGGCTGGCCTCGGCGCCGGTGGTCAGGGTCTGGGCCTCGGCGGTGAAGTGGTCGTCGACGACGGCCGCGACCTCGGCGTCGTTCATGACGGGCCGGATGCGCTGAGCGATCTTGTTCATGGTGCGGTACGAGCCCTGCAGCCGGAACGGCGGCTCGGTGCGGGTGGCGTCCGTCTGGGCCGCGGAGGCGATGTAGGCGGCGTTGACGGCGAGCACCGTCTCCCGCACCCGCAGCAGATGCCGCAGCACGGCCTGTATCTGCTCGGCTTCGGCAGGGGCGTAGGGGTGGGAGAGGTGATCCGCGCGGGCTGTGGGGTCCCCCTCGGCGAGGCGGACGAACACATTCAGGTCGTGGGGGTCACGTCCGGCGAGCGGGGCGAGCACCGGGTTCGAGGTGAGCGCGTTCTCCAGGAAGCTGTGGGCGAAGACGTCCTCCTTGCCGGTCAGGACGTCGCCGAGGTTCCACACGTCGGCGCGGCTGGCGAGCATGTCGGGCACCTGGAAGCGGGCGCCGGACTCGGTGTAGGGGTTGCCGGCCATGCAGACGGCGAAGCGCTTGCCGCGCAGGTCGTAGGTGCGGGGCTCGCCGTCCCACACACCGTCGATCCGGCGGGTGGCGTCGCACAACGGGATGAACTTCTGCAGCAGCTCGGGGGAGGTGTGCTGGATGTCGTCCAGGTACAGCAAGGTGTTGTTGCCGGCCGCGAGCGCGAAGTTGATCTTCTCGATCTCCTGGCGTGCGGTGGCGTTCGGGGCCTCGGCGGGGTCGAGCGAGGTGACAGTGGGGCCGAGAGCCGGACCGCTGACCTTCACCAGCATCAGGCCGAGGCGGTCGGCGACGTACTCCATCAGTGTCGTCTTGCCGTAGCCAGGCGGTGAGACGAGCAGCAGCAGGCCGCCGGTGTCGGTGCGCTTGGTCCCGCCCGTGGTGCCCAGCTGCCTGGCCAGGCTGTCACCGACCAGCGGCAGATACACCTCGTCGACGAGCCTGCCGCGCACGAAGGCGGCCAGGGGGCGCGGACGGTGATCGTCCAGGCGCAGCCGGGCCCGCTCGGCGGCCACCAGGGCGGTGCGCCGGCGCTGGTAGGCGCGGAAGGCGGGCACGTCATGGCCGGCGAAGTGCCGGGTGCGGGCGAGGAAGTCGTCCACGCGCAGCCGCATGCGGCGACCGCTGATGCGCGGGTGGCTGCCGAGCAGGCCGTCCACGGTCGTCTCCAGGGCGGCCTCCGACACATGACGCGTCAGATCCCGGCACAGCTCGGCTGCCACCGCCTCGGCCAGCTCACCCGCGGTGACGTCCTCCCCGGTGGCGGAGACGTAGGCCGACAGCCACCCTTCGACGAGCTGGCGGCGGGCGACGAGGTCGTCCAGCGCCACCAGGTCCTCGTCATAGGCCGAAACACCCACCGTGCGGCGGAACTTGTCCAGGAGCGTGCGCGCGCCGGCGGACAGTACGAATCCGTCCGGGCCGGTCGTCAGCTCCTCGAAGAGGTATGCGGCGGCCTCTGGAGCACGGTCTCCGCCGATGGCGTCCGCGAGTTCCGCCCGCAGATCGGCGATCGCCGGCGCGAGCCCGAAGGCGTCGCGGGCGCGGGCGAGGGACACCGCGCGCCGGGTCCACGCCGCACGCTGGTCGGCCGTCGTACCGTGGGCCCAGAACATCTGGGCGACGGCCCTCGTCCCCGGCTCGTGACGCAGCGTTCCCGCCTGTCCGTACAGAGGCAGCAGGGCGGTGAGGATCGCGGTGGCGTCATGGTCGTGGACGCCTCGTTCATAGCCTTCGTCGTACGACTCCTGCGCCGCCGTGCGCACCAGGGCGGGCAGGTCCGCCTCGCTCAGGGCCTCGACGCCGTGCTGGTGCAGAAGGCGGGCGGCGAGATGCTCGGCGCGGTAGACCACGGGTGACTCGGAGGGCAGGTGCCGGTGCCAGTAGGGGCGTGTGTCGGCGAAATCGGGGTCGGTGACAGGGGCGCGGTAGTCGGTGCCGGTGACGGCGAACGCCAGGCCGTCGCCGTACGGGACGAG
Organism: Streptomyces tricolor; assembly: GCF_002155905.1. Lineage (GTDB taxonomy): Bacteria > Actinomycetota > Actinomycetes > Streptomycetales > Streptomycetaceae > Streptomyces > Streptomyces tricolor. The sequence continues at coordinate 5,681 of NZ_MUMF01000388.1, read as the reverse complement.
GGTGAGGTCGAAGGGTTCGGTACTGACGGCGAAGCGGTGCCCGCCCAGGCGGATCGTGCGTCCCCCGTCCCCGAACAGGTCGGCGCGGTCACGCAGCGAGCGCAGCGCCTCCTGGCGCGCGGCCTTCAGCCGGCCGTCCAGTTCCTCCGCCCGCACCCCGTCGCCGAGCGCCCGCAGTTCGTCGGCGGTACGGCGGACTTTGGCGACCATCGGGTCGGAGGCGAAGCAGGTGCTGACCGCGTCGGCGTCGGCGAGCGTCAGCACCCGCCGGACGATCGTCTCCAGGACCCGCTGGGCGGACGCCGCGAGCTGTTCGGCACGCCGGGCCCGGGCATCCACGAGAGCCTGCTTGCGGGCGGCGAACGCCTCGTAGACCTCGGTACGCCGGCCGGCGAGTTCGCCGACGAAGTCCTCGAACTCCGCGAAACGGGACTCCAGGGTGTCCACCTGGGCCAGCACCCGGGCCAGCCGGTCGTCGCACGCGTCCGGGGTATCGGCGGCGGCGAGCGCGCCCGTGACCGTCTGGCCGAGCAGGGTCAGCTCGGCGGCGAACTCGGCCCGCCCCTCGCTGTCGCGCAGATCATGACGGCGGACGTCGAGGATCGCCCGCACCCGGTTGGCGCCGCCGAGCACCTCGGCGATGCGCTCCAGGACGGACGTGCGCACGGTGGCGTCGGCGATGTCGAGGCCGGAGACGACCTCGGTGACGGTGTGCAGCGAGTCCGCGAGCCGGTCGAGCCGCGCCTCGACCGGCGCCGCCTGCGCCAGCGCGGTGAGCGCCTCGGCGTCGGCGGCGAGCTGATCGACCTCCCGCCGGTGCGCGGCAAAGGCGTCCGCACGGCCCAGATACGTCATGGCCCGCTGACCGAAGGCGGCGAGGTCGGCCTCGGCCTGCGCGGCCAGCGCGTCGATCCGGGCGGTGTCGGCGTACCTGAGGTCCTTAAGGGTGAGCAGATGCCCTTGCGCACGGCGGAGTTCGGTCAGCCCGGTCACCCACGCGCCGGCCTCGCGGGGAGCCTCGCCACGCAGCCGGCGTACGACCGCGGCGAGCCGGCCGGCGGCCTCGGCGAGCGCCTCGGCGGCCCGCCGCGTCAGCGTCCGCACGGTCGCGAACTCGGCCAGCACCTGCTCGGCGGTGTCCCGCACCTGCTGCAACGGTTCGAGCAGGTCGCCGAGGTCGGGCTCGCCCAACCAGTGGTGCGCGTCGGCGGTCCGGGCGCAGCCGGTGACGAGCGCGGCGTACACCTCGCTCGTCGGCGTGGTCTCGGCCACGGCCCTGGTGACGGCGAGGCAGTCCGCGATGCCGCGGACGAGGTCGGCGTTGCCGATGCGGGCGAGCGGCCCCTCGCCCACGGGGCGGGCGGCGGCGTACGTGTCCGAGACGTACGGGGAGGTCCACAGCTGGAGCGGATGCACGCGCGCGGGCTCGTCGCCGTCCGCCCGCAGCACCGCCAGGACGCCGTCCTCGAACAGGGCCCAGCCCCGACAGACCAGCGGGGCCGCGACCTCCTTGCGGATGGTGTTGTACGACAGCAGCAGCCCGCGGCCCTGCGCACGGGCGTGGAAGACGTAGAGCACGTCCTCGCCGTAGGGCGAACGCACCTCCGTCTCGAACTCCAGCCCGCCGTGGTCGATGTCGAAGATCTTGTACGTGCCCGTGGCCAGGCAGTAGCCGCCCGGAAAGACGATGCCCTGGTCGTCGGGGAGGCGGCGGCACGCCTGCCCCAGGGCGTCGAGACGGACGACCGTCCTGGTGAGTGTGTTGAACACCAGGTACCGGTGGGCGTCCTCCTTGTAGGGCCGGACCCGCAGCAGGACCAGGACACCCACGCGCGCGTGGGCGATGTCGGCGTCGGCGAGGGACTGGAGCGGTTCGTCCACCGGCTCGGTGAACAGGTCGTCGTCCTCCGCCTCGGCACGGACGGTGAGGGCACCGCCGACGGCCGAGACGAGGATCTCGCCGCCGACCCGGACATGCGGGCGGTGGGCCCCCGGGACGTGGTCCTCCCGCGTCGCCCGGGTCCAGGTGAAGTCGTGGGAGGGCGGGAGCACATCGTCGCGGTCGCCGCGCGCGTCCAAGAAGGACACGCTCCCGTCGTCCGCCACCGACCAGCGCAGCACCCGTACGTCACCGGCCTTCTCGCCGGTCCGGAAGACGGCCAGCAGCCTGCCCTCCACGCGGCGCAGTCCAAGGAGGCGGGCCTGCCGGAAGTAGCGGAACAGGGCCGCGAACTCCCGCCTGAAGACCGGATCGTCGAGCAGGCCGGGTACCGCGTCCTCGGGCAGCCGGTTCAGATCCCGGTCGTACAGGGCGAGGACATCGCCGACGGCCGGCTCCCCGCGCAGGCCGGACGCGGCGTCGCGGCCGAACAGCAGCCGGTCCCCGACGGCCACGACATCGCGGGCGATGCCGGCATGCTCGCTCCGCAGCCGTCCGCTGCCGGTCAGATCGAGCCGGGTGGAGCCGAACTCCTCGATACGGCGGGCATTGAGCGCCTCGGCGCGGCGGGCCAGTTCGGCCGCCTGCGCGGTGAGCCGGTCGCGCAGCACCTCGTACGTGCCGGTGTCGACGGCGTCGTACAAGCCTGTGTCCAGGCCGGTGGTCATGGGTTCCCCTCGGAAGTGTTCTGTGGCGGGCCGGAGCCGCCGCCCCCCGCGCGGCAGCTCCGGAACCGCCGGCCTGTCATCCCCTCGCGCTGCCGTTCACGGCGGCGAGCGGTGTGTCGGCGAGACCCAGCTCGCCCGCCTTGTCGAGGAGTTGCCGCAGCTGTCCGGCGTGCGCGCCACCCGTCTTCATGAGCTTCATCAGCAGCGCGGACACGGTCAGGTTCTGGACGTCGCCCGTCGAGAGGGAACCGAGGACGCGGGTGAGGTCATCGGTGAAACCCGACGTACCGTCCAGCCAGGGCTTGGCCAGCGCCTGCGCGGTAGCGGAGTGCTCGACGAAACCGTCGATGCCCTTGCCGAGCGCGATCGAGTTCACCAGCCGGTCGAAGAAGACCGACTCCCCGCCGACGATGCTGATGTCCGCCTTCTCCAGCCCGGTGGCCAGCACCGTGGCCTGCGCCTCGGCGACCTGCCGCTGCACGTCGAGGCCCGCGAGACGGATGTCCTTCTCCGCCTCCAGCCGCAGCCGGTACTCCTCGTGCGTGCGGGACGCCTCGTCGAGCGCGGCCATCGCCGCCGCCTTCTCGGTGAGTCCGGCGGCCTCCGCCTTCAGCTTCTCGCCGATGGCCTCCGCCTCCGCGAGCGCCCTCGCCTTGACGCCCTCGGCCTCCGCCAGCATGCGCGCCTGCGTGGCCTCGGCCTGCGCCCGGCCCGCCTTCTCGATGACCTCCGCCTCCTTGTCGCGGACCTGGACCGTCGCGAGCCCCTCGGCGGCGGCCTCGGCCCGGATGCCCTCGGCCAGCCTCGCCTTGGCCTGCGCGTCCAGGTCGGCGCTCTTCAACCGGGCTTCGGCGAGCGTGAGTTCCTCGGCGGCGCGGTGCACGGCGGCCTGCTCGGCGGCCTCGGCGGCCTTGATGTCCTTGACCAGCTTCTCCTGCGCCTCGGCCTCGGCCGCGATGACCACCGTCTGCCGCTGCCGCTCGGCCTCCTCGACGGCACGGAGCTTCTTGATGGACTCCTCCTGCTCGGCGACCGTACGGTCCACGGCGACCCGCTCGCGGATGACCTCGGCGATGTCCCGCTTCTCCGCCTCGACCTCCTTCTCGGCGGCGATCCGCGTCAGCTGGGTCTCCCGCTCGCGTGCGATGGCCTCCAGGAGACGGTCCTTCTCGATCCGCTCGTTCTCGACGGCGATGACCCGCTCGCGGTTCTTCTGCGCCACGGCGACCTCCCGGGCCTGGTTCTCCCGCTGGACGCCGAGCTGTTCCTCGGTCCGCAGGAAGGCGGACTGCGCCCGCAGCCGCTCCTCCTCGACCACCCGCGCGGTCTCGGCCTCCTCACGCGCCCGGACCGTCTCGATCTCCCGCCGCTGCTTGATCTCGGCGTCCGCCTGCCGCCGCTCCAGCTCCAGCACGGCCTCGCGGGCGTCGACGTTCTGCCGAGTGATCTCCTTCTCCTCGTTGCGCTGGGCCTCGTTGGTGCGTACGTGCTCCACGGCCGTCAACTCGGTGATCTTGCGGATGCCCTGGGCGTCGAGGACGTTGGCCGGGTCGAGCTGGGTCAGCGGCGTCTGCTCCAGGTAGTCGATCGCCGCGTCCTCCAGGTGATAGCCGTTGAGGTCGACGCCGATGACCTCGATGATCCGGTACCGCAGCTCCTCGCGCTTGGTGTACAGGTCGGTGAAGTCGAGCTGCTTGCCGACGGTCTTCAGCGCCTCGGAGAACTTCGCGTGGAACAGCTCCTGAAGCGTGTCCCGGTCGCTCGCCCGCTGGGTGCCGACGGCCTGGGCGACCTTGATGACGTCCTCGACGGTCTTGTTGACCTTCACGAAGAACGAGATACGGATGTCCGCGCGGATGTTGTCCTTGCAGATCAGCCCGTCCTTGCCGGCCCGGGTGATCTCGATGGTCTTCACCGAGATGTCCATCACCTCGGCCTTGTGCAGCACGGGCAGCACGACCTGCCCGGTGAAGGTGACATCGACCTTCCGCAGCTTGGAGACGATCAGCGCCTTGCCCTGCTCCACCTTGCGGAACAGCCGGGAGACGACGAGAAGTAGGACGACGGCGATGAGCAGGCAGACGCCGATGCCCACGGCGATGGCATTCATGACAAGGATCCTTCGGGCGTGAACGGCAAGATGGAGGCGGGCGCGCGGCGTGGCAGCGTTCCGGCAGGCGGGCGAAGCGGTCGGCGCTAAGTGAGCGGGGAGCCCGGCAGGTACGCGGACGGCGCGTGTTCGTCGGGGTGGCGACGTCGCAGGAGGCGTACGAGCGCTCGGGTCAGCCACCACGCGAGCAAGGGGGCGCCGGCCAGGACGACGCCGGAGGCCAGGGCGGTCAGCACCCACGAAGCGCCGAGAGGACCGGTCAGGAGGGCGGCACAGAGGCTGCCGGTCCAGGCAAAGGCCGTCATCAGGGAGAACGACGCCGCGACCGGTATTCCGCCGAGGCCCCAGGCGTCACCGTCGATGTCCTCGTCGAAGCAGGCGGAGTCGGCCACGCCCGCCGCGACCACGAGCCAGAAGCACACGACCACGAGCAGCGCGGCAGTGAACACGTGGGTCGGAAAGCTCGCGGCGGCATCGATGACTGTCCACACGCCCAACCTCCCGATCCCGCTCGTCCGATGGCGGCCCTGCCCCGCACGGCCCAGGGCTCGGTTGCCGGACACCTGCGGGTGTCCGGCAACCAAGAGCACTCCGTGTGCTCCCCTCGCCCTTCATCCTGCCGAAGCGACACCGTCGGCGCATTGCCGACATCCGGCAGTCTTTGACGGGTTCTCCATGCCGGTCAGCGTCAAGAAGGCGTCAAGGCGTGGTTATAACGGGCGGCGGTAAGCGAACGGCTGCGGTAGGAGCGGTCACTCCGTAGGCGCCGAGGAAGACGCCGGGGATCGTCCCGACGGCCAGCCTGACGAAGACGGCGAGCGGCTCGGTATCGGTCGTACCTTCAACGGGCTCGCGTCGCGTGGCCCGCAGGAGCAGCCCCCTGGCGACAGCCGCGACCGTGGTGTGTGTTGGGGGGAAGGGCCGAGCCGCCCCTTTTGTGGGGGGCGGCTCGGTGGGGTTGGGG
>NZ_MUMF01000387.1 GCF_002155905.1 Streptomyces tricolor | reverse complement strand
CGGGTACGCCGGGCTGTACCTCGCCCCGGCCGGTGGTGCCTGGGCCTGGGCGCTGCTGCTCGGCGTCTCCAACTGCGCCTTCCCGCTCGCGCTGACGATGGTCGGCATGCGGGCCCGCAGCGGCCCGGGCGTGGCCCAGCTGTCCGCGTTCGCGCAGAGCACCGGCTATCTGATCTCCATCCCCGGCCCGCTGCTGGTCGGCGTGCTCTACCAGCAGCGGGCCGGGGATGGAGATCAGATAGCCGGTGCTCTGCGCGAACGCGGACAGCTGGGCCACGCCCGGGCCGCTGCGGGCCCGCATGCCGACCATCGTCAGCGCGAGCGGGAAGGCGCAGTTGGAGACGCCGAGCAGCAGCGCCCAGGCCCAGGCACCACCGGCCGGGGCGAGGTACAGCCCGGCGTACCCGGCGAGGCCGCAGAAGCCCAGGACCAGCACGATCGGGCCCTGGTGGGGCAGCCGGGTGGCGACCCGCGGGATGACGAAGGCCAGCGGCACGCCCATCACCATGGTGACGGCGAGCAGCACGCCCGCGGTGCCCGCCGGGACGCCGGCGTCCCGGAAGATCTGCGGCATCCAGCCCATGGTGATGTAGGCGGCGGTGGCCTGGAGGCCGAAGAAGACGGCGAGCGACCAGGCCGTCCGGCTGCGGGTGATGCGCAGGGGGGCGTCGTGCTGCGCGGCCTGGCGCGCCGGTTCCTCCGGGCGGGCGGCCTCGGTGCCGCGGTCGCGGACGAGCGGCAGCCAGGGCAGCACGGCCGCGGCGGCGAGGGCCGCCCACACGGCGAGACCGGGCTGCCAGCCGCCGCCCATGGCGTCGGTCAGGGGAACGGTCACCGCGGCGGCGACGGAGGTGCCGAGGGCGAGGGCCATCGAGTACAGGCCGGTCATGGAGCCGACCCGGTCGGGGAACCAGCGCTTGACGATGACCGGCATCAGGACATTGCTGACGGCGATGCCCATCAGGGCGAGCGCGCTGGCGGCCAGGAATCCGGCCGTGTTGCCGACGTACGGCCGTATGAGCAGGCCGGCGGTGATGGCGGCCATGCCGGCGCACACCACGGCCGCCGGTCCGAAGCGGCGGGCCAGGCGGGGCGCGGTGACCCCGAAGACGGCGAAGCACAGCGGGGGCACGGAGGTGAGCAGGCCGGCCACGCTGCCGCTCATGCCGAGCCCGTCGCGGACTTCCTCCAGGAGGGCGCCGAGGCTGGTGATGGCGGGACGGAGGTTCAGCGCGGAGAGCACGATGCCGACGACGACCAGCCGGACCGCCCACGCGCGTGTGCGGTCCGCGCCGGGCGCCGGCCCTTGGGCGCGCGTCGCGCCGGCCGTGCCGCGTTCGGTCGATGACATCGCCGTACGGGTCTCCACTGTCCGGGTTTCCTCACTCACCATGAGACCCATCATAGAATCATGGGATGATTGGTTGTCCATCCCGTCGGACCCCGTGGCTCTCCCGCCCGGGCCTCTCGTGCGAAGGTGTGCCATGCCTTTGAGCCACCCGCGCCGGTCGGCGCTGTCCGAGCAGGTCATCGCCGAACTGCGGCACCAGATCACCTCCGGCGAGTGGCCGGTCGGCTCGCGCATCCCGACGGAGCCGGAACTGGTCGAGCAGCTCGGAGTCGCCCGCAACACCGTCCGTGAGGCCGTCCGGGCGCTCGCCCACAACGGCCTGCTGGACATCCGCCAGGGCTCCGGAACGTACGTCGTGGCCACGAGCGAGCTGGCCGGCGTGATGCACCGCCGCTTCGCCGACGCCGACCCGCGGCACATCGCCGAGCTGCGGGCCACGCTGGAGTCGGCCGCGGCGAAGCTGGCCGCCGAGCGGCGTACCGAGAAGGACCTCAAGCAGCTGGACACGCTGCTGGCCCGGCGGGAGGAGGTCTGGGAGAGCGGCGACGCGGAGGCCTTCGTGACCGCCGACGCCACCTTCCACCTGGCCGTGGTGGCCGCCAGCCACAACGACGTGATGACCGCGATGTACGCCGACCTGGGCGAGGTGCTGCGGGACTGGCTGCGCGCGGACGTGGGGGCGGAGCTGACGCCGGAGACGCACATGGACCACGCGCGCCTGGTGGACGCGATCCGCGCGGGGGACGCGGAGGCGGCGTCGGCGGAGGCCGGGAGCTATCCGTTCCTGTGCAACCCGGGCCGGTTCACCGCGCCTTCTGGTGGCTGATCCAGACCGAGCGGACCTCCTTCCAGCACCGCCCGGTGAGCCGTACGGTCAGGGCGGGCTCGACGTCCACGGGCGCGCTGTCGGTGTCGATGTCCCACCAGCGGTCGCACTCGATGTGCAGCCGCACCCGGTCGGTGTCGACATAGGGATTGTGGCAGTAGGCCTCCACGTGGGAGCCCTGCACGGCCGTACGGCACGAGGCGCCGAACCGGCTCGGCGCGGGCGGCTTGCCGTCGCTCACGCGCGCGTGCGGCAGCGCGTCGTACGGCAGCGACAGCACGAGGGCCAGGGCCACGGTCACCGGGGCCAGGCTGCGGGACAGGCGCACAAGGGGACCTCCTCGGCCGGGCTGCGGAGGGACGCGCGGGGGACGGCGTAATCCAGGGTGCGCCGCCGGCGCGGCGGCGGCCCGGCCGGTGAGCCGAACGGGTGACGCCCCGCTCCCCGCCGACGGCGGGAAACGGGGCGTCGGTGCTGCTCGGGCGATCAGGCGCCGATGGCGTGCAGGCCGCCGTCGACGTGGATGATCTCGCCCGTGGTCTTCGGGAACCAGTCGCTCAGCAGGGCCACGACACCGCGGCCGGCCGGCTCGGGGTCCTTCAGGTCCCACTCCAGCGGGGAGCGGGAGTCCCACACGGAGGCCAGCTCGCTGAAGCCCGGAATGGACTTGGCGGCCATGGAGCCGATCGGGCCCGCCGAGATGAGGTTGCAGCGGATGTTCTGCTTGCCCAGGTCGCGCGCCATGTAGCGGTTGGTCGCCTCCAGGGCGGCCTTGGCCGGGCCCATCCAGTCGTACTGCGGCCAGGCGTACTGGGCGTCGAAGGTGAGGCCGACGACCGAGCCGCCGTTCTGCATCAGCGGCAGGCAGGCCATGGTCAGCGACTTCAGGGAGAACGCCGAGACGTGCATGGCGGTGGCCACCGACTCGAACGGCGTGTTCAGGAAGTTGCCGCCGAGCGCGTCCTGCGGCGCGAAGCCGATGGAGTGCACGAGGCCGTCCAGGCCGCCCAGCTCCTCGCCGACCACGTCGGCCAGGCGCGCGAGGTGCTCCTCGTTCGTCACGTCCAGCTCGATGACCTTGGCCGGCTTCGGCAGCTTCTTGGCGATGCGCTCGGTCAGCGTGGGCCGCGGGAACGCGGTCAAGATGATCTCGGCACCCTGCTCCTGGGCGAGCTTGGCGACGTGGAAGGCGATGGAGGACTCCATCAGCACACCCGTGACCAGGATGCGCTTGCCCTCGAGAATTCCGCTCATGGTGATCAGTGACCCATTCCCAGTCCGCCGTCAACCGGAATGACGGCTCCAGTGATGTACGAGGCGTCGTCCGAGGCGAGGAACCGCACCGTGGCGGCGATCTCCTCGGGCTGCGCGTAACGGCCGAGCGGCACCTGCGCGACGATGTTCTGGCGCTGCTCGTCGCTGAGCACCTTGGTCATGTCGGTGTCGACGAAGCCGGGCGCGACGACGTTGAAGGTGATGTTGCGCGAGCCCAGCTCCCGGGCGAGGGAACGCGCGAAGCCGACCAGGGCGGCCTTGGAGGCGGCGTAGTTCGCCTGCCCCGCCGAGCCCAGCAGACCGACCACGGACGAGATCAGGACGACCCGGCCCTTCTTGGCGCGCAGCATGCCGCGGTTGGCGCGCTTGACGACCCGGAAGGTGCCCGTGAGGTTGGTGTCGATGACCGAGGTGAAGTCGTCCTCGGACATGCGCATCAAGAGCTGGTCCTTGGTCACGCCGGCGTTGGCGATCAGGACCTCCACCGGACCGTGCTGGTCCTCGATCTCCTTGTAGGCCTGCTCCACCTGCTCCGGATCGGTGATGTCGCACTTGACGGCCAGGAAGCCGGCCGGCGGCTCACCCGAGCGATACGTGATCGCAACCTTGTCGCCGGCGTCGGCGAAAGCGCGGGCGATGGCGAGGCCGATGCCCCGGTTGCCTCCGGTGACGAGAACCGAGCGGCTCAACGGATCACCCTTTCGATAGCGGTCTGACAGATCCGCCCGAATCCCTGGATGGCAGGCGGCTTCATCGAAAACCTATCGGTACCGCCACGCGCACGGGCAAGCGGGCACCGACAGTGGCGCGGGGGTGTCACTGTCGGGTCCCTACAGAAGGAGCCGGTTTCCGGGACCCGAACAGGTGGTCCGCCCGCCCGCTCACGCGACATGATCGGACGCGACAGGCCACGACAGCAGGGAGACCTCCGTGCCTCATTCCATCGACGAAGCCTTCACGGCGCTTCCCCTCAGGGCCCTCGCCGACGCCGCGCTCGCACGCGCGCGTGCGCTGGGGGCCGAGCACGCGGACTTCCGGTTCGAGCGGGTGCGCAGTGCCGCCTGGCGGCTGCGGGACGCCAGGCCCGCCGGATCGTCGGACACCACCGACCTCGGGTACGCGGTGCGGGTCGTGCACGGGGGTACGTGGGGCTTCGCCTCCGGGGTGGATCTGACCATGGACGCCGCCGCCCGGGTCGCCTCGCAGGCGGTGGCCATGGCCAAGCTGTCCGCGCAGGTGATCAAGGCCGCCGGGTCCGACGAGCGCGTCGAGCTGGCCGACGAGCCGGTGCACGCCGACCGGACGTGGGTGTCGTCGTACGAGATCGACCCGTTCTCGGTGCCGGACGAGGAGAAGTCGGCGCTGCTCGCGGAGTGGAGCAGCCGGCTGCTGGCCGCGAACGGCGTCGACCACGTGGACGCCTCGCTGCTCACCGTCCACGAGAACAAGTTCTACGCCGATACGGCCGGGACCGTGACGACCCAGCAGCGGGTGCGGCTGCATCCGCAGCTGACGGCGGTGTCGGTCGACGAGTCGAGCGGCGAGTTCGACTCGATGCGCACCCTCGCGCCGCCGGCGGGGCGCGGCTGGGAGTACCTGACCGGGACCGGCTGGGACTGGGACGCCGAGCTGGCGCGGATCCCGGAGCTGCTCGCCGAGAAGATGCGGGCGCCCAGCGTGGAGCCGGGCCTGTACGACCTGGTGATCGACCCGTCCAACCTGTGGCTGACCATCCACGAGTCCATCGGCCACGCCACCGAGCTGGACCGCGCCCTCGGCTACGAGGCCGCGTACGCCGGCACCTCCTTCGCCACCTTCGACCAGCTGGGCAAGCTGAAGTACGGCTCCGAGCTGATGAACGTCACCGGCGACCGCACCGCCGAGCACGGCCTCGCCACCATCGGCTACGACGACGAGGGCGTCGAGGCCCAGTCCTGGGACCTGGTGAAGGACGGCACGCTGGTGGGCTACCAGCTGGACCGGCGGATCGCCCGGCTGACCGGGTTCGAGCGGTCCAACGGCTGCGCGTACGCCGACTCGCCCGCGCACGTGCCGGTGCAGCGCATGGCCAATGTCTCGCTGCGGCCGGACCCGGCCGGGCTGTCCACCGAGGACCTGATCGGGGGCGTCGACCGGGGCATCTACGTGGTCGGCGACCGGTCCTGGTCGATCGACATGCAGCGGTACAACTTCCAGTTCACCGGCCAGCGCTTCTTCAAGATCGAGAACGGGCGGATCACCGGACAGCTGAAGGACGTCGCCTACCAGGCCACGACCACGGACTTCTGGGGCTCGATGGCCGCCGTGGGCGGGCCGCAGACCTACGTGCTCGGCGGTGCCTTCAACTGCGGCAAGGCCCAGCCGGGGCAGGTCGCCGCCGTGTCCCACGGGTGCCCGTCCGCCCTCTTCAAGGGCGTCAACATCCTCAACACCACGCAGGAGGCCGGCCGATGAGCGCCCGCACCAACCAGCCGCACGAGATCGTCGAGCAGGCGCTCGCGCTGTCCCGCGCCGACGGCTGCGTCGTCATCGCCGACGAGCACTCCACCGCCAACCTGCGCTGGGCGGGCAACGCGCTCACCACCAACGGTGTGACGCGGGGCCGTACGCTCACCGTGATCGCGACCGTGGACGGCAAGGAGGGCACCGCCTCCGGTGTGGTGTCGCGGTCCGCGGTCACCGCGGAGGAGCTGGAGCCGCTGGTGCGGGCCGCCGAGGCCGCCGCGCGCGGTGCCGGGCCCGCCGAGGACGCGCAGCCGCTGGTCACCGGGGTTCCCGAGTCTCCCGACTTCACGGACGCGCCCGCCGAGACGTCCTCCGCCGTGTTCGCCGACTTCGCCCCGGCCCTCGGCGAGGCCTTCGCACGCGCGCGTGCCGGCGGCCGGGAGCTGTACGGCTTCGCCAACCACGAGCTGGTGTCGACGTACCTGGGGACGTCCACCGGGCTGCGGCTGAGGCACGACCAGCCCACCGGCACGCTGGAGCTGAACGCCAAGTCACCGGACCGCACCCGCTCGGCGTGGGCCGGCCGGTCCACCCGCGACTTCAAGGACGTCGACCCGGGCGCGCTGGACGCCGAGCTGGCCGTACGGCTGGGCTGGGCGGAGCGGCGCCTTGACCTGCCCGCGGGCCGCTACGAGACGCTGCTGCCGCCCACCGCCGTGGCGGACCTGCTGATCTACCAGCTGTGGTCGGCGTCGGGCCGGGACGCGGCCGAGGGGCGGACGGTCTTCTCCAAGCCCGGAGGCGGCACCCGGGTCGGCGAGAAGCTGAGCGAGCTGCCACTGACGCTGCGCAGCGACCCGAACGAGCCCGGCCTGGAGTGCCCGCCGTTCCTGATCGCCCACTCCTCCGGCGGCGACCAGTCGGTGTTCGACAACGGGCTGCCGGCCCACGCCACGGAGTGGATCGGCGAGGGCGTGCTCAAGCACCTGACCACCACCCGGCACAGCGCGGGCCTGACCGGCCTGCCGGTCGCCCCGGTGCTGGGCAACCTGATCCTGGACGGCGGGGACGACCGCTCGCTGGAGGAGATGGTCGCGGCCACCGAGCGCGGGCTGCTGCTGACCTGCCTGTGGTACATCCGCGAGGTGGACCCGGCGACGCTGCTGCTGACGGGCCTGACCCGGGACGGCGTCTACCTCGTGGAGAACGGCGAGGTCACCGGGCAGGTGAACAACTTCCGGTTCAACGAGTCGCCGGTGGACCTGCTGGGCCGGGCCACGGAGGCCGGGCGGACCGAGAAGACGCTGCCGCGCGAGTGGAGCGACTGGTTCACCCGGGCCGCGATGCCCGCGCTGCGGATCCCCGATTTCAATATGAGCTCTGTCAGCCAGGGCGTATAACCTCGTAGTCGGCTGTCACCCGACGGCCCGAAGATCACCAAGGAGACACGAGAACCGTGACGGACATCGTCGACGAGCTGAAGTGGCGGGGGCTCATCGCCCTCTCCACGGACGAGGACGCACTGCGCAAGGCGTTCGCGGACGGCCCCGTCACGTTCTATTGCGGCTTCGACCCGACCGCGCCCAGCCTGCACCTGGGCAACCTGGTGCAGATCCTGACGATGCGCCGCATCCAGGAGGCGGGCAACCGTCCGCTGGCGCTGGTCGGCGGTGCCACGGGTCTCATCGGCGACCCCAAGCCCACCGCCGAGCGCACGCTGAACGCGCCGGAGGTGGTGGCCGGCTGGGTGGAGCGGCTGCGCGCCCAGATCGAGCCGCTGCTCCACTTCGACGGGCCGAACGCCGCGGTGATGGTCAACAACCTGGACTGGACCCAGGGCCTGTCGGCCATCGAGTTCCTGCGGGACATCGGCAAGCACTTCCGCGTCAACAAGATGATCGCCAAGGAGGCCGTCTCCCGCCGGCTCAACTCCGACGCGGGCATCAGCTACACCGAGTTCAGCTACCAGATCCTGCAGGGCATGGACTTCCTGGAGCTGTACCGGCGGCACGGCTGCACGCTGCAGACCGGCGGCAGCGACCAGTGGGGCAACCTCACCTCGGGCACGGACCTGATCCACCGGGTCGAGCCGGACGCCGTGGTGCACGCGCTGGGCACCCCGCTGATCACCAAGGCGGACGGCACCAAGTTCGGCAAGACCGAGTCCGGCACGGTGTGGCTCGACCCCGAGATGACCACGCCGTACGCGTTCTACCAGTTCTGGGTCAACGCGGACGACCGGGACGTCTCCAAGTTCCTGCGCATCTTCAGCTTCCGGTCCCGTGAGGAGATCGAGGAGCTGGAGCGGCAGACGCAGGAGCGTCCGCAGGCCCGGGCGGCGCAGCGGGCGCTCGCCGAGGAGCTGACGACGCTGGTGCACGGCGCCGAGCAGACGGCCGCGGTGATCGCCGCGTCCCGCGCCCTCTTCGGGCAGGGCGAGCTGGCGGAGCTGGACGAGCGGACGCTCGCGGCGGCCCTGTCCGAGGTGCCGCACGTCCAGGTGACCGAGCCGGCTCCGGTGGTGGACCTGTTCGCCGAGGTCGGCCTGGTCGCCAGCAAGTCCGCCGCGCGGCGCACCGTGAAGGAGGGCGGGGCCTACGTGAACAACGTGAAGGTCACCGCTGAGGACGCGGTGCCCACCGCCGAGGACCTGATCCACGGACGGTGGCTGGTGCTGCGGCGCGGGAAGAAGAACCTGGCCGCCGTCGAGGTCACCGGCGCCTGAGCGTCGCAGGGGCGTGGGTGAGTCGGCGGCTGCGGCTTGCTTCGTCGTGGGGTCGCGCCCACGCGGCGGAGCCGCGGAGCGAGCACTCCCCCGCGCCCCATTCGCGGCGCTGCCCTCAGGGCGCCCGAGGGCTCAGGCCCGCTGGTGCTTCCGCTTCCCCAGCGTCGCCATGTACAGGGCGTCCACGGCCGCGACGATGATGATCGCCGCCACGAGCTGGAAGGCGTGCCGGCTCCAGTCGATGCCGGGGGTCGCCTCCACGCCGGCCGCGCGGGCCACCGCGTTGCCCACGATGGCGCCCAGCATGCCGCAGATGGTGGTCAGCCACAGGGGACTGTGCTGCTTGCCCGGGATGACCGCCTTGGCGATGAGGCCCAGCACGAATCCCACGATGATCGCCCACAACCAGCCCATGGCTGCCTCCTCGTACGGCTCGACGTGAGCATTACCGCCAGTGTGGTGCGGTCCGCCGTACGGCGCATGTCGGGCTCCCCCGTACGCGGCGTCGTCTGCGGCGTCGTCGCAGGCAGTGGGCGACCCGGTCTCGAAGGCGGCGGGGGCGCGGCGTACCGTGGGAGGTGTCACGGCCCGGTTCCCCGCCGGGGGTGGACGAGGATGCGGGCCGGGGAGAGTCCGATGCGGGCGGATGGTGGAATGTGATGCGGAAGCAGCACGGCGGGAGCGGCCAGGTTTTCCGGATCACCGGTGCCCGGACCGGACTCGCCGAGGATGTCCGGGGCCGGCAGCGGCGGTACGTGATCTCGATGTCGATCCGTACCGTGTCGGTGATCCTCGCGGTCGCGCTGTGGAACGTCGAGCGCTACGTCGCCATCGTCGCGCTCGTGCTCGGTGCGGCCCTCCCCTACATCGCCGTGGTGATCGCCAACGCGGGCCGGGAGAGGCCGCCGTCCCTACCGTCGACCTTCGTCACCGCTCCGATGAGACCGATGATCGCGCCGGCTCCGGCCGAGGACGAACGGGCGGAGGCGTGGCAATCCGTACGGGAGTCCGCGCCGGGGGACGGGCCGGCGAATCCGGCGGCCGGAGTGCGTGGTGAGCGTCCCGGGCCCGCCTGAGCACGACGGACGCGGCGGGAGCGGCGGAAGCGGAATGCCGTCGTACGTCAAGCTCAGGAAAAGCTCAGATCAATCCTGCTGTTCCGGTGCCGGGCGGCGGGGTACCCGTGACATACTGCGTACGCGCTCCGCATCCCCCGTCGGAGCGATGGACCGACGCCGGGCAGCTCCCCCCGTGGCTGCCCGGCGTCGCCGTGTTCGCGCCCCTTCGTGAAACGACGAACCCGAGACGAAACCGTGAGTGACGAGACCCCGATCTGCTCCGCCAAGGGCTGCCGTGCCACTGCCGTGTGGGTGCTGGCGTGGAACAACCCGAAGATCCATACGCCGGAGCGGCGCAAGACATGGCTGGCCTGCGAGGAGCACCGCGAGCATCTGTCGCAGTTCCTGGGCGTCCGGGGGTTCTTGAAGGACGTGGTGGCGTTCGAGGAGTGGCGGGCGGCCGAGGGAGCCTAGGGCCGTGCGGCCGGCCGGATCTTGCCGGGGCCGCGGGGCCTGAAGCCGACCGGCCAGCCGGGCCGTGCCCGGGGCCGCGGGGCCTGAAGCGAACCGCCGACCGGTGCTTGCCTGAGCCGAAGAGCCTGAAGCCGACCGCTGACCAGGGCCCGCCAGAGCCGCGGGACCTAAAGCCGACCAGCCAGCCGGGCCGTGCCCAGGGCCGCGGGGCCTGAAGCGCACCGCCGACCAGAGCCCGCCGGGGCCGAAGATCCAGAAGCCGACCGCCGACCAGGGCCCGCCAGAGCCGCGGGACCTAAAGCCAACCAGCCAGCCGGGCCATGCCTAGGGCCGCGGGGCCTGGAGCCGACCGTCGGCCGGGGCCTGCCCGGGCCGAGGGGGTCGGCGGCGACCTGGGGTGCCGGCAGGTCGTCCTAGCCGCCGATCGCGGACATCGGGCGGTCCGGCTGGACGAACGACGGGTCGTCCAGGCCCGCTCCCGCCTTCTTGCCCCACATCGCCAGGCGCCAGATGCGGGCGATCTCCTCGTCCGGGGCGCCCGAGCGCAGGGCCGCGCGCAGGTCGGTCTCCTCGGTGGCGAACAGGCAGGTCCGTATCTGGCCGTCGGCGGTGAGGCGGGTGCGGTCGCAGGCCGCGCAGAACGGCCGGGTGACCGAGGCGATCACGCCGACCCGGTGCGGGCCGCCGTCCACCAGCCAGCGCTCCGCGGGTGCCGAACCGCGCTCGGCCGCGCCCTCGGGGCTGAGCTCGAAGCGGGTGCGCAGGGAGGCCAGGATGTCCCCGGCGGTGACCATGCCCTCGCGCTTCCAGCCGTGCTGGGCGTCCAGGGGCATCTGCTCGATGAAGCGCAGCTCGTAGTCGTGCTCCACCGCCCAGGCGAGCAGGTCCGGGGCCTCGTCGTCGTTCAGCCCCGGCATCAGGACGGAGTTGACCTTGACGGGGGTCAGACCGGCCTCGCGGGCGGCTTCGAGGCCCTCCAGTACGTCCTTGTGGCGGTCGCGCCGGGTGAGGGTCTTGAAGACGTCCGGGCGGAGGGTGTCCAGGGAGACGTTGACCCGGTCCAGGCCCGCCGCCTTCAGGGCGGTCGCGGTGCGCCTGAGGCCGATGCCGTTGGTGGTGAGGGACATCTGCGGGCGCGGCGCGAGGGCCGCGACGCGCTCGACGATGCCGACCAGGCCCGGGCGCAGCAGCGGCTCGCCGCCGGTGAAGCGGACCTCCTCGATGCCGAGCGTGCGGACCGCGATGTCGATGAGCCGGACGATCTCGTCGTCCGTGAGCAGGTCGGGCTTGGCCAGCCACTGCAGGCCCTCCTCGGGCATGCAGTAGGTGCAGCGCAGATTGCACCGGTCGGTCAACGAGACCCTCAGGTCGGTGGCCACTCGGCCGTAAGTGTCGATGAGCACGTGGGCCCCCTCCCTCTGCCGGTCACCCATTTTCGGTCGGGCATGCGTCCTGCGTCACCAGTGAGCCTACGTGACCCCGCTGACATCGACAGCGGCCCGATCCCACGAGGACGACGCGACCGCGTCGTAGGACCGTACAGTCCCGGACGACGCGGTCGTCGGTACGAACCGTCGGTGCGCTGCGTCAGTGCGCTCCGGTGCCGGTCAGGGACCGCACCTCCAGTTCCGCGTACTTGCCCGCGTCCGGGGTCTCCTTCGACAGCAGGGTGCCCACGACGCCGAGCAGGAATCCGACCGGGATGGAGATGAGGCCGGGGTTCTCCAGCGGGAACCAGTGGAAGTCGACGTCGGGGAACATCGAGGTCGGCTTGCCGGAGACCACCGGCGAGAACAGCACCAGGCCGACCGCGGTGACCAGGCCGCCGTAGATGGACCACAGGGCGCCGGTGGTGGTGAACCGCTTCCAGAACAGGCTGTAGAGGATGGTCGGCAGGTTGGCGGAGGCGGCGACCGCGAAGGCGAGGGCGACCAGGCCGGCCACGTTGAGGTCGCGGGCCAGGGCGCCGAGGACGATCGAGACCGCGCCGATGCCGACGGTCGCCCAGCGGGCCGCGCTCACCTCCTGCTTGTCGGTGGCCTGGCCCCGCTTGATGACGTTCGCGTAGATGTCGTGCGCGAACGAGGACGAGGAGGCCAGGGTCAGGCCGGCGACGACCGCGAGAATCGTGGCGAAGGCGACCGCGGAGATGGTGGCGAGCAGGATGGCTCCCCAGTTGGAGTCGACGCCGCCCAGGTGCAGCGCCAGGAGGGGGGCCGCGGTGTTGCCCGCCTTGTTGGAGGCGATGATCTCGCCCGGTTTGATCAGGGCGGCGGCGCCGAAGCCGAGGGCGAGGGTCATCAGGTAGAAGGCGCCGATCAGGCCGATCGCCCAGATGACGGACTTCCGGGCGGCCTTGGCGGTGGGGACCGTGTAGAAGCGGATCAGGATGTGCGGCAGACCGGCGGTGCCCAGGACCAGGGCGATGCCGAGCGAGAGGAAGTCCAGCTTGGTGGTGCCGGTGGCGCCGTACTTCAGGCCGGGCTCCAGGAAGGCGCTGCCCTTGCCGCTGTTGTCGGCGGCCCTGCCGAGCAGCTCGGAGACGTCGAAGTCGAATTTCAGCAGGACGAGGAAGGTGAGCAGCAGGGCGCCGGCGATCAGCAGGACCGCCTTGACCATCTGGACCCAGGTGGTGCCCTTCATGCCGCCGATGGTGACGTACACGATCATCAGTACGCCGACCAGGGCGACGATGCCGATCTTGCCGCCGTCGCTGGTGATGCCGAGGAGCAGGGAGACGAGGACGCCTGCGCCGGCCATCTGGGCCAGCAGGTAGAAGATCGACACCACGATCGTGGAGGTGCCGGCGGCCGTGCGCACGGGGCGCTGGCGCATCCGGTAGGCCAGCACGTCGCCCATGGTGTAGCGGCCGGAGTTGCGCAGCGGCTCGGCGACCAGGAGCAGGGCGACGAGCCAGGCGACGAGGAAGCCGATGGAGTACAGGAAGCCGTCGTAGCCGAAGAGGGCGATGGCGCCGGCGATGCCGAGGAAGGATGCGGCGGACATGTAGTCGCCGGAGACGGCGAGGCCGTTCTGGAAACCGGTGAACTGCCGTCCGCCGGCGTAGAAGTCGGCGGCGTCCTTGGTCTGCCGGCCGGCCCAGACGGTGATGACGAGGGTCGCGGCGACGAACACCGCGAACAGGGTGATGATCAGCGTCCGGTGCTCGCTGGCCTCGCCGGCGGCGAGCAGGGTGTGCGACGCCCGGCCGGTGGCCGAGAGGGTGTGCTGCACGGGGGTCATGCTCCGCCCTCCATCCGGGACTTGATGGCCTCGGCCCTGGGGTCGAGCTTGGCGGCGGCGTGCCGCGCGTACCACCAGGCGATGAGGAACGTGGTGACGAACTGGGCGAGGCCCAGGACGAGGGCCACGTTGATGTTGCCGGCCACCTTGGTGCCCATGAAGTCGCCCGCGTAGTTGGAGAGCAGGACGTACAGCAGGTACCAGGCGGCGAAGGCGATGGTCAGCGGAAAGGCGAAGGAGCGGTGGGCGCGGCGCAGTTCACCGAACTCCGCGCTCTGCTGCACCTCGGTGAACTCCTCGGTGGAGGGAAGGGAAGCTTGGGGTTTCGCGGGTGGCGGTGTCTCGGTAGCCACGGGCTCTCCTCGCGTCACGGACATGCGCTGTCTGGCCTCACAGGACCGGGGATCACGTTACCGGTAGTCGCCTCGCGACTCCGCAGTGTGATTCCGGCGGCGGGGGCACCGAGGTGACGGGCCCCCGTCCACGGTCACGGCGGCCCGCGCGGACCGGTTCAACTCCGTCGGACTCTTTCGGAGATCGCGCGCGGCCGATAGCTTCGGCCTGCACCACCCGTCATGTACCTGCCCGAGCGCGACCCGTGTCTCGGGCGGTTCCGTATCCGGATGATGTGGAGATCCCATGGCTCATCTGCGCTCCAGACGCCGCCTCGCGCTCGCCGTGCCGGTCGTGCTGTCGCTGACCGCCTCGCTCGGCTTCCTGCCGTCGGTGGCCTCGGCGGCGCCGGCCGCCGGCACGGTGGCGCGGGCGGCGGACGGTCCGAATCTCGCCTACGTGGTCAACACCCGTACGGACCGCCGCACGATCGAGTCCGTGCGCCGGGAGATAACGCGCAACGGCGGCACGATCGTGGCCGGTTACGACCGGATCGGCGTCATCGTCGCCCACTCCGCGAACCCGGACTTCGGCGCGCGGATGCGTGCGGTGCGCGGGGTGGACTCGGCCGGCGCCACCCGCACGGCACCGCTCAGCGCGGCGGGGACGACGGACGAGGGCGCGGCGCAGGTCCTGTCCCGGGCGGAGCAGGCGCGGCTCACGGCGAACGCGGCGGCGGGCGAGGAGCCGCTGGAGGCGGACCAGTGGGACCTGCGGGCGATCGGTGCCGACCGGGCCGCGCGCATCAACCCGGGCAGCCGGAACGTGACCGTCGGTGTCATCGACACGGGCGTCGACGACACCCACCCGGACATCGCCCCGAACTTCTCGGCGTCCCAGTCGGCGAACTGCGTGAGCGGCAAGGCGGACACGACGTACGGCGCGTGGCGGCCGGTGGACGCCGACCACTACCACGGCACCCATGTGGCCGGTGAGATAGCCGCCGCCCGCAACGGCGTCGGCGTGGCCGGTGTGGCGCCGGGGGTGAAGGTCGCGAGCATCACGGTGTCGCAGCCGGACGAGAAGTCGCTGTTCTACCCGGAGAGCGTGGTCTGCGCGTTCGTGTTCGCCGCGGACCACGGCATCGAGATCACCAACAACAGCTACTACGTTGATCCGTGGCTGTACAACTGCATGGACGACCCCGATCAGCGCGCCATCGTCGACGCGGTCAACAGGGCCCAGCTGTACGCCCAGCGCAAGGGCACGCTCAACGTCGCCTCGGCGGGCAACTCCAACCACGACCTGGACGCCGACGCGATCGTGGACGACTCCAGCCCCGACGACTCGACGACCCCCCAGACCCGCACGATCGACCCGCACGAGTGCTTCGACATACCGACCCAGCTGCCCGGTGTGGTGACGGTGAGCGCGGTGGGCGTGAAGGGCGCCAAGTCGTACTACTCCAGCTACGGCCGGGGCGTGGTCGACGTGGCCGGGCCGGGCGGCGACCGGTACCAGATCCCGGACACGCCGTCGAAGAACGGGCGCATCCTGTCCACCATGCCGAACAACCAGTACGGCTTCCTGCAGGGCACCTCGATGGCCTCGCCGCACGTGGCCGCGGTGGCCGCGCTGCTCAAATCGGCCCGTCCGCACGCCACTCCGGCCCAGTTGCAGGCGCTGCTGAAGGCACAGGCGGACAACCCGGGCTGCCCGACGGAGCCGTACGACGGTAATGGCGACGGGGTCGTGGACGCCACCTGCGTCGGCGGCAAGCGGGTGAACGGCTTCTTCGGCTTGGGCGTCGTCAACGCGCTGCGCGCGGTCAAGTAACGGCGCGGGGCACGCGGCGGCGGGGCACCTCACCGCCGTGAACTCTTCACTATGCAGTGTTGATTGAATCAATACTGCATAGTGAAGTAATGACTGCAATCAAGGATGCCTGGGGTGCCCTGGGCGGGCGGCCCGATCTGGTGTCGCGCGTGTCGGCCGTCGTGCGCCCGGACGTGCTCGACGCCCGGCTGCCCGTCCGGGAACTGGCACGCGCGTGTGTCGGAGCGTGCGCGCTGGCCGCCGCCGAGCTGGGGGCGCGGCGGGCCGGGCTCGCCGAGGTGCCGGCGGTCACCGTGGACGACGGCGCGGTGGCCGCCGCCTTCCACAGCGAGCGGCTGCTCCGGGTCGACGGCCGGGCGCCGGTCTCCTTCGCGCCGCTGTCGCGGTTCTGGCGCGCCGCCGACGGCTGGGTGCGCACCCACGCCAACTACCCGCACCACCGGCACCGGCTGCTCGGCGCGCTGGGCCTGCCCGCGGACGCCTCGGCGGAGGCGGTCGCCGGACGGCTCGCCGAGCGCTCCGCGCTGGAGACCGAGGAGGCCGTGTACCGCGCCGGCGGCCTCGCCGTGGCCCTGCGCACGCCCGCGCAGTGGCAGGCCCATCCGCAGGCCGCCGAGGTGGCCGCACGCCCGCTGGTGGAGCGTGCGCGGCTGGACGCGGCCCCCGCGCGCGTGTTCGCGCCGCCGGCTCCGGCCGCCCCTGCCCTGCTGCCCGCCGCCGGGCTGCGCGTCCTGGACCTGACCCGGGTGCTGGCGGGTCCGGTCGCCACCCGCACCCTGGCGCTGCTGGGCGCAGACGTCCTGCGCGTGGACGCCCCCTGGCTGCCGGAACTCCCGGACCAGCACGCCGACACGGGCTTCGGCAAACGGTCCGCCACACTCGATCTGGCCGCCGGCCGGGACACCTTCGAGAAGCTGCTGAGCACGGCCGACGTCGTGGTGACCGGGTACCGGCCGGGGACCCTCGACCGGTTCGGGCTCGCCCCGCACGCGCTGGCCGAGCGGCGTCCCGGCCTCGTCGTCGCCCAGGTGTCGGCGTGGGGCGGGTACGGCCCCTGGGGCGGGCGGCGCGGCTTCGACAGCCTGGTGCAGGTCGCGACGGGCATCGCGGTCACCGAGGGCACGGCCGAGCGGCCCGGCGCCCTGCCCGCGCAGGCCCTGGACCACGGCACCGGTTACCTCCTGGCGGCGGCCGTGCTGCGGGCGCTGACCGAGCAGTCGTATGCGGGCGGTCCGGGCCAGCGCCAGCCGGACCAGCCTGCTCC
>NZ_MUMF01000386.1 GCF_002155905.1 Streptomyces tricolor | reverse complement strand
GCTCCCGGGCGAGCGCGGCCTCGGGGTGGCCGGTCATGCCCACCACCGACCAGCCCTGCGCCCGGTGCCACAACGATTCGGCGCGGGTCGAGAAGCGCGGGCCCTCGACCACGACCAGCGTGCCGCCGTCCACCGGCTCCCAGTCCCGGCCGCGGGCCGCCTTCAGCGCGGCGGCCCGCCCGGTGGGGCAGTAGGGGTCGGCCATGGACACGTGCACGACGTTCGGCACGGTGCCGTCGGGCAGCGGCAGCCCGTCGAAGTACGTCTGGGCCCGGGTCTTCGTACGGTCCACGAACTGGTCCGGTACGAGCAGGGTGCCCGGGCCGTACTCCGGGCGCAGCCCGCCCACCGCGCAGGGACCGAGCACCTGCCGGACCCCGAGCGAGCGCAGGGCCCACAGGTTGGCGCGGTAGTTGATGCGGTGCGGCGGCAGGTGGTGGCCGCGGCCGTGCCGGGGCAGGAAGGCGACCCGCCGCCCGGCGACCTCGCCGAGGAAGAGGGAGTCGCTGGGCGCTCCGTAGGGGGTGTCCACCTGGACCTCGGTCACGTCGTCGAGGAAGGAGTAGAAACCCGAACCGCCGATTACGCCGATCTCTGCGTTCGCCATGACCAGCACACTAGCGGCCCGCGAAACCGCGGGGGAGCGGGTGCCGGAGACGCCGACGACCCCGCCGTCGGGCGACGGCAGGGTCCGGGCGGAGTGGTCAGGCGGCGGAGCTGCTGGTGGAGCTCGACGACGAGGACGAGGACGACGTCGAGGACGACGACGAGGACGTCTTCGAGTCGGACGAGGAGCCGGCCGGCTTGGACGCCGGGGTGCTGCTCGACGTGGAGCCGCGGGAGTCGTTGCGGTAGAACCCGGAGCCCTTGAAGACGATGCCGACCGCGGAGAACACCTTCTTCAGGCGGCCCTTGCAGCTGGGGCACTCGGTCAGGGCGTCGTCGGTGAACTTCTGCACCGCCTCAAGGCCCTCGCCGCACTCGGTGCACTGGTACTGGTAGGTCGGCACTGTCTTCCTCCTGGCACTCTCACTCAATGAGTGCTAACGACGGTCCATAGTGACGTATTCCCGGGGATCAGTCCACCGTGACCGGCACGCGGTGACCGACGCCACGCGCGACCGCGCGGTTCCCGGGCCGCGGGACCAGCCGGGAGCGCAGGGTCAGGAGGGTCGCCAGCGCGAGCACGGTGCCGGCCATCGGCACCAGGAACCCGGCGCCGTCCCACAGCCGGTCCTCCAGCTGCCCCGCGACCGTCACGGCGGCGGCCTGGCCGAGCGCGACCGCGCCGGTCAGCCAGGTGAAGGCCTCGGTGCGGGCGCCGGCCGGGACCAGGTTCTCGACCAGCGTGTAGCCCGTGATGAGCGACGGCGCGATGCACATGCCGACCAGCAGGCCGAGCGCGGCGAGCAGCAGCACCGAGTGCGCCGTCCACAGGGCGGACGCCGCCAGCGCGAGCGCCGTGTAACCGAGCACCAGGCGCTTGTGCGGGGCGACCTTCCAGGCGATCGCGCCGCAGGCGATGCCGGACAGCATGTTGCCGGCGGCGAAGACGCCGTACAGGACGCCGTTCAGGCCGGGCTCGCCGATCGACTCGGTGAAGGCCGCGAGCGACACCTGCATGCCGCCGAAGACCGAGCCGATGCCCAGGAACGTCACGATCAGCACGCGCACGCCCGGGACGCGCAGGGCGGAGGTGTGCTCCACGCGCGCGTGGCCGCTGTCGGCCGACACCGGCGGCTGGGTGCTCTTCTGCGCGGCGAACAGCAGACCGCCGACGAGGGTCAGCGCGGCCTCCGTGACCAGGCCGGCCGCCGGTGTCACGGCGGTGCACAGCGCGGTCGCCAGCAGGGGGCCGAGGACGAAGGTCAGCTCGTCGGTGACCGACTCGAAGGCCGCCGCGGTGGTCATCAGGGGCGACCCCTGGAGCTTCACGCCCCAGCGCGCCCGCACCATGGGGCCGACCTGCGGCACCGAGGCGCCGGTGGGGACGGCCGCCAGGAACAGCGCCCACAGGGGGGCGTGCGCCAGGGCGAGGGCCGTCAGGGACAGGCCGGCGAGCGTGTGCACCAGGACGCCGGGGACCAGGACGGCACGCTGGCCGTAGCGGTCGGCGAGCCGCCCGCTGTACGGCGCGAACAGCGCCATGGAGACGCCGGTGGCGGCCGCGACGGCGCCCGCGGCGCCGTACGAGCCGGTGGTGTGCTGCACGAGCAGCACGATGGAGAGGGTGAGCATCGCGAACGGCTGGCGCGCCGCGAAGCCGGGGAGCAGGAACGTCCAGGCGCCGCGCGTGCGCAGCAGCTGTCCGTATCCGGGGCGGGAGGACGCCGGCGAGGTCTTCTCCGGTTCGGTGGTGGTGACCGTGGATCCCACGGCCCGTGCCTTTCTGCCGCCTGGTAGCGCGGGCCCCGTGCGGGCCGGGCGCCGAGAGCTGTCCTCTTGCGCGGACTGCGGTAGATGCCGGCGCCCACTGCGGGTGGTGGGGGCGACCCGGCCGCCATACGGTCGCGCCAGCTCTGCATCAGGCAGAGTTGGTTCGATCAGGGTGCGCCTTCATCGTACAGGGATCACGCCTGTCACAGCTGTGAAAGCGAGCACCATCACGGCCGCCACCTGGGTTTCCGCGGGGTGTGAACCGTACGGAACACGCCCTCAGCGCGAGCTGCCACCGTCCGTGCCCAGCCAGCCCGCCAGCTTGCCGCCGTGGGCGACCGCGCGCAGCCGCCGTTCCGCCGCGTCGCGGACCGGGTCGGTGGCGACGACCAGCAGCTCGTCACCGCGTCGCAGCACCGTCGTGGGCAGCGGCACGAACGACTTCTCCTCGCGCACGACCAGGGTGACGGCCGCGCCGGGCGGCAGCCGCAGCTCGCTGACCTCCACGCCGTGCATCCGGGAGCCCTCGGGGATGGAGACGGACAGCAGGTGGCCCTGCAACCGCTCCAGGGGCGCCGACTCGATGCCGAGGTCGGCGGCCTCGCCCTGCTCGCCCAGCCGCAGGGCGCGGCCCAGCCAGGGCAGGGTCGGCCCCTGGACGAGGGTGTAGACGACGACCAGGACGAAGACGATGTTGAAGATGCGGCGGCTGGCGTCGACGCCGTTCACCATGGGGATGGTCGCCAGGATGATGGGCACGGCGCCGCGCAGGCCGGCCCACGACATCAGGGCCTGCTCCCGCCACGGCACCCGGAACGGCGCCAGGCTGCCCACCACGCTCAGCGGGCGGGCCACCATGGTCAGCACCAGCCCGATGACCAGGGCGGGCCAGACGTCGTCGCCCAGCTCGTGCGGGGTGACCAGCAGGCCGAGGACGACGAACATGCCGATCTGCGCGATCCAGCCGAGCCCCTCGGCGAAGCCGCGGGTGGCGGGCCAGTGGGGCAGCTTGGCGTTGCCGAGGAGCATCGAGGCCAGGTAGACGGCGAGGAAGCCGCTGCCGTGCGCCAGGGCGCCGGCCGCGTACGCGGTGACGGCGATGGCCATCACGGCGATCGGGTAGAGACCCGAGGCGGGCAGGGCGACGTGCCGCAGCCCCCAGGCGCCGATCCAGCCCACCGTGAGGCCCACGGCGGCGCCGATGGCCAGCTCCAGGGCGATCTCGCCGAGCAGGAGGTACCAGTGCTCGACCGGGCCGGCCGTGGAGAAGGCGACGACCAGGATGACCACCGGGGCGTCGTTGAAGCCGGACTCCGCCTCCAGCGTGCCCGTCACGCGCGCGGGGAGGGGGATTCTGCGGAGCACCGAGAAGACCGCCGCCGCGTCCGTCGACGACACCACCGCGCCGATGATGAGCGCCTGCCGCCACTCCAGCCCGACCAGATAGTGCGCGCCCGCCGCGGTGACCCCGACGCTGATCGCGACGCCCACCGTCGCCAGGACGGAGGCGGACGACAGGACCGGCCGGATCTGGTTCCACTTCGTGCCCAGGCCGCCCTCGGCGAGGATCACGACCAGGGCCGCGTATCCCATGACCTGGGTCACTTCGGCGCTGTTGAAATGGATGCCGCCGATGCCGTCCTGGCCCATGAGGACGCCGATCCCCAGGTAGACGAGCAGGCTGGGGAGCCCGCTGCGGGAGGAGATCCGGACGGCCGCGACGGCGACGAGCAGGACGACGGAGCAGACGAGCAGGAGCTGGTTGAGGTGGTGAACAGTCAGCGGGCGTTCCTCCTCGGATCTGGGCAGAGGCCTCCGGTTACTTCGTTAGCTTACCTAATTCTTGACGCTTTCTTGACGATCGCCGGGGCAAGATCGAACGCTCGTGCGCGCTGGTTCCCGACTCCGCGTCCAGCGGGACAGGGCCCTGCGCCTATGGTTGCTCCAGCGCTCATTCAAAGTCACAGCCCGACCTGCCGCTCGCGTTAGGACAGCAAGGACAGCGATGCCCCCCAACATCACCGCCACAACGGGTGACACCGCCACCACGGGTGCGAGTGCCACGCCCGGCAAGTCCGGCAGGAAGAAGAAGGGGCGCAAAGCCCGTTTGCTGGTGCTGGTCCTGGTGCTTGCCATCATCGGAGGCGTCGCCTACGGGGCGTACTGGTCGATCAGCACGGTCCGCGCCTCCTTCCCGCAGACCACGGGAACGATCAAGCTCGACGGTCTGTCCGGGCCGGTCGACGTGAAGCGGGACGGCAACGGCATCCCGCAGATCTACGCGTCCTCGGACGA
This sequence comes from Streptomyces tricolor, assembly GCF_002155905.1. Taxonomy (GTDB): domain Bacteria; phylum Actinomycetota; class Actinomycetes; order Streptomycetales; family Streptomycetaceae; genus Streptomyces; species Streptomyces tricolor. The sequence continues at coordinate 12,621 of NZ_MUMF01000386.1, read as the reverse complement.
GGACCTGTTCATGGCGCAGGGCTTCGTCCAGGCGCAGGACCGGTTCTACGAGATGGACGTGCGCCGGCACATGACCGCCGGGCGCCTGTCGGAGATGTTCGGCAAGAGCCAGGTCGAGAACGACGAGTTCCTGCGCACGCTCGGCTGGCACCGGATCGCGAAGCAGGAGTACGACACCAAGCTGTCGGACTCCACCAAGAAGTACCTCCGGGCCTACGCCAAGGGGGTCAACGCCTACCTCCAGGGCAAGAACGGCAAGGACATCTCCCTGGAGTACGCGGCCCTGGGCTTCACCAACGACTACAAGCCGGAGAAGTGGACCCCGGTCGACTCCGTCGCGTGGCTGAAGGCGATGGCCTGGGACCTGCGCGGCAACATGCAGGACGAGATCGACCGCGCCCTGATGACCAGCCGCCTCGGCCCGCAGCAGATCCAGGACCTGTACCCGGCGTATCCCTACGGCCGCAACAAGCCGATCGTCCAGGAGGGCCAGTACGACGAGCTGACCAAGGCCTTCCGGCAGAGCGGCGCGACCGGTTCCACCGGGAGCGCGACCGGCTCCACCGGAGGCACGACGGGCGGCACCCAGGGCACGACGGGCGGCGCCACCGCCTCCCAGGGCACGACCGGCGGCGCCACGGGCTCCTCTCAGGGCACGGCGGGCACCACCGGGTCCTCGGCCTCGGCCGGGACCGGTGCGGGCCTCACGAGCCAGCTGGGCGGCCTCTACAAGGCCCTGGACGACCTGCCCACGGCCGTCGGTGTGAACGGCCAGGGCATCGGCTCCAACTCCTGGGTGGTCGGCGGGAAGTACACCATCTCCGGCAAGCCGCTGCTCGCCAACGACCCGCACCTGTCGGCGTCCCTGCCGTCGGTCTGGTACCAGATGGGCCTGCACTGCCGGACCGTCTCCAGCAAGTGCCAGTACGACGTCGCGGGCTACACGTTCGCCGGCATGCCCGGTGTGATCATCGGCCACAACGCCAGGATCGCCTGGGGCCTGACCAATTCCGGGGTCGACGTCACCGACCTCTACCTGGAGAAGGTCAGCGCGAACGGCTACCTGTACGACGGCAAGGTCCGGCCGTTCAAGACCCGCGAGGAGACCATCAAGGTCGCCGGCGGCCAGGACAAGACGATCGTCGTCCGCCAGACCCAGGACGGGATGCCGCTGCTGTCCGACCGTGACGACGAACTCGTCCAGGTCGGCAAGAAGGCCACCGTGAACACCGCCGCGCCCGACCGCGGCGACGGCTACGGCATCGCCCTGCGGTGGACCGCGCTCGACCCGGGCACGACCATGGACGCCGTGTTCGCCCTGGACAAGGCCGCGGACTGGGAGGACTTCCGCGCCGCGGCGGCCCTGTTCGACGTGCCGTCGCAGAACCTGATCTACGCCAGCACGGACAACCACATCGGCTACACGCTGCCCGGCAGGATCCCCACCCGTTCCGCCAAGGACGCCGGCGCCGTGCCGGCGCCGGGCTGGGACTCGAAGTACCGCTGGACGGGCTTCATCGAGCCGGACGAGCTGCCCTACGAGTACGACCCGAAGCGCGGCTACATCGTCACGGCGAACCAGGCCGTAGTCGACCCGGAGAAGTACCCGTACACGCTGACCACCGACTGGGGCTACGGCACCCGCAGCCAGCGCATCACCGACCTGATCGAGTCCAAGATCAAGGACGGCGGCAAGATCTCCACGGACGACATGCGCCAGATGCAGCTGGACAACAGCAGCGAGATCGCCAAGCTCCTGGTGCCCAAGCTGCTGAAGATCAACCTGGACGACCCGGACGTCCGCGAGGCGCAGAAGCTGCTGGAGGGCTGGGACTACACCCAGGACGCCGACTCCGCGGCGGCCGCCTACTTCAACGCGGTCTGGCGCAACATCCTCAAGCTCGCCTTCGGCAACAAGCTCCCCAAGGAGGTGCGCGCCAAGGGGCAGTGCCTGTGGGTCGACAAGATCGACAGCACCGGCCCGGTGGACGACGACACCAAGGTGCGCGAGTGCGGCCAGCGCGACGGCGACCAGGCGCAGCCGGACGGCGGCGACCGCTGGTTCGAGGTCGTGCGCACCCAGATGGAGAAGCCGGACAGCGACTGGTGGAAGACGCCCAAGTCGGGCACCCGCCCCGCCGCCGAGAACCGCGACCAGCTCTTCGCGCGGGCCCTGATCGACGCCCGCTGGGAGCTGACCGCCAAGCTCGGCAAGGACATCGACACCTGGAGCTGGGGCCGCCTGCACCGGCTGTTCCTGAAGAACCAGACGCTCGGCACCGAGGGCCCCAAGGTCCTGCAGTACCTGCTCAACCGCGGCCCGTGGAAGCTCAGCGGCGGCGAGGCCACGGTGAACGCGAGCGGCTGGAACGCGGCCGGCGGCTACGACGTGGTGTGGGTGCCGTCCATGCGGATGGTGGTCAACCTCGCCGACCTCGACAAGTCCAAGTGGATCAACCTGACCGGCGCCTCCGGGCACGCCTTCAACGCGCACTACACCGACCAGACGGGCAAGTGGGCCAAGGGTGAGCTGCTGCCCTGGTCGTTCTCGGACAAGGCGGTGGACAAGAGCACGAGCGACACGCTCGTCCTCAAGCCGTGACCGCCCCCTAGGCACCCGACGGCTGCACGGCAACGGCCCTCCACGCGCGCGTGGAGGGCCGTTGCCGTGCTGTGCCGCAGCCGGGTCAGGGGCCCGGGAAGCGGCGCACCCCGGAGGGCGTCACCACCGCGTGCACCGGCTTGTCGTGCGCCTCCGCGGGGACGCGGGCGACGACCTCCGTGTCGTACAGCAGCACCACGAGCCGGGGGCGGGCGCCCGCGCGCTCCAGCCGGGCCAGCACCCGGTCGTACGACCCTCCGCCGCGCCCGAGGCGCATCCCGTGCGCGTCCACCGCGAGCCCGGGCAGCAGGACGACGTCCGCGGCCGTCACGGCGTCCGGTCCGAGCCGCGTCCCGGAGGGCTCGAACAGCGCCATTTTTCCGCCATGTTGGATCCGCGCGAGGGAGTCCGGACCGGTGTACTCGCCCCAGTCCAGATCGTTGTCCGGCAGGAGGGCGGGCAGCAGGACGCGCACGCCCCGCGCGCGCAGCGCGTCCAGCAGCGCGAGCGTGCCGGGTTCGCTCCCGACGGAGACGTACGCCGCCACCGTGCGCCCACGCGCCAGCTCGGGCAGCTCCAGGGCGCGCTCGGCCAGCGCCCGGCCCGCCTCCCGCACGTCATCCGCCGTCAACCTGTTCCTCACCGAGAGGAGCTCTCGCCGCAACATGCGCTTGTCAGGCTCGCCGGTGCGTCCGTCGTGTCCCACTGGTCGTTCCGCGCCCTTCTTAATGCAGGTCATATGAGGGTCAAGCAACCGGAGCCACTGATTCCCCACAAAGGCACCGGATATGGTGGCGGGCATGACTCAGTCCCACCCCAGGATCAGCAAGGCTGTCATTCCCGCGGCCGGCCTCGGCACCCGGTTCCTGCCGGCTACCAAAGCCACTCCCAAGGAGATGCTGCCGGTCGTCGACAAGCCGGCGATCCAGTACGTGGTCGAGGAGGCCGTGTCGGCGGGGCTCGACGACGTCCTCATGATCACCGGGCGCAACAAGCGCCCCCTGGAGGACCACTTCGACCGGAACTACGAGCTGGAGTCGGCGCTCGAGAAGAAGGGCGACGCCGAACGGCTGGCGAAGGTCCAGGAGTCCAGCGACCTGGCCACCATGCACTACGTGCGCCAGGGCGACCCCAGGGGCCTCGGCCACGCCGTGCTGTGCGCCGCCCCGCACGTCGGCCGCGAGCCCTTCGCCGTCCTCCTCGGTGACGACCTGATCGACCCGCGGGACCCCCTGCTGCGCCGTATGATCGACGTCCAGGAGCAGCACGGCGGCAGCGTGATCGCCCTCATGGAGGTCGCGCCCGAGCAGATCCACCTCTACGGCTGCGCGGCCGTGGAGGCCACCTCCGACGGGGACGTCGTGAAGGTCACCGGTCTGGTCGAGAAGCCGGACCCGGCGGACGCCCCGTCGACCTACGCGGTCATCGGCCGGTACGTCCTCGACCCGCACGTCTTCGACATACTGCGCACGACCGAGCCGGGCCGCGGCGGCGAGATCCAGCTCACCGACGCCCTCCAGCAGCTCGCGCAGGACGAGAAGGTCGGCGGCCCGGTGCACGGCGTCGTCTTCAAGGGCCGCCGCTACGACACCGGGGACCGCGGCGACTATCTGCGTGCCATTGTCAGACTCGCGTGCGAACGTGAAGACCTGGGCCCGGAGTTCCGGACCTGGCTTCGCAGTTACGTAGCCGAGGAGATGCAGCAATCTTGAGCAGCGCCGCGACCAGCCCCGCCGGCCCGGACGACCTGTGGTCGGTGGACGAGCATCTGGAGGACATCCTCTCGACCGTCCGCCCCCTCGAACCCATCGAGCTGAACCTGCTCGACGCCCAGGGCTGCGTCCTGGTCGACGACGTCACGGTGCCGGTGTCCCTGCCGCCGTTCGACAACAGCTCCATGGACGGGTACGCGGTGCGGGTCGCGGACGTGGCGGGCGCCGGCGAGGAGTTCCCGGCCGTCCTGGAGGTCGTCGGGGACGTCGCGGCCGGCGCGGCCGAGCCGGTGCGGGTCGGCCCCGGACAGGCCGCGCGCATCATGACCGGGGCGCCGCTGCCGCCCGGCGCCGAGGCCGTCGTCCCCGTCGAGTGGACCGACGGCGGGCTCGGCGAGGGCCCGGTGAGCGGCATGCGGGCGCGCAGCCTGGCCCCCGAGGGCGCCGAGGGGCACGTGCACGTGTACCGCCCCGCCGAGGCACGCGCGCACGTGCGGGCCAAGGGCAGCGACGTGAAGGCCGGAGACCTCGCGCTGGAGGCCGGGACGGTCCTCGGCCCGCCGCAGATCGCGCTGCTCGCCGCGATCGGCCGCGGCACGGTGCGCGTGCGCCCGCGCCCGCGCGTGGTCGTGCTGTCCACCGGCAGCGAACTCGTCCAGCCCGGCGAGGAACTGGCCGCGGGCCAGATCTACGACTCCAACAGCTTCGCCCTCACCGCCGCCGCGCGGGACGCGGGCGCCATCGCCTACCGGGTGGGCGCCGTCGCCGACGACGCCGAGACCCTCCGCTCCACCATCGAGGACCAGCTCATCCGCGCGGACCTGCTGGTGACCACGGGCGGGGTGAGCGTCGGGGCGTACGACGTCGTCAAGGAGGCGCTGTCGTACGTCGGCGACGCGGACGAGCCGGGCAGCGGCGTCGAGTTCCGCAAGCTCGCCATGCAGCCCGGCAAGCCCCAGGGCTTCGGCTCCGTCGGCCCCGACCACACACCGCTGCTGGCGCTGCCCGGCAACCCCGTGTCCTCGTACGTCTCCTTCGAGCTGTTCGTCCGCCCCGCCATCCGCGCCCTGATGGGCGTCACGGATCTGCACCGGCCCCGCGCGCGGGCCGCCCTGAAGGCGGAGCAGGCGCTCCGCTCGCCCAAGGGGCGCCGCCAGTTCCTGCGCGGGACGTACGCCGACGGCGAGGTGACCCCCGTGGGCGGTGCCGGGTCCCACCTGATCGCGGCGCTGGCCCGGGCCGACGCGCTGATCGTGGTCCCGGAGGCCGTGGAGTCGGTCGAGCCCGGCAGCGAGGTCGAGGTGGTCCTGCTCGGCTGAGCCCCGCGGCTTGGCGGTACCGTGTCGCGCACAGCAGGCCCGCGCGCCGCACCGCGACGGGCCCGGACCGGGAGCGCCACAGCCATGACCCAGCCTTCCCGGGGGGAGACCCCCGGAGCCCCTGTGCAGGACCGACTGACGCACCTCGACGAGGCGGGCGCGGCCCGCATGGTCGACGTATCCGGGAAGGACGTGACCGCGCGGACCGCCCGCGCCAGCGGCCGGGTCCTCGTCTCACCGCGGGTGATCGAGCTGCTGCGCGGCGCGGGGGTGCCCAAGGGGGACGCCCTCGCCACCGCGCGCATCGCCGGGATCATGGGGGCCAAGCGGACCCCGGACCTGATCCCGCTGTGCCACCCGTTGTCGGTGTCCGGTGTGACACTGGATCTGTCGGTCGCGGACGACGCCGTGGAGATCCGGGCCACCGTGAAGACGACGGATCGCACGGGCGTCGAGATGGAGGCCCTCACCGCCGTGACGGTCGCCGCGCTCACCGTGATCGACATGGTCAAGGCGGTCGACAAGGGAGCGGTCATCACGGACGTACGGGTGGAGGAGAAGACGGGCGGCAAGTCGGGCGACTGGAGCCGGGCATGACCTACCGCGCTCTGGTGATCACCGCCTCCAACCGGGCCGCCGCCGGTGTCTACGCGGACAGGGGCGGCCCGCTGGTCGCCGACGGCCTCGCCGGCCTCGGCTTCGCCGTCGACGGCCCCCGGGTGGTCCCCGACGGCGCCCCTGTCGAAGCGGCCCTGCGCGCGGGCGTCGAGTCCGGGTACGACGTCATCGTCACCACCGGCGGCACCGGCCTGACGCCCACCGACCGCACGCCCGAGGCGACCCGCGCGGTGATCGACCACGAGGTGCCGGGCATCGCGGAGGCCATCCGCGCGTACGGGCGGGAGAAGGTGCCGACCGCCGCGCTGTCCCGGGGCCTGGCCGGGGTGGCCGCGGGGACGCTGATCGTGAACCTGCCCGGATCGACCGGCGGGGTGCGCGACGGGCTCGCCGTGCTGGAGCCGCTGCTCGTCCACGCCGTCGACCAGATCCGCGGCGGTGACCATCCCAGACCCGGCAGCAGCGGGGGTGCGAGCTGAACAGCCCTTCCTGGCCCGTCGTGCTGGCGGACGGCGATGTCGTCCTCCGGCCGATAAAGCTGCGCGACCAGCGGGCCTGGCGCGAGGTGAACCGGCGCAACCGCGAGTGGCTGCGCCCCTGGGAGGCGACGATCCCGCCGCCCACGCCGAGCGGACCGATCACGCACCGGCCGACCTACCGCCAGATGGTCCGGCACCTGCGCGCGGAGGCCGGGGCGGGCCGGATGCTGCCGTTCGTCATCGAGTACCAGGGGCGGCTGGTCGGGCAGTTGACGGTGGCCGGCATCACCTGGGGATCGATGTGCTCGGGCCATGTCGGCTACTGGGTGGACGAGGCGGTGGCCGGGCGCGGGGTGATGCCGACGGCCGTCGCGCTCGTGGTGGACCACTGTTTCCGCACCGTCGGACTGCACCGCATCGAGGTGTGCATTCGCCCCGAGAACCGGCCGAGCCGGCGGGTCGTGGAGAAACTCGGATTCCGCGAGGAGGGGCTCCGGCCGCGTTATCTGCACATCGACGGCGCCTGGCGCGACCATCTCGTCTTCGCGCTCACCGCGGAAGAGGTGCCCGACGGGTTGCTCGCGCGGTGGAAGCGGGCACGCTCCCGAGGCGACCGGCGCACGGAGGGTCAGCGCACCCAGGGGCAGCGCACCGAGAGTCAGTAAATGGAAAATGTGTTCGAAATTCTGATCGTATCCGTCTCAAAAAATGCTCGAAATATGAGCCGGATCGTGCGACACACCGGCCCAATTGGCGGATGGGCTCACGCAAACCCCTCTACCGTGTGAGGCGTGAGCAGCAGCGGCCTCATCTACGCAGTCATTGTCGGGGCCTGGGCCGCCTACTTGGTGCCGATGTGGCTCCGTAGGCAGGACGAGCTGAACGAGGCCCGTCCGACGGAACGCTTCAGCACCGCCATCCGGCTGCTGTCCGGACGGGCGGGTATGGAGCGCCGTTACGCCAGGGACCTGCGGGCGCGCTCCGCCCAGGAGGGGGAGCCGGACGCCGTCGATCCGGACGCCGTCACCGACTCGGTGGACGTCCGGGCCTTCGCCGTGCCTCCGACCCGCCTTCAGGCGGCCCCGGAGAGCGAGGCCGAGGCATCCGCCGGCCTCGACCCGGCGCCGGACCACACCCCCGAGCCGGAGCCCAGACCGGCGTCCGCACCCGCCTCCGGAACCGCATCCGCGCAGCATCAGGCGCTCTCGGCGCAGACGGCCGCGGCGCGCGCCCGGCGCTCGAAGGTGCTCGCACGCCGTCGGCGTACCACCGTGATGCTCTTCCTCGCCTTCACACTCGGCGCGATCGTGGCCGCCGTCGGCGGACTCGCCTTCCTGTGGGTGCCCGGCGTGCCCGCGGTCCTGCTGAGCGCGTACATCGCCTACCTGCGCACGCAGGAGCGCCGCCGGTTCGCCTACCAGATGGACCGCCGGCACGCCGAGGCCGCCGCCCAGCGTCTGCGGGAGCGTCAGCCGCACCGGCGCGCGCCGCTCGACGCGGACCCCGGCGCGGAGGAGACGGCGGACGCCCCGGACACCGGCACGGACACCGGCCTCTCGGCGCTCGCCGCCGACCGGCGCGCCCTCGTCGAGCAGACCGACCACGCCGAGTGGGTCGACCAGCAGCGGGAGCGGCAGCGGCGGCCCGGCCACGGGGACAGCTGGGACCCGGTGCCGGTGCCGCTGCCGACGTACGTCACCGCGCCGGTGGCCCCGCGTGCCACCTCCGACGTGGATCTCGGGGCGCCCGACACCTGGAGTTCGGCGCGGTCCAGCGCGGTGGCCCCGGAGCACGAGGCGCAGGCGCCGGAGAGCGAGGCGGAACCGGCCCCCGCTCCCGGGGAGAAGCCGGCCGGCGGCCACGGCGACGCCCGCCGTGCGGCCTCGGCGCGCCGGGCCCGGGAGCGCGGACGCACGCCCCTGTTCGACCAGTACGAGGACGGCGACCGCCCGCGCGCGGCCAACGAGTGACCCAGGTCACTTGTCGGCACCCCAGCTCTGACCAGTCAGGGAGCGGATTTCCAAGCACCCCGATCGGGATGCTAAAGTTTCACTCGTTGCAAGGGCCTGTGGCGCAGTCCGGTAGCGCACCTCGTTCGCATCGAGGGGGCCAGGGGTTCAAATCCCCTCAGGTCCACTGCACGACGAGATCCCGTCGGTCATCATGACCGGTCGGGATCTTCGTCGTTTCCGCGGAAGCTCGCGGAAGTTGCGGAGGTTCACGGAGGTTCCCGGAGGGGATGGGCGGCGGACCGCGTCGCCGGGTGACGTTCCGTAAGACCGCGACCGGCTCGGCGGGCGGATCCGGCTCGCGCCCGCCGTCGAGAAGCTGCTGGAGTTCTTCCACCGCCCGGCTTCCTTGTGGAGCGGGCGGGCTCAGAGCCGCTTGGCGTAGCAGAGGCTCTCCTCGTGGTGGCGGTAGTAGCCGAACTTGGCGCACGGCTCGTAGCCGCTGGAGGTGTACAGGGCGATGGCCTCCGGCTGCTTGGTGCCGGTCTCCAGGACCATGCGGATCCGGCCGGCCGTGCGGGCGTCCTCCTCCAGGGCCGCGAGCATCCGCCGGGCCAGGCCCCGGCCGCGCATCTCCTCGATGACGTACATGCGCTTCAGTTCGGCGTCGCCGTCCTCGTTGCCCTCTTCGTTGCGGTCCTGGCTGCGCCAGCCGCCGGTCGCCACCGGGCGGTCGTGCTCGTCGTACGCGATCAGGTACACGCCCCGGGGCGGGTCGAAGTCGGCGGCGTCCAGGGCCGTGGCGTCACCGCCGTCGCCGTAGCGCAGGTGGTACTCGGCCTGGACCTCGTCGTTGAGCTTGACGGCGTCGGGGTGATCGAAACGAACGCGGCGTATAAGCATGCTGGGCATCGTACTTCTATGCAGTCGGCGGGGGTCCTGGATTTTTCGGACCCGGACCAGTGTGCCGGTATCGTGCCGGGGTGCTGACTGTGACCTCGGTGAACGTGAACGGACTGCGGGCCGCCGCGAAGAAGGGCTTCGTGGAGTGGCTCGCCGGGACCGAGGCGGACGTCGTCTGCCTGCAGGAGGTGCGCGCCGAGCCGCACCAGCTGCCCGAGGAGGTCCGGCAGCCCGACGGCTGGCACGTGGTGCACGCCCCGGCCGCCGCCAAGGGCCGCGCGGGCGTCTCCCTCTACACCCGGCGCGAGCCCGACCGGGTCCGGGTCGGCTTCGGCTCCGCCGAGTTCGACGGCAGCGGGCGGTACGTCGAGGCCGAGCTGCCCGGCGTCACCGTCGCCTCCCTCTATCTGCCCTCCGGCGAGGTCGGCACCGAGCGGCAGGACGAGAAGATGCGGTTCATGGGCGAGTTCCTCGCCCATCTGAAGGAGCTGCGCGAGCGGGCCGCCGCCGACGGGCGCGAGGTCCTGGTCTGCGGCGACTGGAACATCGCCCACCGGCAGGCCGACCTCAAGAACTGGCGTGGCAACACCAAGAACTCCGGCTTCCTGCCGGAGGAGCGGGACTGGCTCGGCCGGGTCTTCGCCGCCGACGAGGGCGGGTACGTCGACGTCGTCCGCGCCCTGCACCCGGACGCCGAGGGGCCGTACACCTGGTGGTCGTACCGCGGGCGGGCCTTCGACAACGACTCGGGCTGGCGCATCGACTACCACGTCGCCACGCCCGGGCTGGCCGGCAAGGCGGTCAAGGGCCTGGTCGAGCGCGCCGCCACGCACGCCGAGCGGTGGTCGGACCACGCGCCGGTGACCGTCGTCTACGACCTCTAGGGCCGCCTCAGTCCCTTTTGTTCAGCCGGCGGTCCAGCGCCAGCGAGAGTTCCGCCTCCACCACACTGCGGGCCAGCGGGCGCAGCCGCCGCAGGTCGTCCTCGGGGGCGTGGCGCAGGATCACGTCGGCGAACAGGTCGGCGAGCGCCTCGGCGTGCTCGCGGACGCGGGCCGCGGCGGACAGCACCTCGGCGAGCGGGATGCCCTCGCGGACCAGGGCGGAGGAGACGTCCAGTAGGCGCCGGCTGATGTGGACGATCTCGTCGCCGTCGGTGCCGAGGTAGCCCAGCTCCAGGGCGGCGGCGAGGTTCTCGGGCGTGACCTGGCCCTCGAAGCGGGCGGCGAGTTCCTCGGGGGTGAGACGGACCGGCTCCTCCTCGGTGGGGGTGCCGACGCCGAGCAGGTCGGCGACGTCCCGGCCCTGGTCGAGGGCCTCGGCGAGTTCCGCGATGCCGTTCAGCGTGTGGCCCCGCTCCAGCAGGGCCGCGATGGTGCGCAGCCGGGCCAGGTGGTGGTCGTCGTACCAGGCGATACGGCCCTCGCGGCGGGGCGGGGGTATCAGCTTGCGTTCGCGGTAGAAGCGCAGGGTGCGCACGGTGATGCCGGCCAGCCGGGCCAGCTCCTCCATGCGGTACTCGCGCCGGGCCCCGGGGTGTTCTGCGTCCTCTGCCACGCCCGCAGCCTAAGGTGTACCGCCGGTAACTTCCTTCCCGCGCCCCCTACCGCTCAGTACGCACCTGCTCTACAGTCCCATTGCGCCAGTAATCACTGGCAGAGTTCCTAGGTGATGCGTGGAGGCTTCGGGATGGCCGAGCACGAGCATGTACGGGTGGCGGTGATCGGGTCCGGGTTCGGCGGTCTGGGAGCCGCGGTGCGGCTGCGCCGGGAGGGGATCACCGACTTCGTGGTCCTGGAGCGGGCGGACAGCGTCGGCGGCACCTGGCGGGACAACAGCTATCCCGGGTGCGCCTGCGACGTGCCCTCGCACCTCTACTCCTTCTCCTTCGCGCCCAACCCCGACTGGCCGCGCACCTTCTCCGGGCAGCGCCACATCCGCGCCTACCTGGAGCACGTCACCGACCTCTTCGGGCTGCGCCCGCACATCCGCTTCGGCTCCGAGGTCACGCTGATGACCTGGGACGGCGACCACCTGCGGTGGACCATCGAGACCAGCCGCGGCACGCTGACCGCCGACGTCGTGGTCTCCGCCACCGGGCCGCTGTCCGACCCGAAGATCCCCGAGATCCCCGGCCTGGAGTCCTTCCCGGGCAAGGTGTTCCACTCCGCCCGCTGGGACCACGACTACGACCTGCGCGGCAAGCGGGTCGCCATGGTCGGCACCGGCGCCTCCGCGATCCAGATCGTGCCCGCCATCCAGCCGCGGGTCGGCCGGCTGACCCTCCTCCAGCGCACCCCGCCGTGGGTGATGCCCCGCGTCGACCGGGCGATCAGCGGCGCCGAGCGGTGGCTGCACCGGCGGCTGCCCGTCACCGCCCAGGCCCGGCGCGGGCTGCTGTGGGGCATCCGGGAGCTCCAGGTGCAGGCGTTCACCAAGCACCCGGACGAACTCGGTCTGGTCGAACAGCTCGCCAAGCGGAACATGGCCCGTGCCATCAAGGACCCGGCCCTGCGTGCCAAGCTCACCCCCGACTACCGCATCGGCTGCAAGCGGATCCTGCTGTCCAGCGAGTACTACCCGGCGCTGGCCAAGCCGAACGTGGACGTCGTGGCCGCCGGGCTGAGCGAGATCCGCGGGTCCACGGTCGTCGCGGCCGACGGCACCGAGGCCGAGGTCGACGCGATCATCTTCGGTACGGGCTTCCACGTCACCGACATGCCCATCGCCGAGCGCGTGGTCGGCGCGGGGGGCAGCACGCTGGCCGAGTCCTGGAAGGACGGCATGCAGGCGTTGCGCGGCGGCTCGGCGGCCGGATTCCCGAACTTCCTGACGATCATCGGGCCCAACACCGGCCTCGGGAACTCCTCCATGATCCTCATGATCGAGTCCCAGCTGAACTACTTGGCCGACTACCTGCGCCAGCTCGACGTTCTCGGCGGCCACACCGCGCTCGACGCCCGGCCCAGCGCCGTCGCGGCCTGGAACCGCAAGGTCCAGGAACGCATGAAGCGGACGGTGTGGAACACCGGCGGCTGC
>NZ_MUMF01000385.1 GCF_002155905.1 Streptomyces tricolor | reverse complement strand
CCAGGGCGGGGGCGGGTTCCTCGGCGTGCGTCACAGGGACGGCGAGGGCCCGAACGCCGATGGGCAGGCAAACAGGCCGCGGGCGGGCCTGGTTGCGGCCGTTCCGTCATGGACTGGACACATGAGGGGCAGGAGAGGTTGCAGGGAATCCCTCGCGGGATCCTGGGCAGCCTCACGAGCAGGGAAGGTCTGGGCAAGGATCGGGCGAGCAGGGGCGAGGAACGCGTGGCGGACACGGCAGAGACGAACGAACAGGCAGAACCGGACCGGCTGTCGGTCACCCGGTCCGTCGTCGACGGTGTCACCGTCGTCACGGTGACAGGCGAGGTCGACCACCACACCTCCGGTACCCTCCGTCAGGCCCTGACCCCCGCGGACCCGGACGGGGCGCGCACCGTGGCGGATCTCAGCGGCGTGCCGTTCATGGACTCCAGCGGCATCAACGTGCTCATCGCCGGCCATCAGGCGCACGGTCCGACGGGCTGGCTGCGGCTGGCCGGCGTCCGCAGGCCCGTCCTGCGCACCCTGGAGATCGTCGGCCTCACCCCCCTCCTCCCCTGCTACCCCAGCGTCCGCGACGCCCTGGCGGGCTGACGGGCCGCCCCCGGCCGGAGGCGGTCGGGCCGCCGCGCGGACGGCGGCCCGGACGTGCTTGCCGCGGGGCACCGGAAGGTCAGCACTGCGGGCGCTTGCCGTGGTTGGCCGCGTGCTTGCGCCGCCCCTTCTTCTTCCGACGTCGCTTCGAGGACATGGGCACCTCCTGGGGCAGGGAGGGGAGCGTACACGGCTCCCCATTCTGGACATAAGCACGATATCCCCGCATTTCCGAGCACTCCACCGGAGGCAGCGGCAGACGCTCGCCCGACTATGATGCGGAATGCCGGATTTTTCACGCTTTGCCCGCGCATAGAGGAGCAGACACCATGACCGGTGATGCCGAGCCGATCAGCGCCCAGGCCCGCCGTGCGCTGGAGCAGGAGCTGGCAGACCTCCAGGACGAGCGCCGGCTGGTCGCCGGCACGCTGCGGGACGCCTCGGTGGGCGACCAGGCCGACCAGGCCGACGAGTTGCGGCGCGCCGATCAGCTCGGGCGCCTCGACCGTCGGATCGAGGACATCACCGAACGGCTCCGCGAGGCGGCGGTGGCCGGGCCCGCCCCCACCGACGTGGTCGGCGTGGGCAGCACGGTCACCGTCCGCTTCTCCGACGGCGCGACGGAGACCCTGCAGATCGGCGAGGTCGCCGAGGCGCTGGACCAGACGCTCGTCACCGCCGACAGCCCGCTCGGGCGCGCGCTGCTCGGACGCCGGCCCGGGGACGCCGTCCACTACGACACCCCCGACGGACCGGCGACGGCCGTCGTCGTGTCGATCGGGGGGTGACCGGGAGTCCTCGACGGTGCGCCGGTCTCTCCCGGCATGCCCGACGCTGCGTCAGCCTCCTTGCGCCGACGGCGCTTCCGGCTCGCCCCGCCGCACCGAGCAGTGCAGCGAGTCGTCCCGCACGTCGGCCACGATGGTGTCGCCGGGACTCGCCTCGCCGCTCAGCAGCAGGGTGGCGATGCGGTTGTCGAGTTCCGCCTGGATCGTGCGGCGCAGCGGGCGGGCGCCGAACTCCGGCTGGTGGCCGTGGGCGATGAGCAGCTTCTTGGCCGCCTCCGTGACCTCCAGGCCGATGCCCTGGGCGTGCACCTTGTGCCTGCTCCGGTCCAGCAGCTGGTCCACGATCCGCCCCAGGTCGTCCTCGGTCAGGCCGTGGAAGACGATGATGTCGTCGATCCGGTTGAGGAACTCCGGCAGGAAACGGGTGCGCAGGTCGTCCATCAACGCGTCCTTGAGGTCGGACACCTCGCCCTTGTGGTCCAGGATGCGGTGCGCGCCGATGTTGGACGTCATGATGACGACGCAGTGCCGGAAATCGACGGTGCGGCCCTGGGCGTCGGTCAGCCGTCCGTCGTCCAGGATCTGCAGCAGCGTGTTGAAGACGTCGGGGTGGGCCTTCTCCACCTCGTCGAAGAGCACCACGCTGTAGGGCTGGCGGCGGACCTTCTCGGTGAGCTGGCCGGCCTCCTCGTAGCCGACGTATCCGGGAGGCGCGCCGACCAGCCGGGCGACGGTGTGCTTCTCCTGGAACTCGCTCATGTCGAACCGGACCATGCGGTCCTCCTCGCCGAACAGGAGGGCGGCGAGGGTCTTGGCGAGTTCGGTCTTGCCGACACCGGTCGGACCGAGGAAGAGGAAGGACCCCACGGGCCGGTTCGGGTCGCCCATGCCGGCCCGGTTGCGGCGTACGGCCTGGGAGACGGCGGTGACCGCCTCGTCCTGGCCGACGATCCGCGCGTGCATCTCCTCCTCCAGCCGGAGGAGCTTCTCCTTCTCGCTGGCGGTGAGCTGGGAGACCGGGATGCCGGTGCGGCGGGAGACGACGTCGGCGATGTCGGCGGCCGTGACCGAGACGACGCCCTCGCGGCGTTCCTCGATGCCGGCGAGTTCGCCCTCCGCCTCGGCGATCTCCCGCTTGAGTTCCGAGGCCTTCTCGAAGTCCTCGGCGGACACGGCCTGTTCGAGTTCCCTGCGCAGCTTGGCGATACGGTCCTCGCGGCTGACGACCTCGGTGGAGCGTCCGGCGCTGCGCAGCCGCACCCGCGCGCCGGCCTGGTCCATCACGTCGATCGCCTTGTCCGGCAGGAAGCGGTCGCTGATGTACCGGTCGGACAGTTCGGCGGCGGCGGCCAACGCTCCGTCGTCGAAGCGGACTTGGTGGTGGGCCTCGTAGGCGTCGCGCAGCCCCTCCAGGATCTGGACCGTCTCCTCGACCGTGGGCTCCGGGACCAGCACCGGCTGGAACCGGCGCTCCAGGGCGGCGTCCTTCTCGATGTACTTGCGGTACTCGTCGATGGTCGTGGCGCCCACCACGTGGAGGTCCCCGCGCGCGAGGGCGGGCTTGAGCATGTTGCCCGCGTCCATGGCGCCCTCGCCGGTGGCGCCGGCGCCGACGACCGTGTGCAGTTCGTCGATGAAGAGGATGATGTCGCCGCCGGCCGCCTGGACGTCCTCGATGACCTTCTTCAGCCGCTCCTCGAACTGCCCCCGGTACTGCGCGCCCGCCACCATGCCCGACAGGTCCAGCGAGACGACCCGCTTGTTCTTCAGGGCCTCGGGCACCTCCTCCGCCACGATGCGCTGGGCCAGGCCCTCCACGATGGCGGTCTTGCCGACTCCGGGTTCGCCGATCAGCACGGGGTTGTTCTTGGAGCGCCGGGAGAGGATCTCGATGGTCTGCTCGATCTCCTCGGCCCGCCCGACGACCGGGTCGAGCTTGCCGGCCTTCGCCTCCTCCGTCAGATCCCGGCCGTACTCGTCCAGGGTCGTGGCCGGCTTCTTCCGTTCGGCCGGGGCTCCTTCGGTACGGGTCGCCGCCTGCTCGGTCAGGCCGGTGAGGCCCTTGGCGTCCAGGCCCTCCGCCCGCAGCAGCCGGGCGGCACCCGTGTCGCTGTCGCCGAGCAGGGCGCCCAGGATGTGCTCGGGGCCGATGTAGGACACACCGGCCGCCTGCGACTGGGCGTAGGCGGCGCCGAGCGTGCGTTTGGCCGCCGGGGTCAGGCCCGGTCGCGCGGAGGGCTCGCCGGACTCGCGCGGGAGGACCTCGGCCAGGTCGGTGGCGACGGCGTCGGGGTCCACGCCGGCCTGGGAGAGCAGCCGGCGCGACGGGGCGACCTGGGTGGCCGCCCAGAGCAGGTGCTCGGTGTCGAGGTCGGAGGTGCCGTCCTCGGCGGCCCGTTGCGCGGCCAGGTTCAGCAGTTGCTGCGACGACTCCGTCAGCAGCCGGCCGATGGGGACGCGCTGCACCGCGGGGGGCGAGGACGCCGGTGACATACCGAAGAACCGGTTCAACAGCTCGCTGAAGGGATCCGACGAACCGAACGGTGCACCGAACGACATCGACATGACAGCTCCAGGCGCGCGAGGGGGCAGCCATCCGGAAGGGGGTCTGCGAGGGGTCAGTAATCACTGAAACCCGGTGCGTACGGCACCGCAAGCGGAGGCCGGCACCGACCGACGGCGCTGCCGGGGGCGGGCCCGAGGGGCCGGCAGGGGTGCTGATCGGCCGTGCTTTCCCTGGGCGGCCCTGAGCAAGCCCTGCGGGGGGCGAGGGGGCGCCTGTCGACCACGCTTCCCGGCGAGCCCTGATTCGGGCCCAGCGGCGGCGAGGCGGGTGCCCGTCGACCACGCTTCCCGACAAGCCCTGAACGGGCCCGGCAGCGGGCGAGGCGGCTACCCCACCGACCACGCTCCCCGACAAACCCTGGCTCGGGCCCGGCAGCGGGCGAGGCGGCTACCCCACCGACCACGCTCCCCGACAAACCCTGATTCGAGCCCAGCGGCGGCGAGGCGGCTACCCCACCGACCACGCTCCCCGACAAACCCTGGCTCGGGCCCGGCAGCGGGCGAGGCGGCTACCCCACCGACCACGCTCCCCGACAAGCCCTGATTCGAGCCCGGCAGCGGGCGAGGCGGGCTACCCACCGACCACGCTTCCCGACAAGCCCTGGCTCGGGCCCGGGCGGTGCGGGTCGACCGCGCTTGCCGACCAGCCCGGAGCCGGTCCGGCGAGGGACCGAGGCGGGCGCCGGGCCCGCCCCCCGCCGGGCCCGCCCGGGCCGCCGGAAGAGAGGCGCTAGCGTGGGGGGATGCGCCATGAAGTGACCGACGCGGACACCGCGGAGCGGGTGGGCAGCGGTGATGTGCCCGTGCTCGCGACGCCCCGGCTGATCGCGTGGATGGAGGCGGCGACCGTAGCGGCCGCGGTGCCGTTCCTCGGGACGGGCCAGACAAGCGTGGGTACGGCGGTCCGCGTCGAGCATCTGCGGGCCACGCGGGTGGGTGGGGCGGTCGAGGTGACCGCCGAGCCCGCGTCCGCTCCGGCGGGCCGCCGGCTCACCTTCGCGGTTAGGGCCGTGGACGACTCGGGCCGCGTCGTCGCGGCGGGCGAGATCGAGCGCGCGGTGGTCGACCGGGCGCGGTTCCTGACGCCGCCGTCCGACGCGTAGCCGACCACCGCACCACGCCGACGCCCAGTCCGACGTGCCTTCGCCTGAGGCCAGCCGCCCGACGCCCCGCGACCCGAGGCACCACCGCCTGACGTCCGGTCCGACGCACGGCCGCCCGACGGCTGACGTTCGCCGCGCCACCGCCCGACGCAGCCACCGCCCCACGTCCAGGGCAGGTACCGGTCGTGTCCCTCCGGTCCGTCCGGCACCAGCAGCCGCCCTTCGTACACGACGACCGCCCGCACCACGCCCTCGGTCTGTTCCAGCGTCACGGCACTCCCCCCGGCCCCGCCTGCCCGCCCCAGGGGTGAGCGGGTGACGCGCCCCTGCGGCGCCGGCCGCCCTGCCGGGAGCGGGGTCAGGGCCGGCGGCGGGCCATGGGCGGTGCGGGGGTCAGTACAGCATCGGCAGGTCCCCGGGCCGCACCCGCAGAGTGACCGGGAGGGTGGCCTCCACCTCGCCGTCGGCGCCGTAGGGGACGGGGCGGTCGGCCTCGATGCGCAGTTCCCGGCCGCGCAGGACGCGTACTTCGGGGCGGTCGGTGTGGGCGCCGGTCTTCAGCTCGTTCATCAGGGTGAAGAACAGCCGGCGCGGGGCCTCGCGGATCAGCACGACGTCCAGCAGCCCGTCGTCGACGCGCGCCCCGGGAGCGATGAGCCGGGCGGAACCGTAGTAGGGGGAGTTGGCCGCGACGACGGTGTAGCCGCGGTGGCGGTGCTCCTCGCCGTCGACGGTGACCCGGTAGTCGGCGGGCCGCCAGGTGGTGACGGCGCGCAGGCCGCCCGCGTAGTAGGAGGCGGCGCCGCGCAGCAGCCGGGCGTTGTTGGCGTGCCGGTTGGCCTCCGCGTCGACGCCCGCGTACACGCTGCCCAGGACCACCGTGCGGGGGTGGACGGCCGACTCCACCTCGATGGTGTCGACGGGCCTCGGCTCGGCGTGCAGCAGGATCTCCGCGAGCGCGGCCGGGTCGGCGGGCAGGTGCAGCGCGCGGGCGAAGTCGTTGCCGCGTCCGGCGGGTACCAGGCCCAGGACGGTTCCGGTGCCGCTGAGCGCGCCGCCGATGCCGCCCGCGATGCCGTCGCCGCCCACCGCCAGGACGATCCGGCCGCGTTCACCGGCGGCGCGGGCGATGTCCTGGGCGTGGGCGAGGCTCCGGCTGTACTCGGTCTCCAGCTCGGCGCCGGCCGCGCGCAGCAGCCGGGCCAGCTGGAGCAGGGTCGCCGCCCCGGTCGAGCCGCCCGCGGTGGGGTTGACGACGGCGGTGAACTGGCGCATCGGTGGGCCTCCGAGGCAGGCGGTCGGTGGGATCGGGTGTCGGGTCAGTCGGTGGGCAGCAGGACGCCGGGGTTGAGCAGCCCCTCGGGATCCAGGCGGCGCTTGACGGCGCGCAGGGCCGAGACGCCGAGCGGGCCGGCCTCGCGGACGAACCAGTCGCGGTGGTCGGTGCCGACCCCGTGGTGGTGGGAGATGGTGCCGCCGGCGGCGAGCACGGCTTCGTTGGCGGCGTGCTTGGCGGGCGTCCAGTGGGCCACCGGGTCCTCGCCCTGGGCGCTGACGACGGTGAAGTACAGCGAGGCGCCGTTCTCGTACACGTGGGAGATGTGGCACATCACCAGGGGTGGGGTGCCGGCCCGGGTGAGGGTGTCGGTCAGGGCGGTGCGGACGGCCGTGTACAGCTCGGGGACGCGGGACCAGAAGGCCGCGGTCTCCAGCGTCTCGGCGAACGCGCCGGCGTCGAGCAGGGCGTCGCGCAGGTACGGCGCGGAGTAGCGGCCGTGCGCCCAGCGTTCGCCCGGTTCCGTGCCGACCAGGGTGCCGCCGCAGGCCGTCAGGACGGCCGCCGCCCGCTCGCGGCGGTGTGCGGTGTCCTCGGCCGTCCCCTCGTACCCGGTGATGGCCTGGCAGCCCGCACCGCCCTGGGTCAGATCGGCGCCGATCGCGTCGGGCTGGGCGAGTCCGACGAGCGTCTCGGTCTCGTCGGACAGGCGCAGCACGGTCGGCCGGGGCCCGTCCTGGGCGAGCCGGCGCAGTGCGGCGGCGCCCTCCTCGAAGGAGTCGAACCGCCAGCCCTCGTACACCCGCACCTCGGGCCGGGGGCGGATCCGTACGGTGACGGAGGTGATGACGCCGAAGGCGCCCTCGGAGCCGAGGACCAGCTGGCGCAGGTCGGGCCCGGCGGCGGAGCGGGGGGCGCGGCCGGTCTCGAGGGTGCCCTCGGGGGTGGCGAGGGTGAGGCCGAGGACCATCTCGTCGAAGCGGCCGTACCCGGCGGAGGCCTGTCCGCTGGAGCGGGCGGCGGCGAAGCCGCCGATGGTGGCCCATTCGAAGGACTGCGGGAAATGGCCGAGAGTGTAGCCGTGTTCGGCGAGCAGGGCTTCGGCCTCGGGGGCGCGCAGGCCGGGCTGGAGGACGGCGGTGCGGGAGACGGGGTCCAGGTCGAGCAGCCGGTTCATGCGGCGCAGGTCGAGAGCGACGAACGCGCTGCGGTGCGGGGCGAGTCCGCCCACCACCGAGGTGCCGCCGCCGAAGGGCACGACGGCGAGGCCGTGTGCGGCGCAGGCGCGCAGGACGGCGAGGACCTCGTCGTGGGTGGCGGGCAGGACGACGGCCTGCGGGACGTCGGTGACGTCGCCGGCGCGGATGCGCAGCAGGTCGGGGGTGGACTTGCCGCGGGTGTGCCGGACGCGGCTCTCCGCGTCGGTGCGCACGTGTTCGTCGCCGCCGACGGCCGCGGCGAGGGCCCGCAGGGCGGCGG
>NZ_MUMF01000384.1 GCF_002155905.1 Streptomyces tricolor | reverse complement strand
GCGGACGGGGCGTCAGACATGCGGGGCCTCCGGGGCGGGGGTCGGCGAGGCGGCGGCCGGTACGGGGGCCCAGCCGAGGGAGCGGGCGGCGGCACGCCAGGTGAGGCAGGTGTCGTAGAGCCCGTCGTAGAACGCGGCGCGCCCGGCGTCCGGTTCCCAGCTCGCGCGCATCCGCACGTACGTGGCGGCGGCGCTGTGCATGCTGCTCTCCGCCCCGGTGAGGACGAGGCCGGTGAGGAACGCGCCCTTGGCGCCCAGCTCCGTGTCCGCGCTGCGCGCGGTCGGCACGCCGGTGACGTCCGCGATGAGCCGGCACCAGTCGTCGCTGGCGGATCCGCCACCGCACAGGCGCAGTTCGCGGACCTCGGTCCCGGACGCGGCCAGGCAGTCCCGGACGACGAGGGACAGTCCCTCGAAGACGGCGCGGGCGAGCTGGGCGGGGGTGTGGTCGAGGGACAGGCCCCAGAAGGCGCCGCGGGCGTGCGGGTCGAGGAAGGGGGCGCGTTCCCCGGCGGGCGAGAGGTACGGCAGGAAGGCCAGCCCGCCGGCGCCCGGTTGCGCGCCGAAGGCGAGTCTGCCGAGGGCGGCGGGGTCCGCCACGGACAGGGTGCGGCAGGCCCAGTCGAGGACCTCGGTGCCGGAGAGGGTGGGGAAGGCGCGCAGGATGCGTTCCCGGCCGCGGTAGGCGATGTTGATCCCGCAGGGCTCGCCGCCGGTGTCCGGCTCGCGGGTGACGATCTCCGTGCACAGGGTGGTGCCGAGGATGGCGCACGCCTGGCCGGGGTTGACGGCACCGGCGCCGCGGGCGGTGGCGGCGATGTCGTAGGGGGCCATGACCACGGGCAGCCCGGCGGGCAGGCCGAGTTCGGCGGCGGTGTGGTGGGTGATCTCCGCGATGCGCTCGTGCTCGCCGAGGATCCGGGGCAGCAGCCGCTCGGCCCACCGCATGCCGAAGAGGTCGAGGATCACCGGGTCGTAGGCGCCGGTGGTGTGATCGAGGAAGGGCGCCGACGCGTCCGACTCGTCGATGGCGGTGACTCCGGTGAACTTCAGGAACAGCCAGCCGGCCGCCGTCAGTGCCGTCCGGGAGCGCTCCAGACGGTCCGGGTCGTGCTCGGCGAGCCAGTGGAGCACCGCGTTCGGCATGCCGCTGCAGGTGAGCGAGCCGTTCCGGCGGAACGCCTGCTCCAGGACGCCGTCGGCCTGCCAGCGGGTGAGCAGGTCGCCGGCGCGCCCGTCCGACCACAGGACCGCGGGGCCGGTGGGACGGCCGTCGCCGTCGACGAGCCAGCAGCCGTCGCCCTGCGCGGTGAAGCTCACCAGCCAGACCGGGTCCTGGGCGGGGCCGAGCTGGGACAGGACGCTGCGCACGGTGAAGACGACCCCGTTCCACACCGCGTCCATGTCCTGCTCCGCCCATCCGGGACGGGGCCGCAGCACCTCGGTGCCGATGCGCGCGACCGCCACCTCCTGGCCCTGGTCGTCGAACACGACGGATTTGATGACCGAGGTCCCGACGTCGATGGTGAGAACCGACATGACTGCAATACCTGCCCCTTCGCAAAGGCCGCGCGCACGCACCGGACCGGATGGAGCGGATGGCGGCGGACCGCATACGGCTCGCGGAATTCAGAAAACCCGCACCCGAAGGTGCCGTCAATCAGCCCCGTGCTTTATCCCGTGGCGGCCGGCGCGGGCGATGTGAAGTTCCGTCCCGGTCGGCGCGCGCCACCCCGCCCGTGCGCCGCTGGACGGCTCTTTCCGGGCCACGCCCCCGCTCCCCTCGTGTTACGTTCATGTGGGTTTCACATGGCCTTCTTCTCATCCGTTCCCGTACGGTCCGGCGGGGAAGCGCCCACACCCTCGGAAGGAGCGGACGTCATGGCAGGTGCGGACGCCCGGACGGACGCCCAGGAGGAGCGCCGGAACCGGCTGCGCGAACTCGTCACGAACCGGGGGTTCGTCCGTACGGCCGAGCTGGCGACCGAGTTCGGTGTGAGCGTCATGACCATCCACCGTGACCTGGACGCGTTGCAGGCACAGGGCTGGCTGCGCAAGGTGCGTGGCGGGGCGAGCTGTCTGCCCTCGACGCAGTTCCACGGCAGCGCCAGCGAACGCATGACCACCATGGTGCAGACCAAGCAGCTGCTGGCACGGGCCGCCGCCACCGAACTCGCGCCCGGGCAGGTCGTGATGATCGACGACTCCACGACCTGCCTGAGTCTGGTCCGCCACCTGGCGGACCACACGCCGATCACGGCGATCAGCAATTCGCTGCCCGCCATCACGGCGCTGGCCCGGGAGCCCGGCGTGGCACTGATCGCGCTGGGCGGCACCTACTTTCCGGCCTACGACGCGTTCATGGGAGCGCACACGGCCCAGAGCGTGCAGTCGTTCCGGGCGGATGTGCTGTTCATGTCCACGACGGCGGTGACAGGGGGGCGCTGCTACCACATGTCGCCCGAGACAGTGCAGGTCAAGCGGGCCATGATGGCCGCCGCGGCGCGCCGGGTGCTGATCATCGACCACACCAAGTTCGCCAATCAGGGCCTGTACGCGCTCGCTCCTCTCACCGACTTCGACCTGGTGCTCGTCGACGACGCGGCGCCGGCAGCGGAGGTACGGCGGCTGCGCGACAGCGGGGTCCACGTCCGCACGGTCACCGGTTCGTCGGCAGCGCTCCGGTCGCACGACGCCACGTGAACATCACACGCTTCTCACGCGGTACACATCCGCACGCCGCACCCCCTCCGAGCCCCTGACCTGGACCTGTACACTCCACCCCACCTTCACGGCATGGTGGCGGAACGTCGATTTCACGCCACGGCCGACACGGCCCGCGAGGTCTTCCCGGTGACGGATTGACCCCGGCCCGGAGCGGTCCTTTCATCATGGCCACGCCTTACGGCACTCCGCTCTCCCCATATCCGTAAGAAGGTGGCCGCCGTGACCGTCCCCTCGAATCCCGCTTCTCCGCCCGGCAGAACCGCACGACCGAATCTCCTGGACCGCGTCGGTATTCCGAAGGCGCTTTCCTGGGGATTCCTCGGCGTCCTGATCTTCATGATCGGTGACGGTGTCGAATCGGGATTCCTCTCCCCGTACCTGATTTCCGAGGGAATCTCCAAGGAGCGCGTGGCCCTGCTGTTCACCGTGTACGGCGTCACGGCGAGCATCTCGGCCTGGTTCTCCGGGGCCCTGTCCGATCTGTGGGGCCCGCGCCGGGTGATGCTGCTGGGCTTCGGCATCTGGGCCGCGCTGCAGGTCGTCCTCCTCGGCCTGGCGCTTCCGGCCCACCACTACTGGCTGATCATGGTCAGCTACGGCCTGCGCGGCTTCGGCTATCCGCTCTTCGCGTACGGCTTCCTGGTCTGGGTGACCGCCGTGACGCCCAGGCACCGGCTGGGATCGGCGGTGGGCTGGTTCTGGTTCGCCTTCACCGGCGGGCTGCCCACCCTCGGTTCCCTGGTGGCCAGCTTCACGGTGCCGTGGCTGGGCACCTATCGCACGCTGTGGTTCTCGCTGGTCCTGGTCGTGGCGGGCGCCCTGATCGCCCTGCTCCTGGTGCGCGAGCCGGTGGGCAGGAGCCGGCTGGCTCCCGCCGGGGAGCGCCCGGTGGCCACGCTGCTCGGCTCGCTCTCCATCGTCTGGCGCAATCCGCGCATCGGCACCGGCGCGGTG
>NZ_MUMF01000383.1 GCF_002155905.1 Streptomyces tricolor | reverse complement strand
CCTTCGGTGAAGGGGGCGGGTGGGGGTGTGCGTTCGGGTCAGTCCTTGATCTCGCAGATCGCGGAGCCCGAGGTGATGGACGCGCCGACCTCGGCGGTCAGGCCCTTGATGGTGCCCGCCTTGTGGGCGTTCAGGGGCTGCTCCATCTTCATGGCCTCCAGGACGACGACCAGGTCGCCCTCCTGGACCTCCTGGCCCTCCTCGACGGCGACCTTCACGATCGTGCCCTGCATCGGCGAGGCGAGGGTGTCGCCGGAGGCCACCGGGCCGGACTTCTTCGCCGCGCGGCGCTTGGGCTTGGCGCCGGCCGCCAGGCCCGNNGGAACTCCTCCAGCGCGCGGGCGGCCCGCTCCAGGGCCTCCTTGCGGGTGCGGCCGGTCACGATCAGCTTGGCCAGCAGGGAGTCCCACGCCGGACCGATGACCGAGCCCGACTCCACGCCCGCGTCCAGGCGGACGCCGGGGCCGGACGGCGGGTCGAACCTGGTGACCGTGCCCGGCGCCGGGAGGAAGTTGCGGCCCGGGTCCTCGCCGTTGATCCGGAACTCGAACGAGTGACCGCGCAGCACCGGGTCGTCATAGCCCAGTTCCTCGCCGTCGGCGATGCGGAACATCTCGCGCACCAGGTCGATGCCGGCGACCTCCTCGGTGACCGGGTGCTCGACCTGGAGCCGGGTGTTGACCTCCAGGAAGGAGATCGTGCCGTCCTGGCCGACCAGGAACTCACAGGTGCCGGCGCCCTCGTAGCCGGCCTCCTTCAGGATCGCCTTCGAGGCCCGGTACAGCTCCGCCATCTGCTCGTCCGAGAGGAACGGCGCGGGGGCCTCCTCGACCAGCTTCTGGTGGCGGCGCTGCAAGGAGCAGTCACGGGTGGAGACCACGACGACGTTGCCGTGCTTGTCCGCCAGGCACTGCGTCTCCACGTGCCGCGGACGGTCCAGGTAGCGCTCGACGAAGCACTCGCCGCGGCCGAAGGCGGCCACCGCTTCACGGACGGCGGACTCGTACAGCTCGGGGACCTCTTCCAGGGTCCGGGCGACCTTCAGACCGCGGCCACCGCCGCCGAAGGCGGCCTTGATGGCGATGGGCAGGCCGTGCTCCTCGGCGAAGGCCACGACCTCCTCCGCGCCGGAGACGGGGTCGGGGGTGCCGGCCACCAGGGGCGCGCCGGCCCGCTGGGCGATGTGCCGGGCGGCGACCTTGTCGCCGAGGTCGCGGATGGCCTGCGGCGGCGGGCCGATCCAGATCAGGCCCGCGTCCAGTACGGCCTGGGCGAAGTCGGCGTTCTCCGAGAGGAAGCCGTAGCCCGGATGGACGGCGTCCGCGCCGGACTCCCGCGCGGCGTTCAGGATCTTGTCGATGACCAGGTAGCTGGTGGCCGGGGTGTCACCGCCCAGGGCGAACGCCTCATCCGCGGCGCGGACATGCAGAGCGTCCCGGTCCGGGTCGGCGTAGACGGCCACGCTCGCGATCCCGGCGTCCCGGCAGGCCCGGGCCACGCGGACAGCGATTTCGCCACGGTTGGCGATGAGCACCTTGCGCACGATTGAGGCTCCCTCCTTGAAACAAGCCGAGTTTAGGGACTGCCGACACGGCACTTCGACCCGTCCCCAGTGGTGAGCTTGCCCACACGGAGCGTGATACGAGGCCCGCTCGACCCGCGAAAGCCCATGTCGCACCTCGGTACGCAGGACTCCTTCGGAAAACCCTAGCCCTCCCATGTGGCCAAGGTCTCTGTGAGAGCGTGCTGCGGCCCACTCTGATTCTTTGTCGAGTCCCTACGAATGGCCCAATGATTCTTTGCTGATGCCCGAACCCTTGTCCCCCGGTTTACCCGTTAGTAGCGTTCGCGCTGTCTCGAACGTACCTGAGGTAACAGGCTGTCGGCGTGAGAGTGGGTGGGACCGGTGGTGCGCAGACCGGTGGCAGGGGTCGTGGCGGTCGTCCTCCTGGCGGAGGCCGTTTTCATAGCTGCGCTGAACTGGTTCCTCGGAGTGGTCGTCGACCGGCAGGACATGTCCCTGGCCGGCCTCGACCCGGACGTTATGTCGACGTCCTCGAAGATCGGCGGAGTGGTCTTCGGCCTCTACTTCGCGCTGTGCGCGCTCGTGGCCGTGCTCGTCGCGGTACGCGACCGCGCCCCGG
Source organism: Streptomyces tricolor (assembly GCF_002155905.1). GTDB lineage: Bacteria > Actinomycetota > Actinomycetes > Streptomycetales > Streptomycetaceae > Streptomyces > Streptomyces tricolor. Next base: position 3,744 of record NZ_MUMF01000383.1, on the reverse strand, counting down.
CCGGCCTCGGCCGGGTGCTGCTGATCAGCGCGGCCGTCGTGCACGGCCTGCTCGGCGCGTTCGCCTGGGGGCTGGTCGGCTGGACGGCGTTCCTGTTCATGGTGGTCGTCCTCGGGCTGATCGTCCTGCTCCTGATGACGTACGACCGTGCGGCCGGCCCGCAGAGCGAGGCACCCGGCGGCGGGGTGCCGGGGCAGGGCGGCGGCCCGGCCGCGCGGACCGAGCCGGGCCCGGCCCCGGCGGGCGCGGGCGCGCCGGCCGGCCGTACGGACGAGCCGCAGGACGGGGACGACGAGCCGCAGGACTCCGTCCCCGCCCAGATCACCGTTCCGGCGCCCACAACTCCGTGATGCCCACGCCCAGTTCCGCGAGGAGCTTGCGGATCAGGGGCAGGCTGATGCCGATCACATTGCCGTGGTCGCCGTCGATGCCCTCGATGAACGGCGCCGAACGGCCGTCCAGGGTGAACGCGCCGGCGACGTGCAGCGGCTCCCCGGAGGCCACGTAGGCGGCGATCTCCTCGTCGCTGGGGTCGCCGAACCGGACGACGGTGGAGGCGGTCGCCGACACGTACCGCTTCGCCTCCGTGTCCCACACGCAGTGACCCGTCTGGAGTACACCGGCCCGCCCGCGCATGGTCTTCCAGCGGGCGGTGGCCTCCTCGGCGTCGGCCGGCTTGCCGAGCGCCTGGCCGTCCAGTTCCAGCACCGAGTCGCAGCCGATCACCAGGGCGCCCTGCACCTCCGGCCTGGCCGCCACGACCGACGCCTTCGCCTCGGCCAGGGCGAGCGCCAGCTCCGCCGGGGTGGGGGCGGTGACGGCGTCCTCGTCGACGCCGCTCACGATCACCTCGGGGGCGAGGCCGGCCTGCCGGAGGAGGGCCAGCCGGGCGGGGGACTGGGAGGCGAGCACGAGTCGCCTGCGGCGCGTAGCAGTCATGCGGTCAGGTTAGTCAGGCTGTGCCGTCCGGCTCACCTCAGACCGCTGACGATCATGAACAGCACCATGGCCAGGGCCATGAGAAGGCCGAGCCGCCGCAGCATGGCCTGCGCGTCGCGCAAGTCCTTCGGCGGCTCGTCTTCCGGGTCTGACCACAGCATCCCACCAGCGTGGGGCTTCGGCCGGGGAGGGCGCCTGAGTACCGGTACTCAAATGGCGCCCTGGGCTGTGCCCCGCGCCCACGCGGCGGAGCCGCACGACGACACAGCCCCGCGCCCCTTCAGGGCATCTGCCCCTAGCCCGGCCAGTACGTGCGGGTCCAGGACGCCGGGCCGGGGTTCGGGACGCGGGCCGCCGCGATCCGGGCCGGGTCGGACCACGCGTCCCTCGGACCCTCCGCGCCGGGCGGCGTCGCCGCTGCCGCCGCGGCGCGGGCGCGGACCACCGCCAGGGCGGCGGCCAGCTCCTCCGGGGTCGGGTTGCCTCGTACGACCTTGATGTTCATGACCGCTCCCAGGGTCCGCGGGGCCTAGAGGGGGATGTTGCCGTGCTTCTTCGGAGGCAGGGATTCCCGCTTGGTGCGCAGCTGACGCAGCCCGCGGACGATGTGCGCGCGGGTGTCGGACGGCATGATCACCGCGTCGATGTAGCCGCGCTCGGCCGCGACGTAGGGGTTGAGGAGGGTGTCCTCGTACTCCTGGATCAGCCGGGCGCGCACCGCCTCGACGTCCTCGCCGCTCGCCTCCGCCTCGGCGATCGTGCGCCGGTGCAGGATGTTGACCGCGCCCTGGGCACCCATCACGGCGATCTGCGCGGTCGGCCAGGCCAGGTTGAGGTCGGCGCCCAGGTGCTTGGAGCCCATGACGTCGTACGCGCCGCCGAAGGCCTTGCGGGTGATGACGGTGATCAGCGGGACGGTGGCCTCGGCATAGGCGTAGATCAGCTTGGCGCCGCGCCGGATGATGCCGGTGTGCTCCTGGTCGACGCCGGGCAGGAAGCCGGGCACGTCGACGAAGGTCAGCACCGGGATGTTGAAGGCGTCGCAGGTCCGCACGAAGCGGGCGGCCTTCTCGGAGGCGTCGATGTCGAGGCAGCCGGCGAACTGCATCGGCTGGTTGGCGACGATGCCCACCGGGTGGCCCTCGACCCGGCCGAAGCCGGTGAGGATGTTCGGCGCGAACAGGGCCTGCGTCTCGAAGAACTCGGCGTCGTCGAGGACGTGCTCGATCACCGTGTGCATGTCGTACGGCTGGTTGGCGCTGTCCGGTACGACGGTGTCCAGCTCGCGGTCCTCGTCGGTGACGGCGAGGTCCGCCTCGTCCGGGAAGACCGGGGGCTCGGAGAGGTTGTTGGACGGCAGGTACGACAGCAGCTGCTTGACGTACTCGATGGCGTCCTTCTCGTCGCCGGCCATGTGGTGGGCCACGCCGGAGGCGGTGTTGTGGGTGCGGGCGCCGCCCAGCTCCTCGAAGCCGACGTCCTCGCCGGTGACGGTCTTGATGACGTCCGGGCCGGTGATGAACATGTGCGAGGTCTGGTCGACCATGACCGTGAAGTCGGTGATGGCCGGCGAGTAGACCGCGCCGCCCGCGCAGGGGCCGACGACCAGGCTGATCTGCGGGATCACGCCGGAGGCGTGGGTGTTGCGGCGGAAGATCTCGCCGTACGCGCCGAGGGAGGCGACGCCTTCCTGGATGCGGGCGCCGCCGGAGTCGTTGATGCCGATGACCGGGCAGCCGGTCTTCAGCGCGAAGTCCATGACCTTGACGATCTTCTGGCCGTAGACCTCGCCGAGGGCGCCGCCGAAGACGGTGAAATCCTGCGAGAAGACGGCGACCGGGCGGCCGTCGACGGTGCCGTAGCCGGTGACCACGCCGTCGCCGTAGGGGCGGTTCTTGTCCAGGCCGAAGTTGGTGGAGCGGTGGCGGGCGAACTCGTCCAGCTCTACGAAGGAACCCTCGTCCAGGAGGAGTTCGACGCGCTCACGGGCCGTCAGCTTGCCCTTCGCGTGCTGCTTCTCCACGGCGCGTTCCGAGCCGGCGTGCGTCGCCTCGTGGATGCGGCGCTGGAGATCCGCGAGCTTCCCCGCGGTCGTGTGGATGTCGATCTCTTGGACCTCGTGACGCTCTTCCGGCTCGGACATCGGGATGCGGCTCCCTGCCTGCTCAAAAGGGGGGACGGTTACTCATCCGTAGAGTAGTGGTGGGCCTACGGATCAGCAGTGCGTCGTTTACCACACCTAGGGTGGCTTGCATGACGCCGCAGAATCCATCAGACGACAGCCGTTGGTCCGATCTGGACCGTCCGCCCCTCAACGCCGTTTCGCTGCGGCGCGGGCTGGTCCGGGAAGGGGGCCTGTACCGCGACATCGAGGTGGTCCGGCGGACCGGGTCCACCAACTCCGACCTCGCCGCGCGGGCCGCCGCCGGGAGGGCCGGCGAGGGGGCGGTGCTGGTGGCGGAGGAGCAGACGGCCGGGCGGGGACGGCTGGACCGGCGCTGGACGGCGCCGCCGCGGTCCGGGCTGTTCTTCTCCGTGCTGCTGAAGCCGACCGAGGTGCCGGTGGCGCGGTGGGGGTGGCTGCCGTTGCTGACGGGGGTGGCGGTGGCGACCGGGCTGGCGCGGGCGGCGGGGGTCGACACGGCGCTCAAGTGGCCGAACGACCTGCTGGTGACCGTGGGCGGGGAGGAACGCAAGGCCGGGGGGATCCTCGCCGAGCGGGCCGGTACGGACGGTGTCGTCATCGGGGTGGGCATCAACGTCACCCTGAAGGCGGACGAGCTGCCCGTCCCGCAGGCGGGGTCG
>NZ_MUMF01000382.1 GCF_002155905.1 Streptomyces tricolor | reverse complement strand
ACGCCGCCGAACAATTTTTGATAAAGGTCGGATCCTGAACTTCGGTTCGGGGTCCGGCCTTTTTCTGTTGTGCGTAACGTGTCGTTCACGTTGCGAGCCCAGCATCCAGACATGGGTACTGCAGCAATGCTCAGGGCCGCCGGCGTAGGCGTCGGTGACGAGGTCGTCGTACCGGCCTTCGGGAACGTCGAGGTCGCCGAGGCCGTGACCCTGGCCGGAGCGCTCCCGGTGTTCGCCGACATAGACCCGGTGACCTACTGCCTCGACCCGGACGCGGTCGAGGCGGCCGTAACCTCCCGTACCGCAGCGGTCGTTGTCGTGCACCGCTTCGGACGGCGTGCCGCCATCGGGCGGTTGCACGCGCTCGGGCAGCGGCACGGGCTGCTGGTCCTGGAGCAGGGCGAGTCCGAGGCGCCGTACGACGAGATAGCGCAGCGCAGGCAGCGGGCCGCCTATCTCGACGCCAGGCTGAAGGGCGTACGGACGCCCGACGGCGGCGACGGGCACACCTATCAGCAGTACGTCGTGCGGGTGCCGGGGAACGGCCGGCCCGACCGGGACGCCTTCGCCCGGGCCTTGCGGGCCAAGGGAGTCGAGTGCCGGGTGCCGGTGAAGACGCCCGTGCACCGGCTGCCGGAGTTCCGGCGGTACGTGTCGCTGCCGGAGACCGAACTGGCCGCCGACGAGACGCTCGCGCTGCCCGTGGACGCCGCGCTCACCAAGCGGGAGATGCACCGCATCGTCTCCGCCTGCAACGCCCTCGGTGGTCTGCTCCAACCCGCGTTCTGAGCGGGCACCGAACGAATTTGGGAACTGGGGCCTGTTCGGGGTACAGTTTCTTTGTCGCCGCGAGGGAAACCTCGAAAACGACAGGCCCCTATAGCTCAGTCGGCAGAGCGTCTCCATGGTAAGGAGAAGGTCAACGGTTCGATTCCGTTTGGGGGCTCCAGCAAAAAGGCCCCACCCTTCCGGGTGGGGCCTTTTCGTGCTTCCTCAGGCCTCCTTGTGGATTCCCGGGACCCGCATCGCCAGAATCGCCATGTCGTCGGAGGGAGCGTCCGAGGCGAAACGCTCCACCGCGCGCATGATGCGTGCCGCGACCGCGCCCGCCGTCAGGCCCGTGCAGGTCGTGAGGACGTCGGCGAGGCCGTCGTCGCCCAGCATGCGGGTGCCCTCCCGGCGCTCGGTGACGCCGTCCGTGACGCAGAGCAGCACGTCACCCGGGTCGAGGGTGACCGTCTCCTCGTACAGCTCCAGGTCCTCGATGACGCCCAGCAGCGGCTGCGGCTCGGCCGCGGCCACCACCGTGCCGTCCTGGCGCAGGCGCAGCGGCAGCGGGTGGCCGGCGCAGACCACCTTCAGCTCGGCGCTGCCGTCCTCCTGCGGCCGCAACTCGCCGTAGAGCAGGGTCAGGAAGCGGCTGCGGTCGCCCTCGTCGAGAATGGCGGAATTCAGGCGCTCCAGCACCGCCGGGCCGGACAGGCCCTCGCGGGCCAGCAGGCGCAGCGCGTGCCGGGCCAGGCCGGTGACCGCCGCCGCGTTGGGGCCCGTACCGCACACGTCGCCGATGGCGAAGCCGTACGCGCCGTTGCCGATGGGGAAGAGGTCGTAGAAGTCGCCGCCGACCTCGTTGCCCTCGCCGGCCGCGCGGTAGATGACCTCCACCTCGACGCCGTCGATCTGCGGCAGGCCCGGCGGGAGCAGGCTGCGCTGGAGGGACTGGCTGATGGCCGTGCGCTCCGAGTACAGCCGGGCGTTGTCCAGGGCGAGGGCGGCCCGGCGGCTCAAGTCCTCGGCCAGCTCCAGGATCTCCTGGCGGAAGTGTTCGTCGGTGGGCTTGCCGAGGGTCAGCATGCCGATGACCCGGTTGCGGGCGACGAGCGGCAGGACGACCGTCTCGCCGCCGACCGCGGAGGCCGTCGCCAGCGTCGGGCCGATACCGGAGGCGACCCGGTGCGTGGGGCCGCCGGCCAGGCCCAGGCTGCGCATGGAACTGCGCAGGGCCGCCTGGTGGGCGACCTCGCCCGGGGCCGTCCAGACCCGGGCGCCGGGCGTCGGTACCGGATCCGGCGGGGGGATCTTCGACAACAACGACTTGATGCCGTCGATGAGTTCCTCGTCCTCGTGCAGGACGTACGACAGGTACGGATCGGAGGCCTGGTCGGCGATCGTGTACACCGCGCACCAGGTGGCCAGGGTGGGGACCGTCATCTGCGCCATCAGGGCGAGCGTCTGGTCCCGGTCCAGGGTGCCGGCCAGCAGGTCGGAGGCCTCGACCAGGAAGCTCAGGGAGCCGCGGCGCAGCCGTTCCAGTTCACCGAGGCGGGCCGACTCGACGGCCAGGGCGATGCGGTCGGCGGCGAACTGCAGGCGCAGCGCCTCCTCGTTGCTGTACCGGCCGGGCGCCTCGGCCGCGACGCCCAGGGAACCGGTCAGGCGGCCCTCGACCTTCAGCGGGACGGTGACGACCGAGCGCATGCCGGTGCCGGCGAGCAGCGGTACGGCTCCCGGGACGGCGGCGAGGTCGTCGTGCACGGCGGGCATGCGGGCGGAGCCGTAGCGGCCGGGGCCCGCTTCGACGGGCACGCGCGCGAAGCGCTGGCGGGCGGAGGGCAGGCCGGTTGAGGCGCGGACCTCCAGTTCCGTCTCGTCGTCCGTGGCGAGCAGCAGGAAGGCCGAGTCGCCGTCGAGCATGTCGCGGGCGCGCTCCACCGTGCGCTGGAGCAGGCCGTCGAGGTCGTCCGGGGCGGGGGAGCCGATGAACACCTCGAAGGGGTCGGTGCTCTGCCCGTCGGAGGACGACGTCTGGTCGCCGGCCGGGACGCGGGACGGCGTCTGCAGCACGGCGCGTTCGTGGTCGCGGACCAGGAGGCAGACGGTGGAGGGCTCGCCGCCGGTGTCGCGGACCCGGAGGTGGGAGGCGTACACCTGGGCCACGCGGCCGTCGGCGCCGCGGATGCCGTAGGTGCCCTCCCAGCGGGAGAGCTGGAGGGCCTCGGCGATGCCCGTGCCGGTGCCGGGGGTGTGCGGCCAGGCGGCCAGCTCGGTGAGGGGCTTGCCGATGACGGCGTCGGCCGGGTAGCCGAACAGTTCCTCCGCGTCCTCGTTCCAGGCGCTGATGCTGCCCTTGCGGTCGACCTGGAGGACGGCGACGCGGACCCGGCCGTCGGCCAGCGGCAGGAGGTCGGCCGGCAGGGCCGGGCCGGCGGTGCGGGTGCCGACCGGGCGCTCGGGCAGGTTGAGCTGGAACCAGACGTTCTTGTGGGTGGGGGTGTAGTCCACGCCCCAGCGGGTGGCCAGGGCCGCGCACAGCTGGAGGCCGCGGCCGCCCTCGCGGTCGGGGCTGCCCATGGAGACGGCGGACTGCTGGAGCGGTACTTCGCGCTCCGGGTAGCGGTCGGAGACCTCGATGCGGACGCCGTCCTCGGTGCGCAGGCACAGCACCTCCGCGTGCGTGCCCGCGTGCACGACGGCGTTGGTCACCAGCTCGCTGGTCAGGACGACCGCGTCGTCGACGATGTCGGCGAACCCCCAGCCCTGGAGGGTGTCGCGGACGAAGGACCGGGCGGTCGCGACCGATCGCCCGACGGGCTCGAAACTGGCAGCCGCGCGCGCGGTGATCACAGAACTCCTCGGCCGGTCGTCGACATGCGGTGCTGCCCGGCCGGCCGGCTCGCTCCGCTGCTGCGGCATCAGCTCGCCCGTCGGCTGTGGCTCCGGGGTCTGTCCCCCGGGGATCAGTCCGGTGGTCATGGTGTCCGGCCGCCCCTCCGATGCCCGCTCGTACTCGTGCCACCGCCCAGGCCGGTCGGACCGGTGCGGCTGGACAGCCGCATGCAAGGTTACTTACCTTCGCCGTCCGAGCGGATGCCGGTCGTAGGTGTTTACGCCCCCAGGGTGTGCGGACGATGTGCGAAGCTGCCGAACTGTTATGGCCTGGTTCGGCCGGGGTGAAACACTGGGCAAGCTTCTGATGAAGGTCGGGTCGGGCTGCGTGCGTTCCGTGTACGGCGGGCAGCAGCCCCTGGTGTGGCCGGATCTCGTCTGGCAGATATACGCAGCAGTAACCGGTACGCGGAAGCAACCGGTGTGCCGATCACCGGCACGCCGGGCCGAAGCGGCCGAGCACAGCAGTAACGGTCTACCCCTCCGGGAGGGACACAGTGGAGTCTGGCGCGGCGACGCGAGGCACGAAGACGCGCGCGAAAGGCGGACCGTCCCTGGGCAGGAGCGGCGGCACCACCGCCGTGGACACGGCTGCCCTGAACCGGCTGCTGGCGGCTCTCGTGGCGATGCGCGACGGGAACTTCCGCAAGCGGCTCACGGTGTCCGGCGACGGTGTGATGTCGGAGATCGCGGCCGTCTTCAACGAGGTGGCCGACCGGAATCTGCATCTGACCGGTGAGCTGGCGCGGGTGCGGCGCATGGTGGGGCGTGAGGGGAAACTCACGGAGCGGCTGGAGACGGGGGCCTGCGAGGGCTCCTGGGCGACGGCCATCGACCACTCCAACGCGCTGGTGGACGATCTCGTCTGGCCGGTCTCCGAGGTCGGCCGGGTGCTCACCGCGGTCGCCGACGGCGATCTGTCACCGCGGATGGAGCTGCGGACCCAGCCCCAGGACGACGGTACGGGCCATCCCCTGCGGGGTGAGTTCCTGAAGGTCGGCCGCACCGTCAACAACCTGGTCGACCAGCTGTCGACGTTCACCGACGAGGTCACGCGCGTGGCCAGCGAGGTCGGCACCGAGGGCAAGCTCGGCGGTCAGGCCCGGGTGCGCGGCATGTCCGGTTCCTGGAAGGATCTGACCGAGTCCGTCAACACGATGGCGTACCGGCTGACCGCGCAGGTGCGGGACATCGCGCTGGTCACCACGGCGGTCGCCAAGGGCGATCTGTCCCGCAAGGTGACCGTCCACGTGGCGGGCGAGATGCTGGAGCTGAAGAACACCGTCAACACGATGGTGGACCAGCTGTCGTCCTTCTCCTCCGAGGTCACCCGGGTGGCCCGGGAGGTGGGCACCGAGGGCATCCTGGGCGGCCAGGCGCAGGTGCCCGGGGTGGCCGGCGTGTGGAAGGAGCTGACCGACTCCGTCAACACCATGGCGGGCAACCTGACCGCGCAGGTGCGGGGGATCTCGCAGGTCACGACCGCTGTCGCCAACGGTGATCTGTCGCAGAAGGTGACCGTCCCCGCGCGCGGGGAGGTGGCGCAGCTCGCCGAGACGATCAACCAGATGACCGAGACGCTGCGGATCTTCGCGGACGAGGTCACGCGGGTGGCGAACGAGGTGGGGGCGGAGGGCCGGCTCGGCGGGCAGGCGAACGTGCCGGGCGCGGCCGGTACCTGGAAGGACCTGACGGACTCCGTCAACACGGTCTTCCGGAACCTGACCACGCAGGTGCGGGACATCGCCGCCGTGACGACCGCGGTGGCCAGCGGTGACCTGTCGCAGAAGGTCACCGTCGACGTGGCCGGCGAGATGCTGGAGTTGAAGAACACCGTCAACGGGATGGTGGACCAGCTGTCGGCGTTCGGTGCCGAGGTGACGCGGGTCGCGCGGGAGATCGGCGTCGAGGGCGAGCTGGGCGGCCAGGCGCAGGTGCCGGGCGCGGCCGGTACCTGGAAGGACCTGACGGACTCCGTCAACACCGCGTTCCGCAACCTCACCGGGCAGGTGCGCAACATCGCCCAGGTGACCACGGCGGTGGCCAACGGTGACCTGTCGCAGAAGGTCACCGTGGACGTGTCCGGTGAGATGCTCCAGCTGAAGAACACCGTGAACACCATGGTGGACCAGCTGTCGAGCTTCGCGGACCAGGTCACGCGGATGGCCCGGGACGTGGGGACGGAGGGCCGGCTGGGCGGTCAGGCCCGGGTGGACGGCGTCTCCGGTACGTGGAAGGAGTTGACGGACTCCGTCAACTTCATGGCCGGGAACCTGACCTCGCAGGTGCGTCAGATCGCCCAGGTGACGACGGCCGTGGCGCGCGGTGACCTGTCGCAGAAGATCGACGTCGACGCGCGCGGCGAGATTCTCGAGCTGAAGAACACGATCAACACCATGGTCGATCAGCTGTCCGCCTTCGCCGACCAGGTGACCCGGGTCGCGCGCGACGTGGGTACGGAAGGCCGTCTCGGCGGGCAGGCGCAGGTGCCCGGTGTCGCCGGTGTGTGGCGGGACCTGACCGACTCCGTGAACGGCATGGCCGGCAACCTGACGGCCCAGGTGCGCAACATCGCGCAGGTCGCCACCGCCGTGGCGCGCGGTGACCTCTCCCAGAAGATCACCGTGGACGCGCGCGGGGAGATCCTGGAGCTGAAGAACACCCTGAACACGATGGTCGACCAGCTGTC
>NZ_MUMF01000381.1 GCF_002155905.1 Streptomyces tricolor | reverse complement strand
GCCTGGCCGCGCCGGTCGAGCAGGTCGACGGCCCGGCGGATCAGCTCCACCCGGCCCACGCACTCGAAGACATGGTCGGCGCCCGTCGGCAGCAGGTCCCGCACCCCGTCCGCCGACGTCAGGAACTCGGTCGCGCCGAACCGCCGGGCCACCGCCTCCTTCGCCGCACAGGCGTCCACGGCCACGATGTCGAGGGCGCCCGCGAGCCGCGCGCCCTGGATGACGTTCAGCCCGACCCCGCCCGCGCCGATGACGACGACGCTGTCCCCGCGGTCCACCCGCGCCCGGTTCAGCACCGCGCCGACCCCGGTGAGCACCGCGCACCCGATCAGCGCGGCGGAGGTGAGCGGGATGTCCTCGGGGATCCGCACCGCCTGCACGGCCTTGACCACCGTGCGTTCCGCGAAGGCCGAGTTGGCGGCGAACTGGTACACCGGGTCCGCGCCCCGCGTGAACGGCCTCCCCGGGCGCCCGATCGCCTGCCGGCACATCGTCGGCCGCCCCCGGTCGCACTCCGCGCAGGTACCGCAGGGGGCGAGCGTGGACAGCGCCACGTGGTCGCCGGGCACGACATGGGTGACGCCCGCGCCCACCGCCTCCACGATCCCGGCGCCCTCGTGGCCGAGCACCACCGGGACCGGGAACGGAATGGTGCCGTCCACCACCGAGAGGTCGCTGTGGCACAGTCCGGCCGCCGCGACGGCGACCAGCACCTCGCCGGGCCCCGGCTCCCGTACCGCCAGGTCGTCGACGACCCGGACCCGGCTGCCGTCGAACACCACACCCCGCATCACACGGCCCCCTTCGGCTCACCCGGCAGACCGAGCACGCGCTCGGCGATGATCGTGCGCTGGATCTGGTCCGAGCCGCCGTACAGGGTGTCGGCCCGGGAGAACAGGAACAGGTGCTGGTCCGCGTCGAGCGGGTACGGCGACACGGGCGACCAGTCCGCGGGGCCGACGGCCGCCGCCGCGCCCCGGACCTGCACGGCCAGCTCGCCCAGCCGCTGGTGCCAGTTCGCCCACAGCAGCTTGGCCACGCTGGGCGCGCCCGGGCCGGCGGGCCCGCCGAGGGTGCGCAGGGCGTGCCAGCGCATGACGCGCAGCTCGGCCCACTGCCGGACGAGCCGGGCGCGCAGCACCGGGTCGTGGACGGCGCCGGTCTGCACGGCCGTGCGCAGGACCCCGGCCAGTTCCTCGGCGAAGCCGATCTGCTGGGCCAGGGTCGACACCCCGCGCTCGAAACCCAGCAGGCTCATCGCCACCCGCCAGCCGTCGCCCTCCCCGCCGACGACGTGCTCCACGCGCGCGCGTGCCCCGTCGAAGAAGACCTCGTTGAAGTCGCTCGTGCCGGTCAGCTGCCGGATGGGCCGGACCTCGATCCGGCCGGGCTGGTCCATCGGCACGAGCAGGAAGCTCAGCCCGTGGTGCCGGCGCGCCCGCGGGTCGGTGCGGGCCAGCACGAAGCACCAGTCGGCCTCGTGGGCGAGCGAGGTCCAGATCTTCTGCCCGGTGATCCGGTAGTACGCCCCCTCCCGCACCGCCGCCGTCCGCACCGCGGCGAGATCGGATCCGGCACCGGGTTCGCTGTACCCCTGGCACCACAGCTCCTCCCCGGCCGCGACGGGCGGCAGGAACCGCCTCTTCTGCTCCGCGTCGCCGTGGGCGATGAGCGTGGGGGCGAGCAGGTTCTCCCCGATGTGCCCGGAGCGCGGGGGCGCCTCGGACCGGGCGTATTCCTCGGCCCAGACGACCTGCTGGGTGAGGACGGCGGTCCGGTTGCCGTAGCCCCCTTCCGCCCAGCCGAGCCCTATCCAGCCTGCGGCGCCCAGGGTGCGTTCCCAAGCCCGTCTGTCCAGCGAGGCATCGGCGTGCTCGGCCAACCACACGCGCACCTCGGCACGGAACTCCTCATCCTGGGCGGTGAATCCAAAGTCCACAGCGGGCCTCCTCGGAACATCGGTGCCAGAAGCCACCCCAGGGGCGCGGGGCACTGCGCGAGAGACCACGACGAACCCGCAGCCGCACACACCACGACGCGCCCCGAGCTCCTACGCGTTCGGCCGGGATTGACCCCGCGCGGCCTCTTCCATCGCCGCCACCTCGGCGAGCATCGGCATCGGATCCACCCCCACCGTTCCCGGCAGCACCCGCGCGATCCGCTCGGGCGTCCAGGGCCCGCCCTCCGCATGGACGGACCGGAGTTCCCTCGGCTGTGCCCACACCGCGATCTTCGGCCCGGCGACCGTGTACACCTGCCCGGTGACGCCCTGCGCGGCAGCCCCGTCGGACAGCAGGTACACCACCAGCGCCGCCACGTCCTCCGGTTCGCCGATCTCGGTCAGCGTCATCGGCACGTTGGCCGACATCCGGGTACGCGCCACCGGTGCCACGGCGTTCGCGGTCACCCCGTACTTGTGCAGGCCGAGCGCCGCGCTGCGGACGAGGGAGATGATCCCCCCCTTGGCCGCGCTGTAGTTGGCCTGGGAGACGGAGCCCTGGTGGTTGCCGCTGGTGAAGCCGATCAGTGTGCCGGAGCGCTGCCCGCGCATCACCGCCGAAGCCGCCCGGAACACGGTGAACGTGCCCTTCAGGTGGGTGGCGACGACCGGGTCCCACTCCTCCTCGGTCATGTTGAACAGCATCCGTTCGCGCAGGATGCCCGCCACGCACACGACCCCGTCGATCCGGCCGTAGGACCGCACCGCCGTGTCCACGACCCGCTGCCCGCCCGCCATGGTGGAGATGTCGTCGGCGACCGCGACGGCCTCGCCGCCCGCCGCCTCGATCTCCTTGACGACGGACTTGGCGACCTCGCCGGCGGGCGAGGCGCCGTCCACCGCCACGCCGTAGTCGTTGACGACGACCTTCGCTCCCTCGGCCGCCGCCGCGAGGGCCACCGCCCGGCCGATGCCGCGCCCGGCACCCGTCACGGCAATGACCTTGCCTGCCAAGAAGTTCCCCACGCCCGGCCCCTTCCCGCAGTTTCTGACGGTCCGTTAGTTTGACGGTGCGTTAGATTCTATGACCCGCCGGACGGGCGGGCACAAGCCCCGGGGAGGTACCGGATGGCACTGCCCGAGGAGTTCCACGAGATCGCGGGGCGGGTGAACAACTGGGGGCGCTGGGGCGCCGACGACGAGATCGGCACCCTGAACCTGATCACCGGCGAGGTGGTGCGCGAGGCGGCCCGCGAGGTGCGCACCGGACGCCGGGTCCCGCTCGCCCTCCCCCTCCGGCAGGACGGGGTGCAGACGGGGATGATCCCGGGCCGGGTCAATCCGCTGCACGCGATGGTGCAGCTCAACCAGGAGCTGTTCGGGCCGGGCACGGTGGCGTGCAGCGACGACGCGGTCACCATGGGCCTCCAGGCCGGCACCCACTGGGACGCGCTGACCCATGTCTCGCACTCCGGCACGCTCTACAACGGCCGGCCGGCCCACACCGTCACCGCGCACGGCGGCGCCGAGTTCGGCGGCATCGACGCGGTGCGCCACCTCGTCTCGCGCGGGGTGCTGCTGGACGTGGCACGCGCGCGGGGCGTGGACCGGCTGGCGGGCGGCCACGCGGTGACCCCGGAGGACCTGTCGGCGGCCGAGGAGTTCGCCGGCACGCGCGTGCGTGCCGGTGACATCGTGCTCGTGCGGACCGGGCAGGTGCGGGTCTACCTGGGCGGGGACCGGTACGGGTACGGCCATCCGTCGCCGGGACTCTCGGTGCGCTGCCCGGAGTGGTTCCACGCGCGCAATGTGGCGGCGGTCGCGAACGACACGCTCACTTTTGAGATCTTTCCGCCGGAGATCGCGAACCTGTGGCTGCCGGTGCACGCCCTGCACCTGGTGGAGATGGGGATGCTGCAGGGCCAGAACTGGAATCTCGAAGAGTTGTCCACAGCCTGTGGAGAGGCGGGACGGTACACGTTCCTGCTCTCGGCGACACCCGAGCCGTTCGCGGGCGCGACGGGGTCACCGGTGGCACCGGTGGCGATCCTGTGAACGACGGCCGGACGACCGGCCGCTGCGGTACGGCCGACCGCGGCCGGCGGCGCGCCTCCCCCCACCGTCACACGCACGCGCCGCCGCCCGAGGCGACCCGCCTCGACGAGGACAGCCGGGAACCGGGCCCTCGCCGTCCCCTCGCAGCGAATCGTCGCCCCCTAGCCTGATCAGCCGCCCAGGGGACGTCAACGCCGGTACGGACCTTTGTTGCGACACCCTGATCGCGTCGCCCGCGCACGGGTGCATCCCCGGCGCATCAGTGCTCCGGGGGGCTACACGGCTTCGAAGGCGAGATCCTCGTACGCGGAGCGTCCGCCCCCGTACGCCGTCGCCGCGCTCTCCCGGGGCTGTGAACAGCGGTCCAGCTCGCACCAGATGTTCTTGCCGGCGCCCTCGTGGCTCCAGCCCCAGCGGTCGGCGAGACAGTCCACGAGGGCCAGGCCCCGGCCGCCGGTGGCGTCATCGCCCGCGCAGCGGGGCACGGGGGCGCGGGAGCTGCCGTCCGCCACCTCCACCCGGACCGTGGCCGACGGACAGTCCCCGGCCGCGGGCAGACACAGCCGCAGCACGGCCGGCCGGCCGGTGTGCACCACGGCGTTGGTCACCAGCTCGGAGACGAGCAGGATCAGGGTCTCGGCCAGCGGCTCGTCGGCCGTTATCCCCGAGCCGGCGAGCCGCGAGCGGGCCCACCGCCTGGCCCGGCCCACCTCCGCGGGGTCGGGCCGGATCTCCAGCTGCACTTGAAGCACCTGCACCGCTCACACCATCCGAACCGGCGGACACATGACCCCGCGCCGGAGGCGTGCCACGGCGTCCGCCGCGGCGACGATCCCGACGAGGGCCACGATCGTAGCCATTTTCTGCATGGCCAGAACAACGGCCAGAGCAGGGGTCACGGTCTGTGACTCCCTTGCGAGACAGCATGGTTGACGTACAGTCACCCGAACAAGCGCTTCGGGCATATTCCCGCGCGAAGGAGTACGCGTGAGGCATACTGTGCGACGCTCGTGCCGGGGAGTCGAACAGACGGGGGTACAAACCCCGATCGCCCAGCAAGGAGCGGCGCGCACCGCGCGGTCCGGCACTGCCCCAGGGGCACCGCCGGCACGGCTCGTACGCGCGGCCACTCGCATCCCACACAAGGTACCCGAGCGGCCCCCCGACTCCGGGCCGTGACGAGTCCCGAGCAGGACACAACCCGGTATCAACGCTCCGTGATGCCAGTTCGCCACGATCCGCGACATCGTGGGCCATGGCTTTCCGGGTGCGGGGGCCCGCAACACCCCCGGCGGCTCAGCCCGCCAGCGTGGCCGCGAGCAGTTCCGCACCGGGGGTGCTCCCCCCGGCACGCTCCGCCCGCACCCACGCCCGTTTCAGGTGCAGATGGACGTCCGCCTCCCATGTGAACCCCATGCCGCCGTGCACCTGGAGGCAGTCGCGGGCGCCGTGCACCGCGGCCTCGTCGGCGAGCAGCCGCGCGGCGGCGATGTCGGCGGGGTCGGCCGTGACGGCGGCGGCGTAGACGGCGGCACGTGCGGTCTCGGCCCGCACCAGCAGGTCGGCACACAGATGCTGGACGGCCTGGAAGGCACCGATCGCCCGCCCGAACTGCTCCCGCCTGCGCGCGTACGCCACGGCCAGCTCACACACCCGCCCGGCCGTGCCCAACTGCTCGGCCGCGGTGAGCAGAACGGCGACGGGGTCCGCGGACCCCGCAGCGGCACCCGGGCCCCCGGCAGCCGGTACCCGGTGCAAGGGCGTGAGCGGGTCCGCCGAGCGCAGCCGTACGGCGCCCGTGACGTCCCCGTGGACGACGTCGGCCGCGTCCAGCCACTCCACCAGTTCCCCGTCGACGGCCGCCACGACCGTCTCGCCGCGCGCCGCGCCGGGCACGGTGCCGGCCGCGAGGTGGGTGGCCACCAGGGGGCCGGGCAGCAGGGCCCGTCCCGCCTCCTCGAAGGCGAGCACGGCCTCGGGCAGCCCCAGGCCCACGCCGCCGTCCGCCTCGGGCAGCCGCAGGGCGAAGAAGCCCGCCTCCCCGAGCGTCCGCCACAGCGCCCGGTCGAGCCGGCCCGGGGCGTCGACGGCCGCGCGCAGCGCCTCCCGCCCGAAGCACCGGTCCAGCAGCTCCCGCACCCCGGCCCGCAGGGCCAGCTGGTCATCGGTGAGTCGGAAGCGCACGGTCACCTCCCCCGGGGCAGGCCGAGGATGCGCTCGGCCACGATGGTGCGCTGGATCTGCGAGGTCCCGGCGGCGATCGTGTACGCCAGCGCGTTCAGCCGGTCGAGCACCCAGGGCCGGTCCAGGTCGAGACGGTCCGGGCCGAGGACCTCGGCGGCGGTGTCGTACAGCTCCTGCCGGGCGTGCGAGTAGCGCAGCTTGAACACCGAGGCGCCGACGCCGGGCACCCCGCCGCTCGCCTCGGCCTCGCTCACGTTCCACTGGGTCAGCCGCCACAGCGCCCGGAACTCCGCGTCGAGCCGGCCCAGCCGCCGGCGCAGCGCGGGATCGTCCCAGCGCCCGTTCCCGCGGGCCGTACGGGCGAGTTCGGCGAGGACGCGGCGGCAGGCGACGACCTCGCCCGCGAACGCGGTGCCGCGCTCGAAGGAGAGGGTGACCATGGTGACGCGCCAGCCGTCGTTCTCCGCCCCCACCCGGTTGGCGACCGGCACCCGCACCTCGTCCAGGAACACCTCGGCGAACTCCGCGGACCCGGCGAGCGTGCGCAACGGCCGTACGGTGACGCCCTCGGCGTCCATCGGCAGGGCCAGCCAGCTGATGCCCCGGTGCCGGGGGGCCGCGGGGTCGGTGCGCACCAACAGCTCGCACCAGTCGGCGACTTCCGCGTGCGAGGTCCAGATCTTGGAGCCGGTCACCACGTAGCAGTCGCCGTCCCGGTACGCGCGCGTGCGCAGCGCCGCGAGGTCGGAGCCGGCGTCCGGCTCGCTGAACCCCTGGCACCACACCTGCTCGCCGCGCAGGATCGGCGGCAGCCAGCGGGCCCGCTGCTCGGCGGTGCCCTCGGCGGCGATCGTCGGTCCGGCGTGCAGCAGCCCCACGAAGTTGGCGCCCACATAGGGCGCGCCGGCCCGCTCGGTCTCCTCCAGGAAGATCAGCCGGACGGTCGGGGAGGCGTCCCAGTGCACCTCGCCGTACCCGGCGTCGTACAGCATGCGCTGCCAGCCGAGGTCGTAGGCGCGGCGGCCGGGCCAGTCGTCCGGGGGCGGCTTGGCCGGCAGGGCGGGCAGCGCCTGGGCGAGCCACTCCCGCAGCCGGGCCCGGAACTCCTCCTCCTCGGGGGTGTAGGCGAGGTCGGTCACCGGTCGAGGTCCAGGCCGAGCATGCGGATGGCGTTGCCCCGCATCAGCTTGTAGACCGTCTCGTCGTCGAGGCCCTTCACATGGTCGAGGGCGACCTCCTTGGTGTGCGGGAAGGTCGAGTCGACGTGCGGGTAGTCGGTCTCGAAGGTGGCGTTGTCGCGGCCGACCACGTCCAGCGAGGCGACGCCGTGCTTGTCGCGGAAGAAGCAGCAGTAGATCTGCCGGTAGTAGTACGTCGACGGCGGCTCGGGGATCAGGTCCCGGACCCCGCCCCAGGCGCGGTGCTCCTCCCACACGTCGTCGGCGCGCTCCAGGGCGTACGGGATCCAGCCCATCTGGCCTTCGGAATAGGCGAGTCTGAGCCGCGGGAAGCGCACCAGGACCCCGCTGAAGAGGTAGTCCGTCATCGAGGCCATGGCGTTGTTGAAGCTGAGGGAGGCCTGGACGGCGGGCGGTGCGTCGGGGGAGGCGGCGGGCATCTGGGAGCTGCTGCCGATGTGCATGCTGACGACCGTGCCGGTCTCCTGGCAGACGGCGAAGAACGGGTCCCAGTGGCCGGTGTGGATGGAGGGCAGCCCGAGGTGGGTGGGGATCTCGGAGAAGGTGACGGCCCGCACCCCGCGCGCGGCGTTGCGCCGGATCTCGGCCACGGCCAGCTCCACGTCCCACAGCGGGATCAGGCAGAGCGGGATCAGCCGGCCGCCGCTGTCCCCGCACCACTCCTCCACCATCCAGTCGTTGTAGGCGCGCACGCAGGCGAGCGCGACCTCCTTGTCGTGGGCCTCGGCGAAGGTCTGCCCGCAAAAGCGCGGGAAGGTCGGGAAGCAGAGGCTGGCCTCGACGTGATTGAGGTCCATGTCGGCGAGCCGGGCCTTGGGGTCCCAGCAGCCGCGCCGCATCTGCTCCCGTGTGATCCCCTCCAGGGTCATCTCGTCCCGGTCGAAGCCGACGGCGGCGATGTTGCGCTTGTACGGGAACTTCAGGTCCTCGTAGATCCACCAGTCGGTCGGCGTGCCCTGCGGGTCCATGGTGATCTGGTACTTCCCGCCGACGTAGGCCAGCTCCCCGATCCCGGCGGTCAGCGGCTGCGGGCCGCGGTCGCGGTACTTGGCGGGCAGCCAGGTCTCGAAGAGGTGGGCGGGCTCGATCACGTGGTCGTCGACGCTGATGATGCGGGGCAGTTCGGTCGCCATGGGGTCCCCTCCGCCGGCCGGTGCTCGTCCGGCCACTGCTGATCTGATGGGCCGTCAGATAGCATGGCAGCTGACGAGTCGTCAGCCAAGCAGGGGGACCCGTGAACGAGACCCCGCACACCCTGAGTTCCGCCCGCACGCTGTGGGAGCTGATCGCCCGCCGCGCCGGCCTCACCCCCGACCGGCCGGTCCTGCTCCAGGGGGACCGGGTGCTCACCTTCGGCGGCCTGCGCACCCGCTCAGAACGCGTCGCGGCCGGCCTGTACGGCATGGGCGTACGCCCCGGCACGGTGGTCGCCTGGCAGCTGCCCACCCGCATCGAGACCGTCCTGCTGTCCTGCGCGCTGGCCCGCCTGGGCGCCGTGCAGTCCCCGGTGATCCCCTTCTACCGGGACCGTGAGGCCGGCTTCGCGCTGCGCGCGTCGAAGGCGGAGTTCTTCGCCGTACCGGGCGTCTGGCGCGGCCACGACCACACGGAGATGGCCCGGCGGCTCGGCGCCGAGGGGATCTTCGAGGCGTACGACTCCCTCCCCGACGGCGACCCGTCCGTGCTGCCCCCGCCGCCCGCCGAGGGCACCTCGGTCCGCTGGATCTACTGGACCTCGGGCACCACCTCCGACCCCAAGGGCGTGCTGCACACGGACCGCTCACTGCTGGCGGGCGGCTCCTGCCTGGCCCACGCCCTGCGCCTGACCCCGGACGACGTCGGCTCGATGGCCTTCCCGTACGCCCACATAGCCGGCCCCGACTACACCGTGATGCTGCTCGTACACGGCGTCCCCGCCGTGCTGTTCGAGCACTTCGCGCTGCCGGACGCGCTGGCGGAGTACCGCCGGCACGGGGTGACGGTGGCCGGCGGCTCCACCGCCTTCTACTCCCTGTTCCTGGCCGAGCAGCGCAGGCACCCCGGCCGGAAGGTGATCCCCTCGCTGCGGCTCCTCGCGGGCGGCGGCGCCCCCAAGCCGCCCGAGCTGTACCACGCCGTGGTGCGCGAGATGGGCGTGCAGCTCACCCACGGCTACGGCATGACCGAGGTCCCGATGATCACGATGGGGGACCCGCAGGACACCCCGGAGAACCTGGCGACGACCGAGGGCCGCCCGCCGGAGGGCATGGAGATCCGGATCGTGGACGGCGAGATACGGCTGCGCGGCGAGGCCGTCTGCCAGGGCTATCTGGACCCCGCCCAGACCGCCGCCGCCTTCGACGCCGAGGGTTTCCTGCGCACCGGCGACCTGGGGCGGGTGACGGACTCCGGGCACCTGGTCCTCACCGGCCGGCTCAAGGACGTGATCATCCGCAAAGGGGAGAACATCTCCGCCAAGGAGATCGAGGACCTGCTCGCCGCGCACCCGGCG
Organism: Streptomyces tricolor; assembly: GCF_002155905.1. Classification (GTDB taxonomy): domain Bacteria; phylum Actinomycetota; class Actinomycetes; order Streptomycetales; family Streptomycetaceae; genus Streptomyces; species Streptomyces tricolor. The sequence goes on along the minus strand of NZ_MUMF01000381.1, from coordinate 10,031 downwards.
GTGGCCGACGCGGCCGTCATCGGCCTGCCGGACGCCGAACGCGGGGAACTGGTCTGCGCGGTGGTCGAGCAGCCGCCCGCAGCGGCCGGGCTGACCCTGCCGGAGGTCACGTCCTTCCTGCGGGCGCGCGGCCTGGCCGTGCACAAGCTGCCGGAGCGGCTGGAGGTGGTGGAGGCCCTGCCGCGCAACGACACGCTGCGGAAGGTGCTGAAGCACCGGCTGCGGGAACGGTTCGGCGGACGGCCGGCGCGGGGCCGGTAGCCGTGGTGCTCCCGTGATGCCGGCGTGGTCAGGCGGGGACGGTGAAGTAGCGCGCGAACGCCGGCACGATCTCCGTCTCGCCGATCCTGCCGTCACCGTCGGTGTCGAGCGCGGCGGCGGCCCGGCGGGCGGTCTCCTCCGGTACGCGGAACACGCCCAGCACGCGCACGGTGTCGGCGACGCCGATCCGGCCGTCGGCGTCGGCGCCGGCCACCGCCAGGGCCGCGTGCAGGAAGGGGCGGGCGATCTCGGCGAAGCTGTCGGGGTTGTCGCGCAGCCGCTTGACCGCGCCGGTGACGAACTCCTCGCGGGTGATGCGCTGGTCGCCGTCCCGGTCGGCGATGCCGGCCATGCCCTGCCAGAACGCCTCCGCGCCGGCGTACAGCGCCTGCCCCTTGTCGGAGCGGGCGGGCACGGCGAACTCGGCGAGCAGCGCCTTGGCCGCCGCGTTGAAGTCCGCACGGTCGATGTAGCCGTTGCCGTCCTGGTCGAAGGTGGCGAACCGGGCGGCGATCTCGCGCTCGTACTCGGTGCTGACCATGTCTGTTCGGGCCGCCTTACGTTGACGTGGGGGGTGGTCCGGGTGGGAGCGTACGACGCGGGTGACGGCGAGGTGACGGCAAAGCGGCGTTTGTGCCAAGACCGGGGGAATTCCGCGACAACCTTGTGGCGGCGGGCCGGGAAAGGTGCTCAGGCCGAGAGGGGGTCCGCGTCCTCGGCGGTGGCGGACTCGACGTCGGGGCGGACGTCGAAGAGGCGGCGGACGCCGAGCGCGCCGAGGACGCGGTTGACGTGCGAGCCGTCGTCGGCGCCCCGGTCCGGCAGGATCAGCCGCAGCCGGCCCTGGCAGGAGCGGATCAGCCGGCGGGCGGCGACGAGGACGCCGACCCCGCTGGAATCGCAGAAGAACACGTCGGAGAGGTCCACGACGAGGCTGTGGTGCCCCTCGGCGACGATGTCGTGCACCCGCTGGCGCAGCACCGGCGAGGTCATCAGGTCCAGTTCCCCGGACACCCGGAGCACGGCCCACTCGCCCTGTTCGACGCCGGTCACGTTGAATGCCACGGCCTTGCCCCTCCGCTCGCCGGATCACCCGGAACCGCCCGGAAACGGAAGCAGTTCCTACGTTTCTTTCCGCGCGGCTGCCCAGCGGCCGTTCCCTGAAACGTGACGCGGCAAACGGCAGGCGATCGTCAAGGGGCTTGTTTCGGTCACTATCGATCCTGTTCGATCAGAGGCGTACGCGTCTCGCGTGAAGGTTGTGTGAAGGGGGCACTATCACCTGCGACCCGCCCGGGGGCGCACATTGACACAAACGGGCGTGCACTGTCAGACGTGCCGACTGCATTCGAGAAGGCAGGACCGACAGGCCGGACGGCCGGACACGGTGAGGGGAGGGGACCGCATGGCCAGGAAGGACGTACCGCCCCGCTGGGACCGCAAGATGCAGCAGCGGCTCGCACGCGGTGAGGCGGCGGCCCTCGGCGAGACGTACGACCGCTTCGCCTCCCTCGTGCACAACCTCGCCCACCGCGTCCTCGGCGACGAACAGGCCGCCGACGCCGTCACCCGCGAGGTCTTCGCCCACATCTGGGAGCACCCCGAGACCTACGACCCCAGGCAGGGCCCGCTGCGCTCCTGGATCGCCGCCCTCACCCACCGGGTCGCCGTGCAGCGGCTGCGGGACCGGGAGGAGCGGGAGCAGCCGCGCCGCGAGGAACTGGAGAGCACCGTCCGCCGCGCCTCCGTCGCCGCCCGCGCCGACTACATCGTCCACTCCATGCCGGCCCCGCTGCGCGCCGCCCTGGACCTCGCCTACTTCCAGCGCCGCGACTACCGCCAGACCGCGACCGACCTCGGCGTCACCGAGGAGGAGGCCCGCCGCCGGCTCCGCCTCGGCCTCCAGCTGCTGTCCACCGCCCACGACGCCGGCACCCCGCCGGGATACCGGGGTGCGGTGTGACCGGGACGGGCGGGTTCGAGGCGCACGACGGGTACGACGGGTACGACGGGAAAGAGAGCGGCGGGGAACGGCCGTACGGAGAAGCCGGCTCGGGCGGGTGGGGATCCGACGGTGGTCCGGGCGAACCGGCCGGCACCGGTCGCGGCGGGCGGGGCGGCGGTTCCGGGGACCTGCCGCGGGGTGCCGGCGGGCGCGGTCCGGCGCCGGCGCCGCGCATACCCACGCCCCGCGCCTCCGTGGAGGACAGCGGACTGCCGCTGCCCGACCTCGCCGACCTGGGGGACCTCGCACCCGTGCCGCTCGACCTGTCGCACGACGTCCTGAAGTCGCTGCTCGGCGCCTGGGCGCTGGCCGCCTGCTCGGCGGCGGAGACGGCGGCCGTGGAGGAGCACCTCGGCGGCTGCGGCTCGTGCGCCGACGAGGCCCGCCGGCTGCGCGAGGCGGTCGGCCTGCTGCACCAGCCGGAGAGCCTCGACCTCGACCCCGGGCTGCGCACCCGCGTCCTGGAGAGCTGTCTGAGCCGCCGCCCGCCGCGCATCCCGGTACCCGCCTGGGCGGCGCCGTACGACGCCGAGACCGCGCGGCTGGACGCGCTGCTCCAGGACTTCGGGGACGCGGAGTGGCACGCGCCGGTACGGCTGCGGTGGTTCGAGGAGGACGCGCCGACGAGCCGTCGGACGACCGTCGCCGGCGTGATCGCCCATCTGCTGTCGGTGGACGGGATCATCGCCACGGCGCTCGGCCTCCAGGACCCGCTGGCCGAGGTGGCCGGCGCGGCGGAGCCGGACGCGCGGGGCCCGGCCGGCCGTACCGAGGCGTTCTGGCGGGCCTCGCACTTCCCGCCGACCCGTGCGGTGCGCGGGCCGTGGCGGGAACAGAGCCACAGCCTGGTGCGGACGGTGTCCTTCACCGGCAGCCACGCGGGCGGACTCGCGGTGTCGTACGGCGACTTCGCGCTGCCGCTGCACGACGCGATGCTGGACCGCGCCTTCGAGTGCTGGGTGCACGCCGAGGACATCGCGGACGCGGTGGACTACCCGTACGAGCCGCCGGCGCCGCGCCACCTCAACCGGATGATCGACCTCGCGGCCCGCCTGCTGCCGACGGCGCTCGCCGAGCGCCGTCGCGCGGGCCTGTCCGCGCCGGGCCGCCAGACCCCGCACCTGGTCCCGGCCGGGGCGCCCGGCCGCAGCCTGCGCCTGGAGATCGAGGGCGCCGCCGGCGGCGAGTGGCTGATCCCGCTGGACTCACCGGCGGCGGTGGGCTCCGCGGACCTGGAGGTGGCCCATGTGGCCCTGGACGGCGTGGAGTTCTGCCGGCTGGCGGCGGGCCATGTGCCTCCGGCGGAAGCGGCGGCGGGTCAGCTCGGCGACCGCGAGGCCATCCAGGACGTCCTGTTCGCGGTCGCTTCGCTGAGCCGCATGTAGGGGGCGGTTGCGCTGCGCACGCGGCCCCGAGGGGCTAGGCGAACACGACCGTCCGGCGGCCGTTGAGCAGGATCCTGCGCTCGGCGTGCCACTTCACGGCCCGCGCCAGCGCCTGGCACTCCACATCGCGCCCGATGGCCACCAGCTGGTCCGGCGTCACGCCGTGCCCGACCCGCTCGACCTCCTGCTCGATGATCGGACCCTCGTCCAGGTCCGCGGTGACGTAGTGCGCCGTCGCCCCGATCAGCTTCACACCCCGCGCATGCGCCTGGTGATACGGCTTCGCGCCCTTGAAGCTCGGCAGGAACGAGTGGTGGATGTTGATGATCCGGCCGCTGAGCTGCTTGCACAGGTCGTCCGAGAGCACCTGCATGTACCGGGCGAGGACGACCAGCTCGACCTGCTCCTCGCGCACGATCTCCAGCAGCTTGGCCTCGGCCTCCGGCTTGGTGTCCTTCGTGACCGGAATGTGGTGGAAGGGGATGTTGTAGGAGCCCACCAGCTCCTCGAAGTCGGTGTGGTTCGAGACCACCCCGACGATCTCCACCGGCAGCGCGCCGATCCGCGCCCGGAACAGCAGGTCGTTCAGGCAGTGCCCGAACTTGCTGACCATCAGCAGGATGCGCATCTTCTCGTCGGCCCGGTGGATCTGCCAGTCCATGTGGAAGGAGTCACCCACGGCGGCGAAGCTCGCCCGCAGCTTGTCCACCGTCACCGGCGCCTCGGCCGAGAAGTGGACCCGCATGAAGAACAGTCCCGTGTCGTGGTCGCCGAACTGCTGGCTGTCCTCGATGTTGCAGCCGGTCATGAACAGATAGCTGGACACGGCGTGCACGATGCCCTGCTTGTCGGGGCAGGAGAGCGTGAGGACGTACTGGTCGGCCGGTGCGGCGGGTGCGACGGACTGATCGGTCATGCACTACAGGGTCCCACACCGGCCGGCGTGCCCGGGCCGCCGTCCGCTACGCGGACCTCGTCAGGATGCGCAGCACTTCCAGGCTCTTCGGCGGCGTGTCCGGGTCCTCCCCGTCGCTCACCGACATCCGCACGTGCGCGTCCCGCGCCGCCCGCACCGCGTCCGGCCAGCCCTGGTGGTCCAGATAGGCGGCGACCGGCGCGTCCGGGCCGACCTGGTGCATGATCCGCAGCACCCGCAGCACGGCGGTGTCGACGAGCGCCGCCTCCTGCGAGTCCCGGAATATGGTGCCGACGTACTTCTCTGCCGACCAGTTGTCCAGCCAGGTGTCCTCCACCAGCCGGTACACGGCGTCCGTGACGTCGCCGTAGCCGTCCACGCCGGCCAGCCAGACGTCGCGCTGGAACACCGGGTCGGAGAGCATGTGCAACGCCGAGCGCACATTGCTGCGCCACCGCCACCACGGCATGTCGTTCAAGGGCATGCCGCCCATGGTGGAGGAGCGGCGGCCGCGACGGGAAGAGTTCTCCGAACCTTGCACGGTCACCGATCGTACGTTCCTCGCCTCCCGCGTCCCACCGGCCCCCGTAATTCACCTCCGCGTCACCTTTCGTTGACCGACGGTCACTCCCGGGTTAGTGCTGTGAGGGAATCGTGCGTGTGCATGACCGGCAGGCGACGCACCCGCAAGACCCTCCTCCCCCTTCCCCGCCCCGTCAGAGCCACCGCCCTCGCCACGGGCACCGTGGCCCTCTGTGCGTCGCTCACCGCCGCATGCGGGCTCGTCCCCGGTGCCACGGGGGGCGCCGGGGACGGGCCGGTCAAGGTGATGACCTGGGCCCCGCAGGACACCGACGCGACCAACAAGCCGGGGATGCCCGCGATGGCCCTCGCCTACGCGAAGTGGGTCAACTCCCACGGCGGCATCCACGGCCGCCGGCTGGAGGTGCTGACCTGCAACGACCACAACGACAGCGTGGGCGCCGCCAAGTGCGCCCGGCGCGCGGCGGCCGAGAACGTGGTCGCGGTCGTCGGCTCCTACAGCCAGTTCGGCGACTCCTACCTCGCCCCGCTGGAAGGCGCCGGCATCCCCTACATCGGCGGCTACGGCGTCACCAACGACGAGTTCACCGGCTCCATGTCCTACCCGGTCAACGGCGGCCAGCCCGCCCTCCTGGCCGGCCTCGGCAAGGCCCTCGCGGCCGGCTGCGGCAACGTCGCCCTGGTCCGGCCCGACAGCATCGCCGGCGACCAGCTGCCCGCGCTGCTCGACTCGGGCCTCAAGGCGGGCGGGCACGCGGACGCCGGCGACCAGCTCGCCGCCGAGGACGCCACCGAGTACGCCGGCCAGGCCGAGCAGGCGCTGCGCTACGCCACCGAGGACGAGACGAAGAAGGGCTGTGTGGTGCCCGCGCTCGGGGACCGCACCGACACCTTCATGGACTCCTTCCGGCGGGCCCGCGAGAACTTCCCGGACGTACGCACCGCGACCGTGCTCGGCAGCGTCGACCAGACCGTGATCAACGCCACGGGCGGGGCGTCGGGGCCGTACGAGGGGGCGTACATCACCGGCTGGTACCCGGTGGCCACGGACCCGCGCTGGGACCCGATGAAGAAGGTGATCAACGAGGAGGCCTTCGGCGACAACCGCATCGACCCCGCGGACGCCGGGGTGCAGACCACGTGGATCGCCTACCAGGTGCTGCGGGCCGCCCTGGAGAAGATCGGCGACGGCGAGGTGAGCGCCGACACCGTGCGCCGCACCCTCAACGACGGCCTGCGGGTCTCCACCGGCGGCCTCACCCCGACCCTGCACTGGCCCTACGAGGGCAAGCTCGCCGCGGTCGGCTTCCCGCGGCTGGTCAACGCCGACGTCACCCTCCAGGTGGTGCGGGACGGCAAGCTGGTCGCGGCCGGCAAGGGCATCGGCGGCAGCAACGGGATCGCCGACATGACCTCCACCCTGGAGCACGCGGACGTGCCCTGACGGACCCCGGCGTGCGGGGTCCGTCGGCGCCGGCCGGTCAGAGCTGGGTGGGCTGCCGCTGGGTGAGGCCGTACTTCTTCGCGATCGCGTTCCACAGCGCCGCCGCCTTCGTCTTCTGCGCGCTGGCGGTGCCGCTCTGCCGGTTGCCGGCCTGGGTCTCCCCGGTGGTGCGGGCGTGCCCCTTGCGGCAGACCTTGCGGCTCTTGGCCTGGTCGGCCCAGGCCGCGTAGTGGTTGTCGGCCGCGGCGGACGCCTGCCAGGCCTTGGTGAGCGCGGCCGTCAGATCGGCGTGGCCCGGCAGCTTGTCCACGGAGAGCTTGCCGAGCCGGGTGACCAGCTGGTTGCGCTGCTCGGCCGCGTCCCGCAGGTCGGCGGCGGCCTGGTCGAGGTTGTCGCACTGCTTGACGTCGGCCACCGCCTGGATCACCGAGGCCCGGCTGCTGCCGCTGTCCGCGAGCAGCTTGTCCAGCTCCACCGCCTGCTCCCGGGCGGGGTCCACGGTGGGCGAGGCGGAGTCCTGGGTGGCCGGGGAGGAGGCGGCGACCGTCTCGCCGTCCTCGCCCTGGTCCTTGCCGCTCCCGGTGCTGAGCAGCGCGCCCGCGCCCACGCCGAGCACCGCGATGCCCACGCCGATCGCGGCGATCAGCGGCACCCGCGACCGGCCCCCGCGCCGCCCGCCGCCGTCGTACGCGTCGTCGTCGTACGCCCCGCCGTCGTAGGACGGCTGCGCCGGGCGGTACGGCGCCCGGGCCGGGCCGGGGTGGGCGTCCGGCTGCTGCACGCGCGGCATCTGCTGGGTGGATCCGGCGGGGCCGTCGCCGCCGGCCGGGCCGCCGCGGAAGAGGTTGTCGAACTCGGCGGGCGGCTGCCGGTCCGCTCCCTGCGCCTGCCCCTGCCCCGGGGCCTGGGCGGTGTAGGGCGGGATGTACTGCGTGGCCTCCGCGTCGGAGGGCGCGGGCGCCGCCTGCCGGGGCACCTGGCCGAGGTACCGGGTCTCCTCGCCGCCCGACTCGGGCGGCAGCGCGCCGGCCGCCACCGGCGGGAGGTACTGGGTGGCCGCCTCGTCGCCGGGGGCCGCGGGGCCCGCGGGGACCGGCGGGAGGTACTGGGTGGCGCCGTCGGCGTCGGGTGCGGCGGGGACCGGCGGTATGTACTGGGTCGCGCCGTCGGCGGTCGGGGGCAGCGGGGCGCCCGCCGCCGGGTACCCGTCCGGCACGGCGGGCGGCAGCGGCGCGGCGGCCGGGGCGGACTGCGCCGGGTACGGCTGCTGGGGCTGCGGCGCCTGCTGTGCGTGCTGCGGGTGCTGTGCGTGCTGCGGGTAGGCGTCGGGGGTGCCGTAGCCCGGCTGCTGGGGCGCGCCGTAGCCGTACGGGGCCTCCTGGCCGCCGTAGGCCGGTGCCTGGCCGCCGTACGCCGGGGCCGGGGCGCCCTCCGGGGGCAGCGGGCCCGGGTTGGCGCCGGACGGGGGCTGCTCGGCGCCGGCCCACTGCGGGGACTGCGCCGGGGCCCAGCCCTGGTCCTGCTGCGGCGCCTGCTGGTGCGCTTGCCGGCCGGGGCCCCACGAACCGCCCCAGGCCTGCCCGCCGGCCGGGGTGGCGGGGGCGGGCGTGGTCATGCCCGGCAGCAGGGGCTCGCCTCCGTCGGAGGGCAGCACGATGCCTTCGCGCGCGGGCCGCGCCGAGGGCTCCTCGCCCTGTCCACTCTGCGTCACCGGGACTCCTACTAATGGGGGACCTTGTGAATCGTCGGCTCACGCTACCGGGTCCCCCGAGCCGCGTGCCACGCAGCTCAGGACGCGATTCCCTCCCTGTGACGGCGGTAACACGACCGCCCCGCGACGCGCTGTCCATGGCACCCGGCGCACCCCCGGGTGCCGTTTCCCTGCCGTTCACGCCCCCGCGGGGGCGGTGTTCACGCGGCCTGCTGGAGATCGAGCCGCGCGCCGAACTCCCGTACCACCGCCTCGTCCCGGAAGGGCTCCAGCCGCTGCTGGAGGTCCTCCAGGTACTCGGCGCCCCGGTTGGAGCGGAGCGTCTCCAGCAGCTCCACCGCGCGCATGCCGGTGGTGCAGGCCTGCTCGATCTCGCGCTGCTGCACCTGGGCCGTGGCGAGCAGCACATAGCCGATGGCGCGCCGGCGGGCCCGGGACTCGGGGTGCCCGGCGAGCGACTGCTCGGCGTACCGCGCCGCCTGCTCGGCCTGCCCGAGGTCGCGGTGGCAGTGCGCCAACTCGTCGGCCAGGTAGGCCTCGTCGAAGTGCGCGATCCACACCGGGTCGTCCCCGGCGGCGTCCTCCGCGCGTTCCATCGCCTCGACGGCCCGCCCGCCGGCCGCCTGCGCGGCGCGCGCGTCGCCGAGCAGGGCGTGCCCGCGCGCCTCGGCGGCGTGGAACATCGCCTCCACGCGCGGGGTCACATGCCCGCGCGCCCCTTCCTGCGCCGCCCGCGCCAACTGGGCGATCTCGCGCGGGTTTCCGAGCTGCGCGGCGAGATGGCTCATCGAGGCGGCGAGGACGTAACCGCCGTACCCGCGGTCCCCGGCGGCCTGGGCGAGCCGCAGCGACTGGATGTAGTACCGCTGGGCCAGGCCCGGTTGGCCGGTGTCGACGGCCATGTACCCGGCCAGCTCGGTCAACCGGGCCACGGCGGCGAAGAGATCGCGGCCGACCGCTTCCCGGTACGAGCCCGCGAGCAGCCCGGAGACGACGCTGTTGAGGTAGTGCACGACGACCGGGCGGACGTGCCCGCTGCCGTACTGGTGGTCGAGGTCCGTCAGCGCCTGGGTCATGGACCGTACGGCGGCCACGTCGGACTGGCCCACGCGCGGGCCCGCCTGCCGGGCCACCTGGGCGTCCGGTGCCGAGATCAGCCAGTCGCGGCTGGGCTCGACCAGCGCGGAGGCGGCGACGGAGGAGCCGGACAGGAAGTCCCGGCGCCCCACGTCGCTGCGCCACAGCTCGCAGACCTGCTCGATGGCCCCCAGTACCGTCGGCGAGAACTGGAGACCGACCCCCGAGGCGAGGTTCTTGCCGTTGGCCATGCCGATCTCGTCGATCGTGACCGTACGGCCGAGCTTGCGCCCGAGCGCCTCGGCGATGATCGCCGGGGCCCGGCCCCGCGGCTGCTGGCCGCGCAGCCAGCGGGCCACGGACGTCTTGTCGTAGCGCAGGTCGAGACCGTGCTCGGCACCGCACATGTTGACCCGCCGGGCCAGCCCGGCGTTCGAGCACCCCGCTTCCTGGATGAGTGCCTGCAGCCGTTCGTTCGGCTGCCTCGCCACGAGAGGCCTTGCGGCCATGTGCTACCCCCTGCGTTGCGATCCCCTGGAGCGTCTTCCGATCCTCCGGAGCGTGTAGTTCCGGCCGGATGATCCGTGCGGGAAGATCACTGCCCAGCTGACATACCGTCAATGCGTGACATGTGCGGTTTGCCGGGGTAAAGACGGTTGCCCCCCTCCCTGGCTACCCACCTGTCTCTT
>NZ_MUMF01000380.1 GCF_002155905.1 Streptomyces tricolor | reverse complement strand
CGGCCGCGCCCACGCGGCGGTGACGGGAGGTCAGGAACCCGGGAAGCAAGGAACCTTGGAACCCAGGGGACAAGGTTCCTTGGCCGGGGCGGAACAATCAGAAGACTAGCACGACCGGCACCCGGCACGGAAGCAATCCAGCCAACCATCCCGAACCGGAGACGAACCGCGTGCGTCATACTGTGAGCCCGGATAAAATCTGGGCTCAGAACACACCACCTCTCCCGCTCGCATCCTGCCCGAGCAAACGCCGAGGGCGCCGAGCTTCACTCTCGAAAAAACCGGGAATCACCGCCACAGAAAGCCTCGACAGAACACGAGGCGGAAAGCATGGATTCGCATACCGCACCCCTACGGCTTTCTTCAGTCTGACCCGCCATCAAAGCTCCAGGGATTTCCGTCCGTGGTTCCCTCTGGAGGCTCGGGAATTCCCTCGCTTATACATCGCCATAGCCTGCCCTTTGTTCCAAGGTGTCGAGTTTACAAGGTTCCTTGGGGGTTGGTTTGCTGGCCGGATAAGGGGCGTTCTCGGGGAGTAGTTTTGTCGTCTCATCGATGTGTTGGATTGTCTCGGTCACGTTCTCTGCGGGGGCGACCGAGGCGGCGGTAACCGAGGCGCCGGTAACGGGCTGCTGGGCGTTGCCTCGGGGGCGCTGCGGGGCGTCTCGGGCCTGCATGCGGCCGTCTCGGAGCCGCGGGAAGCGGTCTCGGGGCCGCGCGCGGCGGCGGTCGCCAACGCGCGGAAGGGGAGCGCCGGCGCCCCGACCCCCCGCCGGGAGTCCCGGCCGCCCTGCCGCTCCCCTTCCTTCTTCTCCAGGGCGACAGGCGTGCCCCGGGCCTGTCCGGGCGTGGTCGGCTCATGGTGAGCGTGGTGGTGAGCGGGCTGTTCCCGGCGCACGACGGCCCGACCATGGACCCGGCCACGCTCACCACGGTCTCTGACCATGGCTTTGACCTGCGAACCTTGGAACCTTGGAACCTTGGAACCTGTCTTCCATTGCTTCAAGGCTCCTTGGTTGTCAGGTTCCTTGATTGTCAGGTTTCTTGGTTGCTGGCTTCCCTGGGTGCTGGGGTGGTGGGGAGTTGGATCGGGTGGGCGGCGATCCAGTCGCGCAGTGCCTCGGTTACGGCGGCCTTAATGGTGGTCCCGTGGAACACGGCAGCGAGCCTGAGCGCCTTCTGGACGTCCTCGGGCACGTCCGTGGTCATCGGCTTGTCCTTGGGCGCCGGCTTCGGCGCCGAGGGGGGCGCGGCGGGAAGCTGGGGCGTCTCGGGGACGGGGTCGTACTTCGGCATCAGGCAGCCTTCTCCAGTTCGCTGATTCGGGTGCGGGTCCAGGTGTAGACGTCGCGGAAGAGAGCGGCCATGTCGCGGCCCTGAGATCCGTTCTCGGCGATCGGTCGCGCGTTCTCCGACATGTCTTTAAGTGACGTCAGTTCGGGAATACGGACGGGACAGACTCCGCCCGGTCCCGAGATCTTTTCCATTTCTTCGGCGCGGTTTTTGTGTACGGCGAGATTGCGGTACCGGTTGACGATGATCCCAGCAATTCGCAGATCCTCGTTGAGTTTGTGGCTGTCGCGCTCGATGCGTTCCCGGATTCGGCGGGCGGATTGCACCGCGTCGAACTCTGCCTCACACGGCATCAGCACGTAGTCGCTCGCGGTCCATGCAAGGTCGATTTGGTGGCTGAGCAGAGAGGGCGGGCAGTCAATGAGCACCAGATCGAAGGGCGCGACCACGCCCGTGAGGGCGCGCAGCAGTCGGCGTTCGGCGGCGGGCTGGCCGGCGGTGAGCGCGAGGAGTTCGAGGTCGAGGTCTGCGGGGGCGACCATGATGCGCTCGGTGTAGATGCCGCCGTACCCGCAGGGCGTGAGGATGCGGGCGGCGTCGCCGCGGCCGGGGTTGGGCAGGACGGCCGCGAGGCTGGCGGCGGCGCGCTGCTCGGGCGCGGCTGGGAGCTGGGCGCGGAGTCGGCGGGTGACGTTGCCTTGAGCGTCCATGTCGATGACCAGGACGTAGTGCCCGGTCTCGGCCGCTGCGACCGCGATGGCCTGTGTCAGGAACGACTTGCCGATGCCGCCCTTGTGGTTGGCCACGGCGATGTGCGGGGGCACGTCGGTCTTGTCGCGGCGGAGCTGGGCGAGCGCCGCGAAGTACGGCGACGGGTCGGGAGGGCTGCTCATCGCGTCTCCTGTCTCAGGGGGAGGGCTGTTTCCTCACAGACCTTGGCACACCGGAACTCAGGAACCACGCTTCCCGGGAACCTTGCCTCCTTGGAGTACAGAAACCTTGACACCTTGGTTCCTTGGCCTCTGAGCGCTTCGGGCGGATCCGCCCGGCCCGGTAGGCTCCGTGGCTGGCCCGCGCCGGACGCCGCTGGCACGGGCCAGCTTGTTGTTGTCGCGCTGTCGCGTCCGGCTCACCACCCAAGGGGCAGGCGGGTCTCTACCCAGGTCACAGCTCACGACAGCACCACGGGCGACAGGGACCTGCTCAGGCAGGCTCCGGCCCCTCGGCGGCTGTGCGCGCCGCCGGTCCGGGTCCGAGAGTGCGCCGTCCACCCTCGTGGAGCGGCTGTGGGGCGCCCAGGACGCCACGGGCGCGCAGCTCCGGGAGATCGGGGAGGCGGACGGCTGGGAGGCCGCTCAGGTCCGCTTCAGCGGCGCGTACGCGGCGTGCGGGATCGAACGGCACGGGTCCGGTGCCGAGAGAACGGCGCTCAGCGGTCATGGGCGGAGATCCTACGGCGCAGCGGGGCGCCGACCAGCCCCCTGACGGACAAGGGTCCGCCGGCCTCGTCCGGTCGGCGCGCGGCGGCCAAGTCCCGGCACAGGCGCACAACGGTGCCCCCGGACCGCTCGATGGTGTCGGTCCGGGGGCACCGGTTGGGAACCGTCGGCCCGCGACGGGGGGCGCGGGCCGACGGGGTCTTATGTCACCACGGCGGGTGGCCGGGGGCGGGGTTTCAGGCGTCGCCGGCCGCGATGCGCTCCCGACGAGTGCGCGTCACCTTCAGCCGGCGCGGGTCGGCGGCCGGCCACTCGTCGCGGCCGGGAGCGCGCAGCCAGACGACGCCCTGGCGGATGTCCGTGACGATCGCCCGGGTGCCGTCCTCGGTCACCTCGTCGCCGACGCCGGGCAGTTGTTCGGTCGCGTTCACCAGCTCACCTTCAGCTCGGCCCATGTCCGTTTGCCCCACGGGCTGGTGCCGGACCCCAACAGGTCGTAACCCCACCGGTCGGCGAACTCCTCCACCAGCAGCAGCCCGCGGCCGGAGGTGTCGTCCGGGCCGGGCGTGCGCAGCTCGGGCAGCCGGCGCGGCGCGCGGTCGACCACGGCGAGGCGGATCCGGTCGGGCGCGGGGCGCTCCACCAGGACCCGGACCGAGGGACCCCACGCATGCCGCACCGCGTTGGCCACCAGCTCCGACAGCACCAGCGCTGCCGTCTCTGCCTCGGCCTCCAGCCCCCAGGCGGCCAGCGCCACCCGGGCCAGACGGCGCGCGTCTTCCGCCGTCTGCGCCTCGCGCGGCTTGGTGAGGTTGTAGCCGGGGTGCCCTGAGCTGTGGGGTCGCACTGCGGTCATAACGGTCATCGCCAGACCTCGGGTCGGTAGTGGGTCGGTCACCGACCGTAGGAGCGGCGGGGGGCGGCGAAGGGTACAGCCGGTACCCCCTGCCCGAGGGGTACAGGTTGTACCCCTACGCGGCGACGCCGAGTTGACGCGCGAGGCCGCGGGCGTCGTCCCGGATGAGCGGGCTGCCGTTCTCGGCCAGGTCCATGACCGTGCTGCGGGTGAACAGGTTGAACCGCGCGGTCTCCGGGCTGGCCTCGTAGGCCTTCTTCAGCAGGTGGACGACGGAGACGGTTTCGCCTTGCAGGCTGTAGGCGCGCGCGGTCTCGATGATGTGGAAGCTGCGGCGGGTGGCGGACTGCATGGTGCCCAGGTCGATGTGGGTGGCGGCGTCGACCGCCTCTCCGGCGCGGACGAGGTCGGTCTTCATGGTGATCGCGTAGGCGTCGACCATGCCCCTGCCGAAGATCAGCCAGGGGTGGGCGTAGCCGTCGCCGAGCCGCTTGGCGGCTTGGTCGGCCTTGTCCCAGTGGTGTTCGGCGCTGCCCTTCTGCCCGATCTTCGCGTAGGACAGGGCGGCGGCCAGGTGCAGCAGCCCGGACAGGGCGATGTCCTCCGGGCCGCGCTCGGGGTCGAGGAGCTGGGTGGACTTCATGGCCAACTCGACGCGGGCCTCGTGGCGTTCGCCGGCGTCGCGGAAGACGTGGTTGAGGTACCAGGCGGCGCCTGCGATGGCGCGCGGGCTGTCGGCGTCCTGCGCGGCCGTCATCGACCGGTCGCCGGTCAGCATGACCAGCTCGGGTGCGGGCTGGAACGACAGGTAGAGCTGGGCCAGGTGGTAGGCCTGCGCGAGGCTGACCAGGACCCGGCGCCGCTCGGTGCCCTCGTGCGCGCGGGCGGCGTACTTCAGATCGGCCAGCAGCACGGGCAGCACGTTCGCCACCCGCGAGCGGTGGTCACCGAAGCCGTGCCAGGCCTGCCAGGCCTGCGCCACCCGGTCCGCGAGCACGGCGGCCGGCACCGGTTCCTGATCCCGCGCCAGCACGTCGTAGTCGGTCAGCGCCTCTTTCACCCGCAGCAGCGACGGGTGCGCCGCCTTGGTGTAGGTGGCGGCGGTCAGCCGCTCGTCACCGGTGAGGGCCGCGAGGTCGTCCACGCCGAGCGCTTCGGCCAGGCGCAGCAGCAGGGGCAGGCGGGGCATCCCCAACCGGTCGTTCTCGATGGCCTTGACCCATTCCGCGCTGCGGCCGACGAGGCCGGCCAGCACCGGCCGCGACTGCCCTTTGCGTTCCCGTGCCGTGCGGACCCGCTGACCGAACGTGCTCGGTCCGTTTCCAGCGTCGTGCGCCATGGTGGACTCCGTTCCTGACGTCGCACTCAGGACGGTACCCGCGCCCCAGCGCGCGGGGACACACTTCGGCCCGCACTCCCCCGTGGGAGGCGGGCCGTTTCCGGTCGGCCATCCGGGGTGTTTGCTGGTGGAGGCGACCGGAAACAGCAGGGGTTCCCGGCTGCTGTGGTCCGCAGATCTGCGGACAGTCGGCCGGTTGGGAGTGGTCGGGATGAAGATCTGCGAGGGGCCCGGATGCGCGCGGGTGCTGGCGTCGGCCAGTGGGCGGGGAGGGCGGCCGAGGCGGTTCTGCTCCGAGCGCTGCCGTGCCCGGCATCGTCGGCTCATGACCCGGATCGACCGGAACGCCGAGCGCCGTGAGGTGCGCCTCGATGGCGTCGCCGAGCGGCGGTACGAGGTGCGGTCGGCGGCGTATGCGGTGGCCAGCGCCGCGCGGCGCCTGGCGGCCGAGCTGGACACCGAGGCCGAGCGGCCCGACTGGCAGCAGTCGGCCTGGCACGGTGCACTGCGGACGCGGGAACCCTGGCAGCCGGCCGGCCGCTACACCACGGCGGCGCTGAGGGTGCTGGACGAGGCGCACCGCCTGGTGGCGGCGGCCGTTGCCGCCGACCGCGCCGCCGGGTGCGACTGGGCGCTGATCGGCGCCGCGCTCGGGGTATCCGCGGACACCGCCTCCCGCCGCTACCGCACCGCCGCACCCGGCGCGCCCGCCGAGAACCGGTCGGCGCGGTAGGCCGGCCGGCTACCAGTCCAGGGACGGGCCGGACAGTCGGCCGTCGTACGACGACGGCTCCTCGCCGTACACCGGGCGGTCGTACGCGTCGTACCGGTCACCGACGTCGCCGGCCGCGCAGACGCACACCCCGCCCTCGAACAGCCCGGCCTCGCACTCCTCGTCGTGGGCCACCGGCCGCCGCCTGGTGCTCATCGCCCCACCCCTTCGTTGGTGCTCTTCGTCGTGCCGCTCAACCCTAGCGATCAAAAACGGCTGTACGGCCCCGTGAGCGCCGAACTCCCAGCCGGACGGGGGATTTGCCGCAGCGGCGGGTGATCGGCGCCCACAGGTGCATCCAGTGCCCACAATGGGGCTAGAGCGGCGCGGGATCCCGCTCGGCCTTCTCCCCTTCCTCAACTGCGGCGACCGCACGGGCCACGGCGGCTTCCCACTCGGCGTCGGCGGCGCGCTTGGCGTCCTCGGCCTTGATCCGGCACCGCGCGCACAACCCGAGCGTCATCACGGGCCGTCCGCATTCTTCGCCGCCGTGGCCGGGGCAGGTGCCGTCCTCGCGCGCCTCGGCGGCGATTGCCGCGTGGTGCGCGATGTACTGGCAGGTCTCGCACGTGCCGCCGCCGCGCACCACGCGCCCGCAGCCCTCGTCGCACTCCGGCCAGCCCTGGCACCGCCCGCACACTTCCCCGCCCGGCGAGTCCCCACCGCACTCGGGGCACTCGCCGCGCACGCGCCGGGTGATCGCCTCGGCAACGTCCCGCTCGGCGGCTAGCGTCGAGGACGGCAGACGGTCGCGGCATGCGACGGCCGCGCGGTCCTGTTCCTCACCGTTCACCTGCGCTGGCAGCATCGCCGTACGGGGCGTGCGCGGCAGGTTCCGGATCCGGGCCGCGATTACCGCCCCCGCGCTGCGGCGGATCGGCCCGTCCAACGGCGCGCTCAGGATCGTCACCAGGTCGCTCAACCGCCACGGCTCACCAGCCGCCTCGGAGTCCGCGATCCGCATGTCCAGTTCCCGCGCCTGATCGGACAGCACCTTGCCCGCGACCGCCAGCTCGGGGCGCGCCCGCCCGACCCGGGTCAGCACCTCCATGCCCGGCGTGGTCTCCGGCCCGGCCACTGCCCCCGGGTCAGATTTCTGGTCTGCCGTGCCCGGCGCCGCTTCCCCGCTGCTGCCGTTTCCCGGCGCGGCGTCAGCCGCCGGGTTCCTGCCCCCGGCCGTGGGCCGCCCGTCCGCCTGTCCTTCCTTGGAACCGCTCGCGTCCGTCCGTCCGTCCGTTTCGCGCGCGGGTGCGTCCTCTACCGACACGGATGGACGGACGGAACCCCGCTCATTTCCCGTGTCTACTGACTGGTTGCTCTTACTGCATTGGGGATCTTGTAGTTCCCCCGCCGACGACTTGTAGTTCCCCCGCCGACGACTTGTAGTTCCCCCGTGGGCGTCCGGCGAGGTCTCGTCACGGGGGGTCTCTGAGTTCCCCCGTGGGTCTGTGCCCTGGTCAGAAGGGGGCGTCTTCTTCGCCCGCGGCTTGCCCTTGTCGGCCCGCTGCTTCTTCGCGGGGGGCGGGGCGATCGGCGGCCGATCGGCGGGAGTGAGCGGGGGCCGGCCGAGGCGTTCCCGCTCGGCGTTGATCCGGTCGATGTTGCTGAACCAGGCGTAGGGGATCAGCAGGTCCCAGACGACCGGCCGGCGGTCCGCCCGGTAGTGGCGCACAAGGTTCTGGTCCCCCTTGGCGATCAAGCCGCGCTTGGTCATGTTCCGCCAGCAGCGCTTGACGGTCTCCTCGCTCACGTGGGCACGCGCGGCGATCGTCTCCTTGGACAGCCAGGTGCCGCACCCGTCCGAGTCCGCCTTGTCCGCCATCGTGCTCAGCACGGCGTACTCGTTCACGTCGGCCACGGGAGCATCACCGCTGAGAACCCACACCATCGCTTCGAGGCTCACCGGGTCACCCCCGCCCCCAGGTGCCGGGGGACGGAAACCCCGCTCGCGGGGGCCTGCGCCTGCCTGATCGGCGCCGTTTCGTTGACGCTGCTGTGGGGGGCTGCGCTGCGCTGGGCTGCGGCTGACGGGTCGTGCTTGCCGGTCATCCGGCTGGTCCTTCCCGGCCTCCTTGCGGCAAGCGCCGCGTGACGAGTGCCCCACATGGGTACACTCGCCGGAGACCTTGTCTGGTCGGCCCGCCGCCACTCCGGGATTGCCGTCCCAAGTGGAGCCACGGTGGGCCATTAACTTTTGGTGCAGGTGAGACTACGCGCCGTTCGGCGTAGGACCGTTCACCTGAGGTGATCACGTTCCGGCCGACACGCTGTAGGTGTCCTTGACCTTGACTTCGGTGACGCCGCGGCCCTCGGTGAAGACGGCGCGCCAGTCGCCGATGACGTGCAGTTCGTCGGTGCCCATCGCGCGGACCACGGTCAGGCCCTCGTCGTAGGCCTTGAACGCCTTCATCCAGAGGTTGGCGAAGGCCTGTGAGCGGATGAGGTGCATCCAGTCCTGGCGGTAGATCTCGCGGTTGTAGTTCGACTCTCCGAGGGTGGAGACGAACTTGCTGTACATCGCCTTCACGTACTCCAGCGTGACGTCGTCGCCTTCGGCGATCGCTTTGTCCCGGGCGTCCTTGAGCGTGATCCGGAACTTCTCCAGCAGGGTCTCCGTGGCGCCGGACGTCCACGACTCGTGGATGACGGGCGGGTCGCACAGGCCGTACTT
The DNA here is from genome assembly GCF_002155905.1 of Streptomyces tricolor. Classification (GTDB taxonomy): domain Bacteria; phylum Actinomycetota; class Actinomycetes; order Streptomycetales; family Streptomycetaceae; genus Streptomyces; species Streptomyces tricolor. Next base: position 3,838 of record NZ_MUMF01000380.1, on the reverse strand, counting down.
CGGGGCCGAGATGCGCAACAGTTGGCGCAAGGTCGGCTCACCGACCCAGACCGGGCCCGGTTCGTCGCGGGCACCGATCGGGTTGGGCAGCACCGCGCCGTGTTCCCACTCCGGCGGGGTGATCAGGTGGAAGCCGGAGCGGCGGCGGTCGTGCTGGTTGCCGGTGGAGTGCTCCAACTGCCCCAGCGGCAACCACGTCTTGAGCGCGGACAGATAGGCGCCGTTGATGTCCAGCGCGGTCACCTCGTGCTCGCCCGCTGGCAGCTCGGGTCGGGTCCACTTGGGGCGGGCCTCCCAGATCTCGTCCGCGCCGCGCGCGCTCTTCTTGCGCAGGATGTCCGGCAGCCACGGGTGCGCGACGATGTCGTACCGGCCGCCCTTGCGGCTGTGGTCCAGCAGCACCATCGCGTCCGGGATCGCCCGCTTCACCAGCGCGGCCGTCGCCGCTTCGACGTCGCCGGAGTGCTCGGCCAGCACCGCGGCGACGGCCTGTGCGATCCGGTCGGGCGTGTCGGCGGGGCGCACCCGCCGCCCGACCGGAGCGACCCGCACACCGCCACCGGATCCGCGCCGGGCGGGCCGGCGCCGGAGCGCCGGGGGTTCCTCGGCCGCTGCGGTCGTGGGCGTCGGTGCGGAGGCGGGCGCGGTGGTGACGGTGGTGACGGCCGCGGAGCACTCAGCGGGGTCGAGGTGCTGCGGGTATCCGGCTACCTCGTGCCGGGCGGGCTGCCCGCACAGCACGCACGGCTGCGGCTCTGCAAGCTCGGCCTGGTCCTCGTTGCCGTCCGCTTCCTGTGCAGGTGGCGCGGGGGGCCCGGCCTCGGCCGGCGGCTCCGCGGCGACGGCCGCGCGGGCGCGGATCTTTTCCTCGGCCTGCCGCAGGAAGTACGCGTACTGCTCGCGCGTCTCGCCGCTCGGGTCGCGGCCGGCTTCCCACCCGCCGAGCGTCGACGGGCTCACCCCGAGGGCGCGGGCCACCTCGGCGCGCGACAGTCCGACCTCGTCCCTCAGCTGACGCCGCCGCTCGGCGGGCGGCAGCGGGGCCGGGTCGGGCGCGGACGCAAGGAGGGCGTCGATCGCCGCGAAAGGCCGCTTTGTGCTGGGCATATGGGTAACTCCCATGTTTCACGGGCTGGTCGCACAAGGGTCAGGAGTCGTTCTTGCTGCCCTTGGGGCGTTTGTCGCGGACGGGCAGTCCCTCGGCTTCCAACCAGCGGTAGAGAACCTGGGGGCCGACGCGCGCGAGTTCGCGGATGCGGTTGCGGCCGGCGCCGAGCCGGGCTGCTTCGACGGCGCGCGGGCGGATCTCCTCGGTCAGGACCTTCTCGGCCTGTTCGAGTAGTTCGGCCCGGCGCCGGCCGGCCTCAGCAACGGCGCGCAGCGCTGCGGCCTGTCGTTCTTCGGGAATCTCGGTCACGGGCAAAGCATAACCAGAAAAGCATTGCCAGTGTCAGTGTTGCATCGCAGATGGTTTTCGTGTCATGGTGATCCCGTCCCCGGAAACGGGGGCGGCCCCCAAGCAGGAGTTTTTGGCGATTCGCCTGCTCAGGGGCCTGTAGACCGACCCTGCCTACGTGCATAGGAGGGCGATCCTTCATGGATCGTATCGTTGGTGCGCCCATCAGCGCGCCCACCCGCGATCTCGTCGAGCACCTGGTGCTCGACGACGACACCCGTCCCGGCTACGAGCCCGAGCCCGACACCGCCCCCACCATCCCGGCCCCCGCGATCGGGGGTGTGTCGTGGCGCTGAAGAAGACCGTCACCGTGGGGGAGTACCTGAACTCGCTCCAGGCCCCCACCTCTCAGCCCAAGACGAAGACCGAGAGGACGCTGGACGCGGCCAACGCCGACGTGCAGCGAGGCCTCACCGGGGTCAGCGCGCAGGGCGGCATCCCGAGGATGTCTCGGGGGTTCCGCCGATGACCGCCTTGGACGACACCACCCGCGAAGCCGTCCGCGCCTACTACCGGCTCCACAAGGCCACGGCCGCCGCGATGGCCGACCCGCTCAACCCCGGTGCGGACGAGACCTTGTTGAACGCGGCGTGCGAGGCGCACGAGGCGATGAAGGCCGCCGGCCTGCTGGACTGCCCGCCGCACGAGGTCTTCGCGCTCGTTCGCCAGGAGTACCCCGACTTCGACCCCACCGCCTGATCAACCGCCCCACTGAACCCCCTCGCCACGGAAGTGCACCCGCGCCGGAGTATGGGCGGGCGGAGCCACCGTGACAGCCCCCGGAACACGGCGTGAGGCCGCCGGATCGACTCCGGTACGGGGGCACCACCGGCAGGACCCACTAGGAGAGGACAGCAGTTGAAGCCCGAGTTGATCACCCGCGCAGAACTGCTCCGCTGGGCCGAGGAGTGTGAGCGACTGGCGATCCGCAGCGAGGAAGCCGCCCGCGACGGTGAACGCGTCGCCGCCGACCCCTCGCGCAGCGAGTACACCCGGGCCTGCGCGGCGCGGGCCGCCGAAATCGCCCGCGAGCACGCGGCCGAGTACCGGGCGGAGGCCGTCGTCATGCGCGACGGCGAGGTGCCGGAGCCCTACTGGCACCTCTACACCACCGACCCCGAGAACCTGTGACCCTCGCCCGGACCATCCCTCAGCACGACGGAGGACAGCACGTGACCACCATGATCGAACCGCGCACCGAGGACTCCTCGGGGCACCCGAATGTGCCGAGGCCCGCGGACCCCGAGGCGCCGGCCGCCGGGACGGCCCCCTCCGACCCCGCCGCGGAGCCCGGTACCGAGGCCTCGGCCAAGCCGGCGCCCGCGCCGCGCCGTCGGCTCGTCATGGTCATGTGGGCGGTCGCGGTCGTCGCGGTCATCGCCGGACTGGCCGTCGCCGCCGTCGGGTTCGGCCTGTCCTACAACACCCTCGTGGACGCGGCGCGCGGCTGGGGGTTCGGGCCGAGGGGCAGCTACGCCGTACCGATCGGCATCGACGGGCTGATCATCGCCCTCTACTCCATCGATCTGGTGCTGGTCTGGCGCAAGATCCCCAAGCCGTCGCTGCTGCTGGCCGCGCATGCCGTCACCGCCGTCACGGTCGTGCTGAATGTGACGGCCGCCGCCGACAGCGCCCCAGGCAGCCCCGGTGTGTGGGAGGCCGTGCAGACGGACCCCGGCCGGCTTCTGTCCCACGCGGTGATGCCCGTTGCGTACGTCCTACTGACCGAGGCTGCACGCCACGCGATCACCCGCATTGTGCGGCTGGAGTCCGGCAAGGGCGTTCTCGCAGTGCACGCGTGGCTGCTGGACCCGCGCGGCACGTGGAAGGTGTGGCGCAGGTCGAAGCTGTGGGGCTACGACTACGACACCGTCCGGCGGCTGGAGCGCGAACGCGCGATCTACCGGGTGTGGCTGAAATACCGGCAGGAGATCGAGGAGGCCCGGGAGCAGCACCGGCAGCAGGGCGGCACCGACGAGACCTTTGACGAGAACGGCACCGTGACCGTGCTGGACCGCCTGCCCGATCTGCTGGCCCCGTACGGCGTCACCGTCTCCGAGGCCTTGGCGCTGCCCGACCAGATGCGCCGTGAGGAGCAGGAGCGGCGCAACGCCCGGGAGCGCGCCGAGCAGGAGCTGCGGCACCAGGCCGAGGCCGCCGCCCGCGAACTGGCCCACGCCGAGACCATGGCCCGGCTCGCCGCGCAGGCGGAAGAGATCAAGGAACAGGGCAAGGTCGACGCGCTGAAGGCCACGGTGGCTGGCGAGCGGGAGGCGGCCGAGCACCGCGCCCGCGCCCTGGCCAGCACCGCCGGCATCGAGGCGGACGCCGCCGCGCGGGCCGCCGAGCGCGCGGCCACCGAGGCCGAGCGCCGCGCCGCCG
>NZ_MUMF01000379.1:8439-8666 GCF_002155905.1 Streptomyces tricolor | reverse complement strand
CTCCGCGAACGCCTCCCCCCTGCCCACCGGCTCCCTGAACATCCTGGTCCTCGGCTCGGACTCGCGCAGCGGCGAGGCCAACCGGGAGCTGGGCGGCGGTGACAGCGACGGGGCCCGGTCCGACACCGCGATGGTCGTGCACCTCGACGCGGGCCGGACCCGGGCCACCGTCGTCAGCATCCCCCGCGACACCCTCGTCACCCGCCCGTCCTGCCCGCTCCCCTCCG
>NZ_MUMF01000379.1:0-8419 GCF_002155905.1 Streptomyces tricolor | reverse complement strand
TCCGCATGGACCACTACCTGGAGATCGACTTCTCCGGCTTCGCCCGGCTCGTCGACGCGCTCGGCGGCGTGGACGTCACCACCGACGAGGACATCGACGACGACCAGAGCCATCTGCACCTGCGGGCCGGCTCCCACCATCTCGACGGCAAGCAGGCCCTGGCCCTCGCCCGCACCCGGCACGGCATCGGCGACGGCAGCGACCTGGGCCGCATAGGGCTGCAACAGATGCTGGTCAAGGCGCTGCTGGCGCGGCTCTCCGGGGCCGGTCTGCTCACCGACCCCGCCAAGCTGTACCAGGTCGCCGACGCCGTCACCGCCGGTCTCACCACCGACACCGGCCTGGACTCCCTGAACGAGCTGGTGAGCCTCGGCCGCAGCCTGCGGGAGCTGACCGCCGACCGGGTGCGGACGGTGACCATGCCGGTCGTCACGGCACCCGCCGACCCCAACCGGGTCGTCGCCGACGAACCGGCGGCGGGCGAACTGTGGGCGTCGCTGCGCTGAGCCGTACAACCCTCCGGGTGACCGGTGGGTCTGCTGCGGTGACCACGCAGCAGTAACCAGGGGGTCTTCCTTTGTTCCGCTCACGTTCGCACGCCCGCTGGGCGCTCCCGCTGACCCTGGGCCTGACCGCCCTCGGCCTCGCCGTCCCGGCCGCCTCCGCCACCCCGCCGCACCACGCCCCGGTCCGCGACGACTTCAACGGCGACGGCTATGCCGACCTGGCGATCGGCGCCCCGAACGGCACCGTCGGCGGCCAGTCCCGGGCGGGCTACGTCACCGTGCTCTACGGCGGCCCGCACGGCCTGTCCGCCGGCCACCGCACGCACCTCAGCCGGGCCACGGCCGGCATCCCCGGCGCCCCCGTCAAGGGGCAGCTCTTCGGGCTCCAGCTGTCCAAGGGAGATCTGGACGGCGACGGCTACGCGGACCTCGTCGTCGGCAGCGGCTCGCCGAGCGCCGGCGGGGTCGTGGTCTGGGGCGGACCGCGCGGGCTGTCGGGCGGCCGGGCGATTCCCGCCACCGACACCCAGACCGGTGACTTCGACGGCGACGGACGGTTCGACCTCGCCGTGTTCCGCGCCGGCTTCGCCGGGGGCGACGACCCGTCCGGCACCACCGCCACGATCTGGAAGGGCCCGCTGGGACGCAACGGCACCCCCGCCGCGCGCACCCCGCTCGACCCCGACCACCTCCAGTACATCGACATCCGCGACGGCGACACCGGCGACATCAACGGCGACGGCCGCACCGACCTCGTGCTGACCGGCTACTGCGGCGACGGCAACAACTGCAGCACCCTCTACCTGAGCGGCCCCGCCGGCCTCACCCGCGTCACGGACGGCCACCCGGGCGGCGACGGCGCGGCGGCGATCGGCGACCTCGACGGCGACGGCTACGACGACCTCGTCACCGGGTTCCAGGACGACAACGCGGTCTGGGTGATGTACGGCAGCGCGTCCGGGCTGCGCGGCAAGGCGACCTGGAAGCGGTTCACGCAGGACACGCCCGGCGTCCCGGGCAGCCGCGAGACGACCGACAAGTTCGGCCAGGCGGTCGCGGTCGGGGACATCACCGGCGACGGCATCGAGGACCTGGCGGTCGGCGCGCCCGACGAGAACGGCGAGGGCGTGGTCGACGTGCTGCGCGGCAGCCGGTCCGGGCTGACCGGCACCGGAGCCCAGGCGTTCGGACAGAACACCCGGGGCGTGCCCGGCACCGCCGAGCAGCACGACTCCTTCGGGTACGTCGTCCGGCTGCTCGACGTCAACGGCAACGGCCACGCCGACCTGGCCGCCACCGCACCCGGCGAGGACGGCGGCAACGGCGCGGTCTGGGTGCTGCGCGGACGTCCGTCCGGCCTGGTCACGGACGCCGCGGCGGTGTTCGGCGGGAAGACGGTCGGCGCGCCGTACCGGAAGGCGTCCTTCGGCTTCGAGCTGAAGTAGAGAGTCCCGGCGGAAGTCCCGCGGAAGGTCCCGGCGGAAGTCCCGCGGAAAATTTCTGCGAAAAATCGTCGGCGCCTGTGTCGATCCGCGTCTCTCCCGTTCGACGCAAGGGTGAGCGGCGGGGACAGGCCCCGCCGCCTTGACCGAAGGAGTCACCATGCCCCGCTACCTGTCGATCGTGCACGTCGACGAGTCCTCCGCGCCCGCCGGGGGTCCCAGCGAGGAACTGATGCAGCGGATGGGCGAGCTGATCGAGGAGATCACCAAGGCCGGAGTCATGCTCGACACCGCCGGGCTGACGCCGTCCGCGCAGGGCACCACCGTGCGCTGGGAGGGCGGCAGGCTCTCCGTCACCGACGGGCCCTTCACCGAGGCCAAGGAGGTCATCGGCGGTTACGCGCTCATGCAGTGCAAGGACAAGGCCGAGGCGCTGGAGTGGACCAAGCGGTTCCTCCAGGTCCACGAGCCGTTCTGGACCGTCTCCTGCGAGGTGCGGGAGATCGCCGAGGGCTGAGCCCGTTTGGCCGTCCGGCACCCGGGGTGTTGCATGGTGGGCTGTGGAACCACAGCCCGCCGCGACGCACGCGATCGAGACCGTCTTCCGCCTGGAGTCGCCCCGCGTCATCGCCGGCGTCGCCCGGATCGTCCGGGACGTCGGCATCGCCGAGGAACTGGCGCAGGACGCCCTCGTCGCCGCCCTGGAGCGGTGGCCCCGGGAAGGGGTGCCGGACAACCCCGGCGCCTGGCTCATGGCCACCGCCCGGCACCGGGCCGTCGACCTGATCCGGCGCCGCGAGACCTACGCCCGCAAACTCGCCGAGATCGGCCGGGGCCTGGAGACCGCGGCCCCGCCGGAGGAGCCCGCCGACCCGGACGACATCGACGACGACCTGCTCCGGCTCGTCTTCACCACCTGCCACCCGGTGCTGTCCCCCGAGGCGCGCACCGCGCTCACCCTGCGCCTGCTCGGCGGCCTGACCACGGCCGAGATCGCCCGCGCCTACCTGGTGCCGGAGCCGACCGTGGCCCAGCGGATCGTCCGTGCCAAACGCACGCTCGCCACGAAGAACGTCGCCTTCGAGGTGCCGTACGGACCCGACCGCGAGGCCCGCCTCGGCTCCGTCCTGGACGTCATCTACCTGATCTTCAACGAGGGGTACGCGGCCACCGCCGGCGACGACTGGCTGCGCCCCGGGCTGTGCGAGGACGCGCTGCGACTGGCCCGGGTGCTGTCCGCGCTGATGCCCGAGGAGCCCGAGGTGCACGGGCTGACCGCGCTGCTGGAGTTCCAGGCCTCCCGCGCCGCCGCCCGCACCGGCCCCGACGGCACACCGGTGCTGCTGAAGGACCAGGACCGCCGCCGCTGGAACCGCATGCTCGTCGCGCGCGGGGTCCGCGCCCTGGACCGCGCCGGGGCCACGGCGAGCGGCCCTCCGGGCCCGTACGCCCTCCAGGCCGCCATCGCCGCCTGCCACGCGCACGCGTACACGTACGAGGAGACCGACTGGCGCGCCATCGCGACCCTGTACGGCCTGCTGGCCGTCCGCGCGCCCTCCCCGGTGGTCGAGCTGAACCGCGCGGTCGCCGTGGCCATGGCCGACGGCCCGGCGGCGGGCCTGGAGCTGGTGGACGCCCTGGCCGGCACCCCCGCGCTGCGCGGCTACCACCTGCTGCCCAGCGTCCGCGGCGACCTCCTGTCCCGCCTCGGCCGCACCGCCGAGGCCCGCGAGGAGTTCCTGCGGGCGGCCGGCCTGACCCGCAACGAGAGGGAACGGCGGCTGCTGCGGCGCCGGGCGGAGGAGTGCGGCTGAGCCGGGCGGGGGTCAGGACAGCCGGCGCAGCCACGGCTCCGTCCGCCACAGCCGTACGGTCCCGTCCAGGCAGGCGGTGGCGAGCAGGTCGCCGGCCGGGCTGAACGCCATGCCCTGGACCGGCCCCGTGTGGCCCGTGAGCGTGTCGAGGTGCACCAGCGCCCCGGCGGGGGTGCGGGCCCAGACGTGCGTCTCGTGGTCGTCGGTGCGGGCGAGGGCGAGGAGCCGGCCGTTCGGGCTGAGGGCCACCGTGTCGGCGCTGACCGGCCACGGCCATCGCGCGGGCGCCCACGCTCCGGTCCGCCGGTCCCGCGTCCACAGCTCCGGGCGGCGGCTGCCGGCGGGGAACCCCCAGATCTCCCTGGTGTACTCCCGGACCTCTCTGACGAAGGCGTACGCGTCGCCGGTCGCGTCGACCGTCAGGCCGGCGAAGCCCTCGTCGACCTGCCGGGGATGCGCGGTGGCGAACAACCGGGTGATCTTGCCGGTGACGGAATGCCGCCGGACCCGTCCCGTGCTGTCGAGGGTGACGGGCTCGTGCGTCGCCGGGTCGAAGACCAGCCCGGAGAACTGACCGATCTCCCGGGTGAGGGGGGAGGCCGGGCAGCCGTCGGCGGCTGCCGTGTCCCAGACGGCCAGCTCGCTGTCCTTGCCGGCCGCGAACAGCTCTCCTCCGGGGGAGAAGGCCACGATCGCCGACGAGAAGGTGCCGGGGCCGTCGCGCCCGCGGGGACGTACCGTCCGCCGGTGCCTGGTGTGCCAGATCTCCACCGCCGAGTTGTGCCCGACGGCCAGGATGGGGTGCCAGGGGTGGAACGCGAGGCCGTACACGGGCTCGTGGCCCTCGCCCCGGCGCAGCGGTCGTCCGCCCCGCGGTCGCGGATCGCGCGCGTAGTCCCACACCCAGACCGTCCCGTCCTCCGCGCCGATGGCGAGCCTGGTCTCCCCGGCCGGGTGGAAGGCCACGGTGTCCAGGGGCGCGGACGCCGGGAACACCTGGGAACTCCCGTCCCGGGCGCCGTTGCCGACGGCGGCCGTGAGCGCCGTCGCGGCGCCGGCGGTGAGCACCAGCCGGCGCCGTACCGTGCGGCTGGGCGCGGGCGGCGGCTCGTCCGTCGGGTACATCGGGTGTCCAGCGAGCGTCTCCTGGAGCCGGACATGGCGGAACTGGTGGACGCCGCCCGACTGGCGGAGCAGTCCACGGCGCCGGGCGTCGGCGAGGAAGCCGGTGAGCCGGAGCGGCAGCCGGCCCCGGGCCGCGAGGAAAAGCCGGGTGAGGACGTAACGGGGCCAGGCGCGGGTGAGCAGGAGCAGCAGCCCGAACACCGCCCCGGGGAGCGCCATGGTCACTCCGGTCAGGACGAAGACGTTGCCGCCGAAGGGCTCGACCACCGTCTGCCACCGGCTCCCGGCGAGGAGCGCCAGGTCCGGGGTGCCGGGCCAGCCCACCCAGTCGTTGAGCGCGCGGGCGAGCCAGGCGCCGGAGAGCACCCCGGCGTACCAGCCGAGCAGCCCGGTGGCCGCCACCACACACCCGGCGAGCGCCGCTCCGGCCAGCGCCGACCGCCGGTCCTGGGCGATGGAGCCGCCCGGGCTCACCTGCGCCGCGTGGTGCGGAGGCGCGTTGAGCCAGTCGTGCGCCGCCAGCGCGAGCCCCGTGACGACCGCGAGGCACCCGGCGACCCCGCCCATCACGCAGTAGTCCTCGACGGCGTCGAAGGACCCCGGGCCGTCCGGCGTGCTCAGCGCGGTGGCGCCGGCGAGGACGAGGAGCACGGGAGCCGCGGCGAAGGCGGTGAGGGTGACGCCCGCGCGGAACCCGCGGCGCAGCCGGCCCAGCGACCCCTGGACGGTGAACGACAGCCGGCCGGGTGTGTTCCCGGGGACGCCGTACCAGACGATCACGGACAGCAGCGCGAAGCCGCCCCCGACGAACCCGCCGATCACCGGGAAGTCGCCCCGCGCTTCCGCGCCGAGGGCACCGGTGAGCACGATCCACGCCAGGGCGCCGACGCCGAGCACCAGCCCGGCGAGCACGCCGATCGCGGGCGGGAACCACGGCGACAGCAGCCGCTCGCTCATCCGCCACCAGGCGAGGTCGCGTTCCCGGTGCTCGTGCAGGTAGCGGGCGAGGAACGTCAGCCAGGTCCGGGCCTGGGCCGCCGTCCAGGGACCGTCCCGCCCGGCGCTGCCCGTCGGGCCGGGGCCGGGGGCGTAGGCGGCGTCGATCAGCCGGTCGGTGAGGTGCTGTTCGACGGCGAACCGGCAGTCGAAGCGGGAGCCGTCCAGGAGTTCCGCCGGATCCCGCCGCAGCCGCTGGTAGACGAGCCGGGCGGAGGTCACCATCAGGGGGGTGGACAGCGCGTCGGCGACCGGGCCGCCGCCCGCCGAGCGCAGCCGGGCACAGACGGGTGACCAGTCGGTCCCGGGCGGCCAGTCGACGTCCCGCAGGTAGGCGATCACGTCGTCGGCGGAGACCGGGGACACCTCGATGACCGGCGCCTCGCGCAGCGCCGGGGCGCCGCCGCGGATCAGGTCCTCGTACTCGGCCGCCCGGCAGGTGACCACCACCGGGCGTTCCGCTCCGATCGCCGCGTTGATGCCGCGGATGGCGCTGCGCCGCGCCGACTCCGGGATCTCGTCCAGCCCGTCCAGTACGGGCAGCAGCAGCCCGTGGGCGAGGAGGGTACGGGGGATCTCCGGCCGGCTGCTGTAGTAGGGCAGGGCCAGCGTTCCGACGATCCAGTCGTCCAGCGGCTCGCGGACCGGGTCCCAGGACGACGCGGGCAGCAGGACCGGCACCGGAGCGCCGGACTCGCGCCCGGCGAGCAGACCGAGGGTGAGCAGGATCGCCAGCACGCTCTTGCCGGAGCCGGGCTCGCCGATCGCGACGAGCCGACGGCCCGGCAGATTCCGGTAGCCGTCGGCGAGCCGGGCGATGACGTCCTCGAAGCGGCCGTCGAGCCGGCCGCCGAGCCGCACCCGCAGCACCCGTGCGTGGGCGGTGCGCGGCAGATGGGCGACGTCCCGGTCGGTGGCCGCCCAGGCCAGCGGCAGCACGCGCGGATCGCGCAGGCCGCGGGCGGTCGCCTCGTCCCGCCACTGCTCCTCGACCACGACGGCCAGGTCGTCGGCGAGCGCGGCCGGGTCCGGCGCGGCCGGTTCGTGGCGGAAGAAGTCGGCCAGCGCGAGCAGGAGGCTGACGAACCCGACGAACAGGCTGCCCACGGTGGCGATCTGGTTCGCGGCGTCCTCGTCGCCGCGGACCAGCATCCACCCCGCGAGTCCGGCGCAGGCGAGCGCGGTGGCCAGCAGCAGGACGTCCCGGGCGAGCCGCCGCCGGGACCGTCGCCTCGTACTCCACGTCACGGCAGCATCGTGGGGTGCCGTGACCGGGGGCGTCCGGGGAGTGCGCCGGGATCACCCCAACGGATGGCCGATCAGCATCGTCGGCGCCCCGGCCACCCGGGTCAGGAACACGGTGGCCGCGTTCGGCCCCTGCGGCCTGACCTTCCGGCGCAGTTCCTCCGGCTCGACCGCCGAGCCGCGCTTCTTCACGGTCAGCGTGCCGACCTCGCGTTCCCGCAGCAGGGCCTTCAGCTTCTTGACGTTGAAGGGGAGCCGGTCGGTGATCTCGTAGCCGGAGGCGTACGGCGTGGGGCGCGGCGCGTCGGCGGTGATGTAGGCGATGGTCGGGTCCAGCAGCCCGCCGCCCAGCTCCTCGGCGACCTCGGCGACCAGGTGCGCGCGGATCACGGCGCCGTCCGGCTCGTACAGGTAGCGCCCCACCGGCCGCACCGCGGGATCGGGCAGGCCGCGGCCGAGCAGGGTGCGCGGGCCGGGCAGCAGCGTGGCCCGCACGGCGCCCGGCGCCCCGGTGCCGAACCACAGCACCGCCTCCTTCACGTCCCCGCCGTCGGAGATCCACTCGGCCTCGGCCGCGTCCGGGATCACCTCGTGCGGGATGCCGGGGGCGATCTTCAGGGCGGCCCGGGGTGCCCCGAGAGCGGTCTCGACGGCCCAGGACAGCGGCGGCGAGTACGCCTCAGGATCGAACACGCGGCCCCGCCCGCCCCGGCGCGCCGGGTCCACGAACACCGCGTCGTACCCGGTGGTGTCCACTTCCGTGACGTCGGCCTCCCGGACCTCGATCAGGCCGGCCAGCCCCAGCGCCTCGGCGTTCGCCCGCGCCGTCGCCGCGGTCAGCGGGTCCCGGTCCACGGCCAGCACCCGGATCCCGGCCCGCGCCAGCGCGATGGCGTCCCCGCCGATCCCGCAGCACAGGTCGGCGACGGAGGTGACGCCCAGCTCCCGCAGCCGCCGCGCCCGGTACGCCGCCACGCCGGCCCGCGTCGACTGCTCGACCCCGTTCGGCGTGAAGAACATCCGCCCGGCGTCCTCGGCCCCGAACTTCGCCACCGCCCGCTGCCGCAGCCGGGCCTGGCCGAGTGCGGCCGACACCAGCTCGGCCGGGTGGTCGCGGCGCAGCCGGGTGGCCACGGCCAGCTCCTCGGCGGGTGCGGTGTCGCGCACCTGGTCGAGGAGGGCGCGGCCTTCTGGGGTGAGGAGCAGAGCGAGGTCGTTCACCGGGTCATTGTGGGCCAGTCGGTGGATGGTGCGCCTCCGGCGGCGGTGTCGGCCCGGGCGGGGGGCCGGG
>NZ_MUMF01000038.1 GCF_002155905.1 Streptomyces tricolor | reverse complement strand
ATGATCTTCCCGGCGCGGGAGCTGGTCGCGCACGGTTTCGAGCTGCTGGCCACCTCCGGTACCGCCGAGGTCCTCAAGCGCAACGGGATCCACGCCACCGTGGTGCGCAAGCAGTCCGAGGGCACCGGGCCGAACGGGGAGAAGACCATCGTCCAGCTCATCCACGACGGCGAGGTCGACCTCATCGTCAACACCCCCTACGGCACCGGCGGCCGGCTCGACGGCTACGACATCCGCACCGCCGCCGTCGCCCGTTCCGTGCCCTGCCTGACCACCGTCCAGGCACTCGCCGCGGCCGTCCAGGGCATCGACGCCCTCCACCACGGAGACGTCGGCGTCCGCTCCCTCCAGGAACACGCCCAACACCTGACCGCGGCCCGCGGCTGAGACCTGTGCGACGGCCGGCGGGCGGGCGATGCCGCGCCCGCCCGCCGGAAAATCGTTCGACTCCGCTCGCCCCGCCCGGTAGCGTCCGGCCGTTCGCACGCTGAGAGTTAGGTTCCGTCACATGGCATGTCGTATCAGTGAAATCGTGCTCAAGTGCCACGACCCCGAGGCGCTGGCGCGGTTCTGGTGCGAGGTCCTGGACTTCGTGGAGCTGGAGCGCGAAGCCGAGGGCTGTATCGAGATCGGTCCGCGCGAGGGGTTCGGCGGCCCCCAGCCGACGATCTTCCTCATCCGCACCGACGATCTGAGGGACGGGCCGCCCGCGCGGCTGCACATCGACGTCAACCCCACCGACCGCGATCAGGACGCCGAGCTGGAGCGCCTCCTGGCCGCCGGGGCGAAGCTCGTCGACATCGGTCAGCCCGCGGACGCGTCCTGGCACGTCCTCGCCGATCCGGAGGGCAACGAGTTCTGTCTGCTCAGGACCCGCCTCGCTCCCCTCTGACCGACAGCTGAGGGGGGACGGCACAGCCGGAGGGGCNNACCGGCCCCTCCGGCTGTGCTGCGTGCCGCGGCCCGTCAGCTCGGGTTGCTCGGGCCCGACGTGTCGACGGCCAAGGAGACGGCGAGGGCGCCGAGCACCGTGCCCATCGCGTAGCGCTGCACCTTCAGCCAGGAGGGGCGGCGGGAGAGGAAGACGGCGATCGTGCCGGCGGCGAGCACGATGGCCAGGTTGACCGCGATGCTGACCACGATCTGGAACGAACCGAGAATGATGCCCTGGAGCAGGACGTGGCCCCGGTCCAGGTCGATGAACTGGGGGATGAGGGACAGGTACATGATGGCGATCTTCGGGTTGAGCAGGTTCGTCATCAGGCCCATGGTGAACAGCTTGCGCGGCGAGTCGTGCGGCACGTCCTGCGGGTCGAAGACGGAGATGCCGCCCGGCTTCAGGGCGTTCCAGGCCAGGTAGGCGAGGTAGGCGGCGCCCGCCAGCTTCACCGCGACGTACAGCTCGGGCACGGCGAGGAAGACGACCGACAGGCCCAGGTTCGCGGCGAGCAGGTACACCATGAAGCCGAGGGCCACCCCGCCGAGGGAGATGATCCCGGCACGCCGGCCCTGGGTGATGCTGCGGGAGACGAGATAGATCATGTTCGGGCCGGGGGTGAGCACCATGCCGAGTGCCACCACCGAGACGCCGAGGATTCCGCTCAGTTCAACCATGAAAACCCCTCATTCGTAGGTGCGTTGCAGCGCCGTTCTCCGCGTGCGCCGCGTCGGCGCCGTCGTCGTGCACGGCCTCGGCGAGGTCGTGGGCGATGTCGTGCAGGAGGTGGCGGGTGAAGAAGTCGACGGTGAGCCGCGGATCGGCCAGGCGCGGGTCGTCGCGGTGCCAGTCGTCGGCGGTGAGCCGGGCCAGGCGGCCGGCCAGGGCCTCGGCGGCCCGCCCCAGTTCCTCCGCCACGCGCCGGGGCTCCTCGTCCCGGTAGTGCGGGGCGCTGTCGGGGCGATCCGCCGCCGCACCGGACGTCACGGCGGCCCGTGCACTCGGTGCATTCGGCGATTGACCCAGGATTGCATCGAGTCGGGTGTGGAACAGCAGGCACATGTCCCGGACGTGACAGCCGCACTCCAGGGCGGACCACGCGGGGACGCCCGCGCGCCGACCGCTGAGCCGGGGGTCCCGTAACACCCGCTGCCAGGCGGTCGCATACTCCCGTAGCGCGTCCGCGATGGCGTCCTGGCTGATCAGGTGGGTTCTGAAGCCGCAGTGGCGGCAGTCGGGCAGTGGTGCGGGAGTGCGGCCGAGCGGGGACCGGGTGGGGGTCGTCGTCTTCACTGAGCCCAGGACTCCCTTCCTGACCTCGGGGCAATGCCCGGAGCTTAAGGCAGAGCAATAGCTCGATGCAACTGGACTATTGCACCGAGTGCAATGCTGTGGTTGGATGGAGGCGCCCGGACGGACGAGGGGAGCACGAGGCGTGAAGGACTATCAGAGCGTCGCCGACGCGGTGGCCGAGCAGATCCGGTCCGGCGCCCTCCGCCCCGGCGACCGCCTCCCCCCGCAGCGCGAGTTCGCCCGGCAGCAGGGCATCGCCAACTCCACCGCCGCCCGCGTGTACCAGGAGCTGGCCCGCCGTGGGCTGACCGTGGGCGAGGTGGGCCGCGGCACGTTCGTGCGCGCGGTGTCCGCGGCGTCCGGTGCGTCCCTCCCCGCGCTGACCGAGCCCGCGGCCGGCCGGGTCGATCTGGAGCTGAACTACCCGACCGTGCCCGAGCAGAGCGCACTCCTCGCCGAAGGGCTCGGCGGGCTGCTGCGCCCCGACGCCCTCGGATACGCCCTGCTGCCGGTCGGCACGGCCGGACTGCCCGCCGTCCAGGAGTCCGCCGCCGACACCCTCGCCCGTGGCGGCTGGCGCCCCGACCCGGCGCGGGTGCTCTTCGCGGGCAACGGCCGGCAGGCCATCTCGGCCGTCATCACCGCGCTGGTGCCGCCGGGCGGGCGCCTCGGCGTCGAGGAGCTGACCTACCCCGTCATCAAGGCCGTGGCCGCCCGGCTCGCCATCACCCTCGTCCCACTGGCCATGGACGAGGACGGGCTGATCCCGGAGGCCGTGGCGGAGGCCCACGCGGCGGCCCCGCTGCACGCCGTCTACGTGCAGCCGAGGCTGCACAACCCGCTGTCGCTCACGATGCCCGAGCAGCGGATCGAGCGGCTGGCGGAGGTCCTGCTGAGGCTCGGGCTCCCCGCGGTCGAGGACGCCATCTGGGCGTTCCTGCGCGACGAACTGCCGCCGCTGGCCGCCTACGCCCCCGAGCGGACCGTCCTGATCGACTCCCTGTCCAAGCGCATCGCGCCCGGCCTGACCCTCGGCTTCGCGGTGGCACCCCCCGCCCTGACCAGTGAGATCGCGGTCTCCCTGCGATCGGGCGGCTGGTCCCCCATGCGCTTCGCGCTGGAGGCCGCCCACCGCTGGCAGCAGGACGGCACGGTGAAGAAGCTGGTGGTCGCCAAGCAGCGGGAAGCGGCGGTACGGCAGGAGATCGCGGCCCGGCACCTCGACGGTTTCGCCGTGCGCAGCCATCCGCGCTCCTACCACTGCTGGTGGCAGCTGCCGCGCCCGTGGCGCGCGGACACGTTCGTCGCCGCCGCCGCGCGGCACGGCATCGGGGTGGTGCCCGCCGCCGCGTTCACCGTCGGCGGCAGCCAGGCCCCCAACGCCGTGCGCCTGGGCCTCGCCTCCCCGCAGCCGGAGGTCCTGGCGCAGGCGCTCGGCAGGCTCGCCGAACTGGCCCGGTCCGCCCCGGACGACCTCGTCACCGACTGAGGCCGGGCAGCGGTGAGCGCGGTCCGTCGCCGAACGGCAAGCCCTCGTGGGGTTCTTCGCAGTGCGGCACTTCGCCGTGCGGTGCCGCGCCGTCGGGGGCGCCGTGGTTGAGGGCATCGTCGTGCAGGACCTCGTCGTGCAGGACCTCGTCGTGCAGGGTCTCGTCGTACGCCGTCCGGTACCGCCGTTCGAACTCCGCGAAGGCCGCCGCCTCGTCCGCCGCACCCCGCAGGAACCCGTCGAGGGCGCCGGCCGCGAGTCCGGCGCCGCGGCACGCCAGGTGCATCCCGCGGGACGGCGGCGACTGCGGTCCCACCGCGCACGCGGCGTCGCCGACGAGCACCATCCCGGGACGCCACAGCCGGTCGTCGGCGTACGACCAGTGCGGGCGCACCCGGATGAGGCCGGGGCCGCCGCGCGCCCGGGTCGCCCCGGCCAGGAAGTCCCGGACCGGCGGACACGCCTCGGCGAAGCCGGACAGCGCGCGCCCGGGATCCGCCCGCACCAGGCCCGCCAGGTCCGGCCGCACCACGGCGCCGACCCGGGTCAGCCCGTCACCGGCCGGCGCGATCCAGAACCAGCCGCCGTCGAACGGGAAGCGCCGCGGGCCTGCCGCCCCGCCGCCGGCCGTGAAGCAGGCGTACACGGCCAGCCCGGACGAGCCCCGGGCTCCTGCGACATGACGGCGCAGCGGGCTGTCGCCGCCCGAGGCGTCCACCACGTAGCGGGCCCGTACCGTGCGGGCCGGCTCGCCCTCCGGGCGGTGGCGCAGCCCGGCCACCCGCTCGTTCTCGATGACCACGTTGACCGCGGCGGACCGCTCACGGACCACCACGCCCGGCAGCGCCCCCGGACAGGGGCCCCGCTCCAGCAGGAGCACCCGGTGGCCCCGCCCGGCCACCAGGGCCGCCGCGAGAAGCCCGGCGGGGCCCGCACCGGCGACCACCACGTCGTACCGCTCGCTGGACATACCTCTTTCCCTCCCCGAGGCAGGTGCGCGGTGAAATTTTCCCCCCGGGGGCGAAATACCGAGACTCTTTCGGGAAAACCTCTCATTTCACCGGAAGAACCACGGAAAGCACCCTGAGCATCCCCGGGACATCCCGTGGAACACGGAACAGGGAATTCCCCGACGGCTAAATTCCGCCTGACTGGCTGAAATCAACCCCAGGCGGAGTCGTCGTCCGTTGCCGCGATACCCACGACAAGGGCGGTGCAGACGCGGCCGTACCGGGCAGTCTGGTACATCTTCGATACCTCGCCAGTGTGAGTAGTTCCATGTTTAGCAATATCCCGCCGGGCGGGCGGTCATGATCATTCGCGGCCCGGACCAGGCCGAAAGGCCTGGCAGGACCCGCTCGACCGCGTCCCCCCACGTCATCAATGATGCTGACGCGCGGACGGGGACGCGAGGGCGACAGGCGTCGGGATCACGCAACGCGCCAACACGAAGGTGGGACATATGTGCCAGGAAGAGGACATCGAGGAGAAGGGCGACGGCCGTAAGCGCGTCGAAGGAACATCGCCCGGCGTGCATTTCTGCGCTCGCGGGCTCGAGCGTTACCGCGAAGCCCTCAACGACGGGACGATCTCGGGGGACGTTCCCGAATGCCTCATCGTCTACCGGCTGCTGCGCCCCATTCCGGGCGTCGCCGGACTGTACGTCCCGATTCCCCCGAAAGTCGCCGAGGCGGAACTCTCCCGCTCCGTGGTGCGGGAGATCGAGCACCACGAGAATACGCTGGCCTCACTGCGGTCCTCGTTCCTGGCCGCGGAAAGCCTCTACCACCGGGCACAGCACGACACCGGAGTCCCCATCGAGTCCCTCAGGGGCGCCGACGTGATCAGCCAGTCCCTGCGGCTGGTCGTGGAGGCGTGCAAGGAGGAACTGCTCACCGCGCAGCCGGGCGGCGGCCGGTCCCCCGCGCTGCTCGCCGAGGCCCTGCCGCGCGACCTGGCGATCCTGCGGCGCGGCGTCGCACAGCGCACGCTCTACCAGCACAGTGTCCGCTCCCACCAGCCGACCCTCGCCTACATCGAGCGCGTGACGGCCGAGGGTGCCGAAGTGCGCACCGTGGACGAGGTGTTCGAGCGCCTCATCATCTGCGACCGCGCGGTCGCCTTCATCCCCGGCATCCCGGAACGCAAGAACGCCGCGCTCGCCGTCCGGCACCCCGGCGCCGTCGCCTTCCTCGTCAAGGTCTTCGACCACACGTGGGCACGCGCCCGTCCGGTCTCGATCGCCCCCGAACAGCACCGCCCGGACCTGGTGACCGACTCGGTCCGCGCCGCCGTGCTCCGCATGGTCGTCACCGGCCACACCGACGAAGCGATCGCCGCCCGCCTGGGCATGAGTTCCCGTACGGTCTCGGCCCACATCAAGAAGGTCGCCGAGGTCCTGGGCAGCCGCAGCCGCGCCGAACTCGGCTACCTCATCTGCCAGCGCCGGCTGCTCGTGCTGGAGGAACCGGTCGGTACCGCCTGACGAGGCGCGGGGGCCCGAGCCGTACCCGGCCCGGCCGCCCGACCGCCGCGCGCGCGAGCCCCGCCGGACGATCCCGGCGGGGCTTCGTCGTCCCACGTTCCGGCGCGGGTCTCACAGGCGCAGGTCGTGGATGCCGCCGTCGACGGCGAGGACGGTGCCGGTGGTGCCGGAGGCGTCGACGGCCAGATAGGCGATGGCCTCGCCGACCTCCTCGGGGCGCGCCAGCCGTCCCAGCGGGTGGCGGTCGTTCAGCGCGTCCCGCTCCGCCCGCGGGTCGGCGGTCCGGGCCAGCACGCGCTGGATCCAGGGGGTGTCGACGGCACCGGGGGCGACGGCGTTGACGCGGATGCCCTCGCGGACGTGGTCGGCGGCCATCGCCAGGGTCAGGGAGTGGACGGCGCCCTTGGACGCGGAGTACAGGACCCGCCGCGGCACGCCCATGGCGGCGAAGACGGAGCAGGTGTTGACGATCGCGGCGGCGGGCGACCTGCGCAGGTACGGGAGCGCGGCGCGGGCCAGGCGGACCATGCCGACGACGTTCACGTCCAGCACGCGCCGCCACTCCTCGTCGTCGTTGTCGGCGACCGTGCCCTGGGCGGCGATGCCGGCGTTGTTGACGACGATGTCGATGCGGCCGAAGCGCTCCACGGCCTCGGCCACCGCACCGCGCACGGAGGCGTCGTCGGAGACGTCGCAGGCGATGCCGACGGCGGGTGCGGCCACCTCGTCGGGTGTCAGGTCCAGGGCGGCGACCCGCACGCCCCGGGCGGTGAGCGCGGCTGCGGCAGCCGCGCCGATGCCGGACGCGCCGCCGCTCACCACGGCCACGAGCGGATCGGACGTCTGTGCTTCGCTGAGGGTGGCCACGGCTGGCGCCTCCTTGGGAGATGGGCTGCGGATCGGGAGGGAAGGGTTTCCGTGGGGTCTCAGCGCGCCGCGCCGCGTTCCAGGCGCTCAAGGAGCGGGTGCACCTCGGCGCCGGCGGCCCCCACCGCGCGCCGCGCCCACCAGGCCGCCGCGAGGTTGGACGTGAGCAGCGTGGTGCGGCGGAACTCGCGGTCGAGTTCGGCCAGGGCGGCCAGCGTGCCCATGCCGGTGCCGGTGAAGAGGACGGCCCCCTCGTCGGGCAGGCCGGCGGCGCGTATCCGCTCCAGGAGCGTGCGGGTCGTCACCCGGTACGGGTCGAACTCGTGGTCCTCGTCCTTCTCGCCCGGCACGGCCGGGGCGAGGACGACACGGTCGACCGTGACGCCGGCCTGCTCCCAGAAGGCGCGGGACGTCTCCGTCAGCCAGTCCCAGTAGGGGGAGACGAGCGTCAGACGGGAAATCCCGAATTGCTCGCACACCGCGAGGATGGCCTGGGTCGTCGACTGCACGGGGTAGCCGAAGCGTTCCGACAGTTCGGCGACGAAAGCGCGGTCGCCCTCCGGGCCCAGCAGATAGTGCGACGCGTTGCACGCGACCACAGCGGCGTCCAGACGCATGCGGCCGAAGGTGCCGAGGGTGTCCTCCAGAACATCGTTGTACCTCAGCATCGTCTCCTTCACCCCCATTCCGGGAGTCAGCGGGAAACGCGCGCTGTACACATTCAGCTCGGCGCTGACGAGACGGTTGAACTCCGGTTCGGCCAGGGGGTTTTCCGGGGGTACGACCAGCCCGAGGCGAGGCAGCGGAAAAATGTCCATGGCGGCAGATTAGTTGCTGGTCAGGGCAACTGCTGCGGCAATCCGGCGGACTTGACATTCCGCCAGGCCAATCTTGCAACTCCTTTCCGTCTTGACACTTCTTGACAATCCACTACAGAGAATTGACGGGACCGCCTTTACTCTTTTCCGAGGCGCGTTGGAAGGTAGTGCACCGTTACGCAGCCCGACGAACGGAGTTGATCCATGTCCAGCGCCACCCTCACCGGCGCCTGCCCCGAGTGCGAGACCGAACTGACCGTTCCGCCGATCGTCCAGGGCGAGACGCTCTCCTGCCCCGAGTGCATGCTGACCCTCCGCGTGGAGGAGATCGCGGACGGCCGGCTGACCCTGGAGATGGTCGAGGTCCAGCTGCGCGACTGGGGGCAGTGACAGCATGTCCGATGCCCCGTCCATACCCATGTCGGCGACCCTGGCCGCCGATGAGGCCCTGGACCGCAGGCGCCGGGCCGGGGAACAGGTGCTGCCGATGGCCGGCGGGGAGATCGGCCTGCCCGTGCTTCCCGAGCTGCGCCGGCGGCTCGCCGCCGCCGCGGACGCGAACGCGTACGGTCCCGTGCCCGGCAGCCAGGCCCTGCGCGCCTCGGCCGCCGGGTACTGGGAGCGGCGCGGCCTCGCCACCGATCCCGGGCTCGTCGTGGCCGGGCCGGGCAGCAAGCCGCTGCTGTTCGCGCTGCTGCTCGCCGTCGGCGGGGACGTGGTGGTGCCCGTACCCAGCTGGGTCAGCTACGCCGCTCAGGCCCGGCTCGTGGGGGCACGTCCCGTCCCCGTGCCGATCGCCGCGGGCCAGGGCGGAGTGCCCGACCCGGAGCGGCTGCGCGCGGCCGTCACCGCGGCGCGGGCCGCCGGCCGGGACCCCCGGTGCGTGGTGGTGACCCTGCCGGACAACCCGACCGGCACCGTCGCCTCGCCCGGCACGGTGCGCCGCCTGGCCGCCCTGGCCCGGGAACTCGACCTCGTCATCGTCTCCGACGAGATCTACTGCGACCTCGTCTACGACACCTCGGTGCCCGCCGAGTCCCCGGCCCGGCACGCCCCGGAGCGCACCGTCGTCACCACCGGGCTCACCAAGAACCTGGCCGTCGGCGGCTGGCGCACCGGTGTGGCCCGGCTTCCGGACAGCGGCATCGGGCGTGCGCTGCACGGCCGTCTGGTCTCGGTCGCCAGCCAGATCTGGTCGAGCCCGCCGGCGCCGGTGCAGGCCGCCGCCGCCTACGCGTTCGGCGAGCCACCGGAGGTCACCGAGCGCGTCGCGGCCAGCCGCCGGCTGCACGAGATCGTGGTGCGCGCGGTGGCCGGCCGGCTCACCGCCGCCGGTGCGCGGGTCGCTCCGGTCCGCGCGACCTGCTACCTCTACCCGGACTTCGGGCCGCTCCGGGACCACCTGGCCCGGGCCCACGGCGTGCACGGCGGCGAGGACCTGGTCCGGTTCCTCGGTGAGCGGCACGGCGTGGGCGTCCTCCCGGCCGGTGCCTTCGGCGAGTTGGGCGACCCCCTGCGGATCCGGGTCGCGACCAGCCGGCTGTACGGCGAGGACGACGAGCGGCGCACCGCCGCGCTCACGGCGCCGGACCCGCTCGAACTCCCCTGGATCCGCCGGTACCTGGAGCAGTTCGACACCGCGCTGGCCGATCTCACCGGCGCCCGCGTCCTGCGGGCCTGACCGTCCCCGCCCCGGGAGGACCCTTCCACGCCGGGCTCGACCCTCACCTCGAAGGCACCCATCATGACAAGCGCCGAGCCGTCCACCGGCACCGCCACCTCCGTCCCCGTACCCGACGACGCGTCGACCGCCGAGCGGAAGCTGCCGATGGCGGCGCTGCTCGCCCTGGCCGTCGCGGTGTTCATCACCAGTCTCACCGAGACCCTGCCCGCCGGGCTGCTGCCCGACATGAGTGCCAGCCTGCACACCAGCGAGTCGGCCACCGGGCAGACGGTGACCATCTACGCGCTGGGGACGGTGCTCACCGCCATCCCGCTGTCCGCGGCCACCGCGGGCTGGCACCGCAAACGCCTGCTGCTGACCGCCATGGCCGGCTTCGCCGTCGCCAACACCGTCACCGCCCTGTCGGTGAACTACCCGCTCACCCTGGTCGCCCGGTTCGTCGCCGGGGTCGCCGCGGGCCTGGCCTGGGCCCTGCTGGCCGGCTACGCCCGCCGGATGGTCGCCCCGCACCAGGAGGGCCGCGCCCTCGCGATCGCCATGGCCGGGATCCCCGTCGCCCTGTCACTGGGCGTGCCGGCCGGCACCTTCCTGGGGCAGGTGGTCTCCTGGCAGGCCGCCTTCCTCGTGATGACCGCGCTGACCGTGGTCCTGCTCGTGTGGATCGCGGCCGTGGCGCCCGACTACCCCGGTCAGCAGGCCGGCGGCAAGATCCCCATGCGCAGCACCCTGCGGGTGCCGGGCGTCGCGGCGGTGCTGACCGTCACCCTGGTCTTCGTCCTGGCCCACACCCTCCTGTACGCCTACATCGCCAGCTTCCTCGACCACATCGGCATGGGCGCCCAGGTGGACGCGGCCCTGCTCGTCTTCGGTGTCGCCTGCCTGATCAGCATCTGGGTCGTCGGCATGTACATCCACCGCCATCTGCGCACCCTGACCATCGTCAGCACGCTGCTGGTCGGCGTCGCCGTCGCGGTCATGGGCGCGTTCTCCGGCAGCGACGCCCTGGTCTACGTCGCCGCCGCCCTGTGGGGGCTCGGCTGGGGCGGGGTGCCCACCCTGCTGCAGACCGCGGGCGGTCAGGCCGGCGGGGAGGCGGCCGAGGCGGCCCAGGCGATGCTGGTCACCCTGTGGAACGTCGCGATGGCCGGCGGCGGCATCGCCGGTGGCCTGCTGCTGGACGCCGTGGGGGCCGCGGCCTTCCCCTGGACGGTGCTGATCCTCCTGGTCCCGGTCCTCGCCATCGTGCTCGCCTCCCGCACCCACGGATTCCCGGCCCCCCGCTCATCCGCCAACTCCTGAGGAGACCTGACAGCCATGTCCATCATCTTCGAGTGCACATACCAGGGCCGTCGGTACGCGGGCCACGGCCTGCCGGTGCCCGGCAGCCCCCTCACCCTGTACCCGGTGACCGACGGGCAGCTGCGGGCGGCCCTCGTCGCGGGCGGCGGCCCCGAGGGCCTGCGGTCCGCCCTGGCCGGGCTGGACGGCCGGATCGAGGTGGAACCCGGCGACGCCGGCCTGACGTTCCTGCCGCCGCTGCTGCCGACCGCCTCCAACAACGCCCTGATCAACGGGTTCATGGGCACGCACCGCTCCAAGTTCGACCGCGCCCCGGAACCCGACGAGGAGTTCACCGCGCCGAACTACTACATCAAGGGCTTCGGTTCCTGGCTCCGGATGCCGGACGAGCCGCTGACCACCCCGGCCGACCCCGTCTGGCTGCTGGAGGAACCCGAGGTCGTCCTGGTGTACGCCAACGACGACCAGGGGGTTCCGCACTACGCCGGCTACACCTTCGGCAACGACCTGAACGACATCGGCCTGCACCTGAAGAACCCGTGGGCGTGGACCCCGTACGCCAAGCTGTGCGAGACCTCGATCACGCCGTGGCTGTTCCTCGACACCCCGCCGGAGACGGTCACGGGCAGCGTCACCATCGAGCGGGACGGCGCCGAGGCGTGGCGGGGCCCCTTCTCGTGCGGCGCCGACTCCCTCTTCCACCGGATCCCGGACATGGCGGACCACCTGTTCGCGCACCCGCTGCTGCGCCGCCCGGGCCTGGTCAACTACCTGTTCCTCGGTGCGGACAAGGCGACGTACCACGACGGGTTCCGGATCGAGAACGGTGACCGGATGGTCATCGACGTGTCCAGTCACGGTGTCGTGCTGGCGAACGAGGTCCGGTACGGGGCGGCGGCCCCGAAGTAGCCGAGCCGGGACCTTCTGAGGCGCTCGGGCCGGTCGTGTGCGGGATCACCTCCCCCGCACACCCGGCCCGGGCCTTTTTCATGACGGAACGCGCACCCGTGCGCGACTACGGAGGGACAGCAACGATGGCCGACGCCCTGTCCGTTCTCGACCTGGTAGCGGTCGGAGAGGGCCACACCACGCGGGAGGCCCTGCGGACCTCCGCGCGGCTCGCCCGCCTGGCCGAAGCCCGCGGATTCCAGCGGTACTGGGTCGCCGAACACCACTCGATGCCCGGCATCGCCAGCAGCAGCCCCGCGGTGATCCTGGCGTACCTCGCCGCGCAGACCACCCGGATCCGGCTAGGTTCCGGCGGTGTCATGCTGCCGAACCACGCCCCGCTGGTCGTCGCCGAGCAGTTCCACACCCTGGAGGCGATGGCCCCCGGCCGGGTGGACCTCGGGCTGGGACGCGCCCCGGGCACCGACCAGTCGACCGCCCGGGCGCTGCGGCGGACCCACGGGCCGGCGACGGGCGACACGTTCCCGGCCGATGTCGCCGAACTCCTCGGCTTCCTCGACGACGACTTCCCCGACGGGCATCCGTACCGCCGGGTGCACGCCGTACCCGGCCCGGTGCAGGGGCCCTCGGGCGGGCGGCCCGCGGTGTGGCTCCTCGGCTCGTCCGGGTTCAGCGCGCAGCTGGCCGGCCGGCTGGGGCTGCCCTTCGCCTTCGCGCACCACTTCGCGGGCCACCACACGGTCCCCGCGCTGGAGCTGTACCGGCAGTCGTTCCGTCCCTCCCCCGTGCTGGCCGAGCCGTACACCGTCGTGGGCGTGTTCGCGTTCGCCGCGGAGACCGAGGAGCAGGCCCGGGACCAGGCGCTCACCGGGGCGCTGACCACGGTGCGGTTCCGCAGCGGGCGCCCGGGGCTGGTACCGACCCCCGAGGAGGCCAGGTCCCATGTGTTCACCGCGTACGAGCGGAAGATCCTCGGCGGCTGGCTCGAGCACGCCGTGCACGGCACCCCGGACGTGGTGCGGGAGCGGCTGGACGAGCTGCGGAAGCGGACGCAGGCCGACGAACTCATGCTCGCCTCCAACGCGCACGGCCTTCAGGAACGGCTCACGTCGCTGTCCCTGATCGCCGACAGCTACGGGATGTAGCCGGCCGGGCAGACGCGACGGCGCGGCGGCACCACCCTGGGGCGGTGCCGCCGCGCCGTGGGGCACGAGGCGGTCAGACTCCGGCGAGGCGCCGCCGGAGTTCGGCCTTCTTGACCTTGCCGGTGAGGGTCTTGGGCAGAGCCTCGACCAGGTCGAGCCGGTCCGGCAGGAACCGGGGGTCCTGGCCGCGGTCGAGCAGGTGCTCCCGGATCTCCCGCAGCGTGGGCCGGGCGCCGCCGCGGGGTACGACGACGGCCACGACGGAGTCGTCCGTCCGCCCGGTCGGCCCGACCAGGGTCGCCTCGGCGACCTTCGGGTGCGCGGAGAGGATCGCCTCCAGCTCGGCCATGGGGACGACGATCCCGTCGCGCAGAATGGCGTCCTTGGCCCGGCACAGGACCCGGATGCCGCCGCGGCCGTCCTCGCGCGCCACATCGCCGGTGTCGAACCAGCCGTCCGCGGTCAGTTCGGCGTCGAAGGCGTCCTGGTTGCGGTAGTAGCCGAGCGCCTGGGAGGCGCCGCGCACCCGCAGCCGGCCCACCGGGGCCCGCTTGTCCGGGTTGTCGCACAGATCGATGCGGATCTCCATGGCGTCGATCGGGCAGCCGTGGCTGTGCGCCGACCAGTTCTGGTCGTAGTCGAGCCGGCTGATGGTGATCGGGCCGAACTCGGACATGCCCCACACCGAGTAGGTGGCGGTGTCGAAGGTGTCGCGCAGCTCGTCCACCAGCTCCTGGAGCACCGGTGCCGCGCCGGTGATCGTGTAGCGCAGCCGGGACACGTCGTGCCGGTCGGCGCGCTGGGCCGCAGCCACACCGAAGAGCGTGGGCGGCGGACCGTACAGCAGGGTGGCGCCGTACCGCTCCGCCAGGTCCAGCAGGCTGGTGTGGTTCCTGCCGTCCTGGAAGGCGATCGTCCCGCCGAGCATCACGCCGGCCAGGACACCCTGGCCGAAGCCGGAGTAGTGCACCAGCGGCGTGGTGACGACGGCCACCAGGTCGTCGCGGAGCAGGAACGTGTCCACATAGCCGCGCACGCCCGAGTGGACGGTGTTCTGGCTGTGCACGACGCCCTTGGAGAAGCCGGTCGTGCCAGAGGTGAACAGCACCACGAACGGCTCGTCGGGCCCGAGGGCGCGGCCCTCCAGGTCGCCCATGTGCGCGTCCTCCCAGGGCACCGCCACGAAGTGGTCGTGGAAGTCGAGCGTGCCCTCGGGAGCGTGACCGCCGACCACCACCACGTGCTCCAGCGGCAGCGCGGAGCGCAGGCCGGCAATGTCCCGGGCGAGCGGATGTCCGTCGTACTCGGCGACGGTGACGCACAGCCGGGCCTCGGTGAGTTCGAGGCGGTGGCGCAGTTCCTCGCCCTGGCACTCGGGTGCGATGGGACAGATGACGGCGCCGACGGCCATGCAGGCGTACATCAGCGGGACCATCTCCCACCGGTTGGGCAGCTGGACCGCGACGACGTCCCCCCGCCGGACGTCGAGTTCGAGCAGCGCTCCGGCGAACCGGTCGGTGAGGAGGGAGAGTTCCGCGTAGTCGAGGGTGTCGGTACGCGCCTCGCCCAGGCGGCGCCCGGCGACGGCCAGCTTGCGCGGCCGTATCCGGGCCTGCCGCCGCAGGTCGTCGAGGAACGTCTCGTCCCGCCACCAGCCGCGCGACCGGTACTCGGCCGCGCGGTCCGTGGCCGGCGCCGGTATGTGTGCGGGGGGAACCATGGTCGTCATCGGAGTTCTCCACGTCGTACCGAGAGCAGTTCGGGCAGCGGATCGCCGGCGCGTCCGGCGGCGATCTCCAGCAGGGCCCGGGTGTTGTCGCGCACCCGGTCGCCGATCCAGTCGAAGACCCAGGCCTTGCGGGCCTCGGCGGCCAGCTCGAAGGGGACGACCCGGGTGACGGCCAGGGCCGCCGCGCCGGCGCCGCCGATGTTGGCGATGACGCCCGGCACCAGGGTGGCGCCGGCCGCCCGCGCCTTCTCCCGCGCCTGCGCGTCCGAGGCGAGGTTGGCGCCCTCGACCACCAGGCCGGCGCGCAGCCGGTGCGCGTTCTCGGCGTTCAGCGCGTGCTTCTGGGCGGCGAGGATCAGCAGGTCGGCGTCGACGTCGAGCCAGGCGTCCGGGCCGTCGGAGAGGGTGACGTGCTGCGGCAGCCGGGAGCGGTCGATGAGCCCGAACTCGTCGGTGACCGCGACGAGGTCGGCCACGGGCAGCCGGTCGGCGCTGATGGTGCCCTGCGCGTCCGCGACGCCCACGAGGGTGTGGCCGCGGTCCTCGAGGAACCGGGCGACCGCGCGGCCCACCGCGCCGAAGCCCTGCACCACGACCCGGGCGGGCTCGGTACGGCCGCTCGCCTCCAGGGCGGTGACGGCGGCGACGCCGACGCCGTGCCCGGTGACGTCGATGAGCGGCTCGTAGTAGGTGCGCCAGTCGATCGGCATGTCCGGGGCGCCCAGCCGGTAGCGCGGGTCGTAGCCCGCCTCGTCGAAGAAGACGGCCCGGTCGGCGGGGGTGACGCCCATGTCGATGCCGAGGTGGATGCCGCCGTGCAGCAGCGGTTTGACGGTGCGTCCGAAGGTGCGGAACGTCTCCTCGCGGTTGCTGCCGTCGGAGACGATGCCGCCCTTGGCGCCGCCGACCCGCAGGCCCGCGAGCGTGAACTTGTGCGTCATGTCGCGGGCGAGGCCGGCCACCTCTTCCTGGGTGACCCCCGGGGTCATCCGCACGCCGCCCATCGCGAGGCCGTCGACCAGCGTGTCGATCACGACCCAGCTCTTGATGGTGCCGCCGCTGCCGTTCAGGTGCACGACGAGCGCGGGATCCTGGGTGTTGTCGTCAACAGGGCTCATTGCCAAGTGCTCCCATCGGTGGGTGAGGTGTCGTTCACTGGTAGAGCTGTGCGAAGCCGCGCAGGATCTCCAGGCCGTCGCTGCGGAACTCCAGGTGGGCCTGCGATCCGTAGATCCGGCCGTCGTCGGAGCGCAGGAACTCCACGGGCGCGTGCTCGGAGCGGCCGATGGAGCGGAAGCCCTTCGGGGCCTCCTTCAGATAGAGGGTGTGCCGGTGGAAGACCGTCACGGTGGGTTTCACATGGGTGAACAGCGGCTCTTCCTTGTCCACCTGGACCTCGTAGCCGCCGACCCGCTGCGGGCCCTCGGCCAGCTGCGCGCCGTTCGCCACCGCGAGGATCTGCATGCCGCCGCAGATCCCGAAGACCGGGACGTCGGCGTTCATGACCAGGTCCACGAGCGGCTTGTAGTACTCCTGGTCGTAGGCCCGCACCTTGGTGCCGCTCAGCACGATCGCCTGGTAGCGGCCGTCGAGCCGGGCGGGCACGGACGCCGCGTCGACGGTGTCGGTGTCCGAGCCCAGCGCTTCGAAGCGTTCGCGGAGCTGTTTCAGGGACAGGGTGCGGTTGTTGACGACCAGCACACGGGTTTTCGCCACGTCGGTGCTCCTCAGGTTCGGGTGATGACGGTGCCGGTGCGGGCGGCGAGCAGGTCCGTGACGGGCGCGCTGCCGATGACGACCCGCTCCACGCCCCGGTCCAGGGCCTCGCCCGCGGCCCGCAGCTTCTTGCGCATGCCGCCGGTGGCGCCCTTGTCGCGGAACTCCGCCGCCCCCTGAGCGGTGATCTCGCGCACCGGCTCGCCGTCGATCAGCAGGTGCGCGACGTCGGTGACGAGGATCAGGTCGGTGGCGCCGGTGGCCCCGGCTATGGCGGCGGCGGCCCGGTCGGCGTCGGTGTTCACCTCCTGGCCCGCGTCGTTGCGGGCCAGCGGGGTGACGAGGTAGGCGTGGCCGGGCCGCAGCCCGGTCAGCGGCGCCGGGTCCACCCCGGTGATGGGGCCGACCAGGTTCTCCAGCTCGACCAGCTGCTTGTCCTTCCACCACCAGCGCTCGCCCGCGCCGGCGCTGACCAGCCCGTCGCTGCCGAGCAGCCGTTCGGCGGTGATGCCGCGCCGGGTGAGCCGTTGCAGGACCTCCCGGCCCAGGTCGGCGCTGACGGTCTTGATGTCGGCGATGACCTCGGGCGTGGTCCAGCGGCTCTGGTTGCCGTACCGGTCGCGCAGGATCGCCGACGGCTCGCTGTAGCGGGGGCTGAGCTGCTTCAGCGGCTTGGACCAGCCGTGGACGAGGATCAGGGGCCGCTCCCGGCCGTGCGCCGCCAGGTCGTCCCACCAGCCGCCCTCCAGGTCGGCCAGGCAGCTGCCG
Organism: Streptomyces tricolor; assembly: GCF_002155905.1. Taxonomy (GTDB): domain Bacteria; phylum Actinomycetota; class Actinomycetes; order Streptomycetales; family Streptomycetaceae; genus Streptomyces; species Streptomyces tricolor. The sequence goes on along the minus strand of NZ_MUMF01000038.1, from coordinate 6,814 downwards.
CCGAGCTTGACCACGGTCGGGGGGAGCTGTGCCTGTGTCTCGGTCATGCGGGCATCACCGGCTGCATGGTCAGGCCCGTGTCCTCGGGCAGGCGGAAGCGCTTGTTCACTGCCTGTACGGCCTGCCCGGCGGCGCCCTTGACCAGGTTGTCCAGGGCGGCGAGCACGACGATGCGGCCGCCGTCCGGGTCGTGCAGGGCCGTCACGTCGCAGTAGTTGGAGCCGAGCACGGCCTGCGGGTCGGGCACCGGGATGAGGGTCTCGTTGTGGCGGCGCACCCGGACGAAGGTGTGCTCCTTGTAGAACTTGATGTAGGCGCGCTGGAGTTCGCGCTGGTCCACCTGGTCGTCGGTGTAGACGTAGGTGCTGGCGAGCAGCCCCCGCACATGCGACACCCCGTACGCCGACATGGCCAGGGAGCCGACGCTGCCGGGCTTGCTGCGCAGCAGGAAGTCGCTGACCTCGGCGGCGTGCCGGTGGCCGGTGGGGGCGTACGGCGCGATGGCGCCGTTGCGCAGCGGGTGCAGGTCCGGCACGCGCAGTTGCAGACCGCCGCCGCTGGATCCGCTCTTGCCGTCGATCACCACCGTGCGCAGGTTCAGGCCGAGCCCGAGGGTCAGCGGCGCGAGCCCCAGGGTGATGGCGGTGGCGTAGCAGCCGGGGACCGAGATCAGCGCGGCGTCCACGAGCTGGTCGCCGACGAGTTCCGGCACCCCGTAGACGAAGCGGTCGGCCAGCTCGGTGGTCCGCTCGGCCTTCGGGTACCAGCGTTCGTGCAGCTCCGGGGTGCGGATCCGGAAGGCGCCGCTGAGGTCGGTCACGCACGGGACGCGGTCGGCGAGTTCCGCGGCGAGCCGGGCGGAGACCGGGGCGGGGGTGGCGAGGAACACCACGTCGCACCGTTCGGCCACGCGGTCGGCCGTGACGGGCTCGACGGTCAGGCCCAGGTCGAGCCGGAGCCCGGGGTGCAGTTCGGCCGGCCGCCGGCCGGCGCTGGAGTTGCCGCCCAGGAAGGTCAGTTCCAGCTCGGGATGCTGGTTGACCAGCCTGATGAGTTCACCGCCGGCGAGCCCGGAGGCGCCGACTATTCCCACACGGATCATTCGAGTGTCTCCTGGACGTAACGGACGACGACCGACGCGATGTCGACCCCGGTCGTCGATGCCACTCCCCGCCAGGCGGGGGCGTGGTTGACCTCGTTGACGAGATAGCCCGACGGGGTCTTGAACAGGTCGACCCCGTAGATGCCGCTGCCGAGCCGGTCCACGACGCCGTCCACGATCTTCTGCACGTCGGGGTCGTGGGCCAGCGCCCGGCTCTGGTTGCCCAGGGCCGCGTTGCTGCGCCAGTCGGTGCCCGCGCTCTCGAACTCGGCGGCGGCGACGATCTCCCGGCCGACGACCAGGCAGCGGATCGACCCGCCGCCGAGGTAGGGCTCCACCAGGCAGGCCTGCTCGAAGGCGTGGCCCAGGTCCTCGACGTAGTCGTAGACGGAGTGCGCCAGGTCGGGGTCGCGGACCAGGGTCACGCGCTTGCCCATGCCGCCGTAGACCGGCTTGAGCACGACCGGTACGCCCAGTTCGCCGAGGGCCTTCTCGAAGTCCTTGCGGGACAGGGCGAGCCGGAACTCCGGCACCGGGACGCCGGCCTCGCGCAGCACGGCGCGCAGCACCAGCTTGTTCTCGCAGGAGTGGATCGCGGCGGCGGAGTTGAGGACGCGGAAGCCGTCCGCCTCGGCGAGGGTGGCGATCAGGCCGCCCCGGGTGTAGCTGCGGCTGCGCACCATGAGCGCGTCGTAGTCCTTGACGGACAGGGCGTCGCGGTGACCGGCGCACAGGGACTCGTCGTTGACCCAGTCGAAGCGCAGGCCGAAGTCCTGGGCGGTCTCGATCAGCCGGCGTTCCTCCCAGCCGACCCGGTCCGCGACGACGGCGACTCGGTTGGTCATGTCACTGGCCCCAGTCGCGCAGCTGGACCTCGACCATCTGCAGGGTCAGCCGGCCGTCGCTGATGCCCTCGATGCGCAGCGTGAGCATGCACTCGGGGCAGGAGAGGGTCTCGCCCTCGACCATCTCGGGCACGGTCAGCTCGGTCTCGCACTCGGGGCACGAGCCGGTGAGAACAGCGGTGCTCATGGAAGGACTCCGATCACGGTGACGGGTACGGGAAAGAGGTGAGAGTTCGGACGAGGGCGACGCGGGGCGCGGCCCGGAGGGCGCGGGCGCGCTCCAGCCGTCCGGGACAGGCGGGACGCGCTCAGGCGGCCCGGGACAGGCGGGACGCGCTCAGGCGGCCCGGGACAGGCGGGACGCGCTCAGGCGGCCTGGAAGTCGATGGCGGCCTTGCGGACCGCCTCCTGGTCCAGCACGGGGGCGCCGTTGCGCTCCTGCCGCTCGATGAGCCAGGCGGTGAAGTCCTCGACGTCGACGTCGATGTCCGCGCCGGCGAGCGCCCACCTGACGAGGGCGGGGGTGAGCCGGGTGCGCACGCGCAGCTCCCGGGTGTTGCCGACGAGTTCGGCCGGCAGCGTCTCGTACGCCTCGGGGTGGCTGAGCTGGCCCGGCAGCTCGTAGGCGAAGGCGTGCGGGGTCGTCGGGCCGGACTGGAAGGCGCTGCCGAGGCCGGCGCCCTTGAGGGCCACCCGGGACAGCTCCGTCAGGTGGGACAGGTCGAAGCGGGTGTCGCCGTAGACGACGCGCAGCGAGGTGAGCAGCTCGGCCAGCGGGGCGTTGCCGCCGCGCTCGCCGATGCCGCCGACGGTCGCCGAGATCCACTGCGCACCGGCGCGGACGGCGGCGAGGGAGTTGGCGACGGCCATGCCCAGCATGTTGTGCGAGTGGATCTCGATCTCGGAGCCGTCGATGGCGGTGAGGTCGGCGATCACCTCCTCCATCTGCCAGGGCGACAGATAGGCGACGGTCTCCGCGAGCCGGAACCGGTCGGCCCCGGCCTCGAAGCCGGCGGTGACGTAGGGGACGAGCCGCTCCTTGGGGGTGCGGGCGCCGTCCTCACCGCTGAAGGTGACGTGGAACCCGCGCTCCTTGGCCTGCGAGATCGCCGAACGCGCCAGCACGTTCAGGAACTTCGCGCTGGGCGAGCCGAGCTTCAGCTTGGCGTGCTGCTCGGAGGTGGGGATGGAGTACATGATGTGCCGCACGCCCAGCCGCTCGGCCTCGTCCAGGGCCTTCTTGACCTGCTCGCGGTCGCGCACCACCACGAGCGTCATGCTGCGCTCGGGGGTGATCGCCTCGTGGGTGGCGAGGACCAGGTCGGCGTCCTTGGAGTTCGGGCCGGAGACCATGCCGACCTCGACCAGGTCGATTCCGGTCTTCACCAACAGCTCGGAGATGACGGTGGCGTCCTTGGGACCGAATTCGACACCTCCCATGTGGGCGGAGTCGCGCAGGGTCGCGTCGGACAGATGGGGCGGCTGCGGAAGGCTTGCCTCGTTCGCTGATTCAGCCATTGCGTTCCCTCCTTTTCCAGAGCCTGCTTCCTTTTCGACACCGAACATGCTGCGCGACCTTGTGCAAAGAAGCGATGCTCGCTCTGTCAGAGCTGTGTCAAGGGCTGTCAGCGAATGTCACGCCCGGCAAGAAGTGCGAATGATTCTCCGGCTTGGACAATTCCGGGAACCGCTTGTTGTTTCAGCGGAATGAAAGAACGCCCCCGCCGGCGGGGCCGGCGGGGGCGGGGTGCGAGGCCGTCTTGGCGGACGGGGAACCGTCAGGCGGTGTAGCCGCCGTCCACGGCGATGGCGGTGCCGGTGATGTAACGGCCGGCCGGTCCCGCCAGGTAGGCCACCGCGGCGGCGATGTCCTCGACCTCGCCGTACCGCCCGAGGGCGGTGAGGGAGGCCTGCCACTCGGCGGAGTCGCCGTCGGCCGGGTTCATGTCGGTGTCGATGGGGCCCGGGTCCACGATGGTCGCGGTGATCCCGCGCGGCCCCAGCTCCCGGGCGAGGCCCTTGGTCAGCCCGACGAGGGCGGTCTTGGCCGTCGCCTGGAGGACGAAGTTCCCGGCGGGCACCCGGCCGTTGAAGCACGAGCCGATGCTGATGATCCGGCCGCCGTCGCCCATGTGCCGGGCGGCGGCCTGGGCGGCGAGGAACACCGAACGGACGTCGGCGGCGAGCACCTTGTCCAGGTACTCGGGGGTCACCTCGTCCAGCGGGCCGTAGGCGAGGAAGCCCGCGTTGTTCACCAGGATGTCGATGCCGCCCAGCTCGCGCACGGTCTGCTCCACGGCCTCGGCCGCGTCGTTCGGCCGGGTCAGGTCGGCCCGGACGACCGCGGCCCGGCCGCCGTTCTCCTCGATCCGCTTGGCGACCTCGCGGGCCCGGTCCTCCGCCTGGACATACGTCAGTGCGACCGCCGCTCCCGCGTCGGCCAGCCGCTGGGCCACCGCCGCGCCGATACCGCGGCTGCCGCCGGTCACCAACGCCACTTTTCCGGTCAGCTCACTCATGGGTGCTTCCTCCGTAGACGGCTCGATGTACGTCGCACCGCTACGCTAGAAGTTGACACCGGTGTGAGATTCAAGTCCTCTTTCCGGCACAGGGGGTTGGCAGATGCGGATCGGTGAACTGGCCAGGCGCAGCGGGGTGAGCGAGCGGTCGCTGCGCTACTACGAGGCACAGGGGCTGCTCAGTTCCGAGCGGACCCCGGGCGGCCACCGCGAGTACGGCGACTGGGCCGTCGACCGGGTCATCCGCATCCAGGCGCTGTACGCCGCGGGACTGAACAGCAAGAAGATCGCCCAGCTGCTGCCCTGCATGCGCGACGGCGACGGCACACCCAGCGCGAGCGCGACGCCCCGGCTCGTCGACGAGCTGACCGCGGAACGCGACCGGCTCGACCGGATGATCGCCGACCTGGTCCGCTCCCGCGATGTCCTGGACGGCATCATCAGCACCGCGTCGGCGGGCCTGGGTTCCGCCGCCCTCTCCGGCACCGGCGGCGCCTGAGCCTGCCCCCCGAGGGGGCGGCTCAGGCGGCCTTGTCCACCAGTGCGGCCAGGGTGGTGCGTACCTGGTGCTCCGCCTCGGCGGGGCTCAGCCACGCCCCGCGCTCGAACGCCTCGGTGAAGGCGCGGGGGCCCAGCGCTTCCTGCGCCGCCGCGGTGACGCGGTCGACGTCGCCGCGCTCGGCGGGCGGCAGCGGCGCGCCCACGCTGCGGCGCGCGGCGTGGGCGGCGCCGAGCAGCAGGGCCGCGCAGCCGGCGCCGGAGCGGTGTCCGCACAGCGTGGCCGCGCCGGCGAGCCCCTCCAGGGAGAGGGCGAGGGCACGCGGCTCGTCCAGGCAGTGGGCGATGGACAGGCCGCGCAGGTGGTGGGCGGCGGCCTCGGCGGCGTCGCCGCGGAGTTCGGCGATGAAGCCGAGTTCGGCGTGGAGCAGGTGGTCGCCGGCCGGTGAGGAGGCGTCGGCGTGGGCGTCGCGGATGCGCAGCAGGTGCGCCTCGGCCGCGTCGATGTCACCGGCGCGCCGCGCGCCGAGGGCCAGGCCCATGTCGGCGTGGATCTCGCCGTACTTGTAGCCCTGTTCGACGGCGATGCGGCGGGCCTGCTCGTGCAGGTCGCGGGCGCGGTCGAAGTCCTGGGCGAGCAGCGCGAGCCGGCCGAGCCCGGACAGCCGGGCCGACACCTCGGCCTCCAGGCTCAGCTCACGTGCGATCTGCAGCCCCTCGTGCTGGCGGTGCGCCGCCTGCGCGTACTCCCCCTTGATCTCGGCGAGCGCGGCCAGCGGTGAGACGGTCTGCAGTTCGCCCCACCGGTCGCCGAGGTCGCGGAAGAGGGCCCGGCTGCGCTGCCCGTCGCGGGCCAGGCCGTCCAGGTCGCCGCGGACCAGGGCGAGCGCCGCCCGCAGGCCGAGCGCGGCGGCGATGCCCCACTGCTCGTCCGCGGCCTCGAAGTGGATGAGCGCGCGCGTGTTGAGCGCGCGGCTGCCGTCCAGGTCGCCGGCGCTGAACCTGCCGTAGGCGTTCAGCCACAGTGCGCGGGCGCGGCGCACGGGGTCGGGTACGGCGTCGGCGTCGCAGGTCACCGTGCGCTCACCGGTCAGCAGCACGAACCCGCTGTGCAGCAGGGCGAGTTCCGGGTCGGGGTCACCGGCGGTGGCGGCGAGGACGGCGGCCAGGGCGCGGCGGGCCTCGGTGAGCCGGCCGCGCAGCAGCCACCACCAGGACAGGGCGGTGGCGAGCCGTACGGCTTCCGCGCTGTGCCCCGCGGCGGCCCGGCGCACCGCCTCGTCCAGGGCGGCGCGCAGGTTGCACGCCTCGGTGTCCAGGCGGGCGAGCCAGTCCTGTTGCCGGGGACCGCGCAGCCGGTGCTCGGCGCGTTCGGCGAGCGCGAGGTAGTGGTGCAGGTGGCGTTCGCGGGCCGCGGCCTCGTCGGCCGACTCGTGCAACCGCTCGGTGGCGTAGGCGGCGACGGACTCCAGCAGGCGGTAGCGGGGGCCGGCCGGGCCGTCCGCGACGACGACGAGGGACTTCTCGACGAGCCGGGTGACGAGGTCCAGCACCGCGTCGCCGGCCACGCCCTCGCCCGCGCACACCGCCTCCGCCGCGTCGAGGTCGCAGCCGTCGCGGTGCACGGCGAGCCGGCTCAGGACGGTGCGTTCGGGCGGGCTGAGCAGCTCCCAGCTCCAGTCGATCATCGCGCGCAGGGTCTGCTGGCGGGCGGGCGCGCCGCGCTGCCCGGAGGTCAGCACCCGGAACCGGTCACCGAGGCGGGCGGCCAACTCCCGGACGCCCAGGGCGCGTACCCGGGTCGCGGCCAGTTCCAGGGCGAGCGGGATGCCGTCCAGGCGGCGGCAGAT
>NZ_MUMF01000378.1 GCF_002155905.1 Streptomyces tricolor | reverse complement strand
CGGGCGCGCGCTGGGCGGGCACGGTGGGATTGCGCCACCAGGACGGCCGCACCCTGTCCGTGTGGCTGCTCGCCCACCGCCGCCCGCCGCACGACGGACGCCCGGGCGACTGGCTCGTGGTCACCCCGCTGGCCGGCCCGCCGTCGCCCGCGGGCGGCGACCCGCTCACCGAGGCGGGCCTGCTCCAGTCGCCGTGCGCGGTCGCGGTGTACGACGACCGGCTGCGGCTGCGCCGGATGAACGCGGCGATGGCCGAGATCGTCGGACTGCCGGCGGAGCGGGTACGGGGGCTGCGGCTCCCGGAGATCGGCGGCAAACCGCAGAACGAGGAGCTGGAGCAGGGCATGCTCCGGGTACTGACCTCGGGCCGGCCGCTGGACATGCAGACCTTCCTGCGCGCCGGCGGCGAGGACCGGGCCCACGCCTGGCTCGCCCGCATGGCGCCGGTCCGGGACGCGGCGGGCCGGGTGCGGGGCGTGTGCCTGGCCGCGCACGACGTCACCGACAGCCACCGGGCCCGGCAGCGGCTGCAACTGGTCAACGAGGCCGGCGTGCGCATCGGGACCACGCTCGACGTCACCCGGACCGCGCAGGAGCTGGCCGACGTGTGCGTGCCCGCGCTCGCCGACTTCGTCACCATCGACCTGCTGGACCCGCAGGAGTACGGCGGCGAGCCGCCCGCCCGGGTCACCCCGCCGGTGCGGCTGCGCCGCGCCGCCCACCAGTCCGTCCTCCCCGGCGTACCGGAAGCGGTGATCAAGCCCGGCACGGCGGAGGAGTACCCGGCCTTCTCCCCGCAGGCCGACGCGCTGACCGCCGGCCGTACGATCACCACCTCGGTGGCCGCCGGCGACATGGACCAGTGGCTGGACTGGCACCCGGAACGCGGGGAGCGGGTACGGCAGTTCGGCATCCACTCCTCGATGTCGGTGCCCGTCCGGGCGCGCGGGCTGACGCTCGGGGTCGCGGTGCTCACCCGGCACCGCCGCCCGGACTCCTTCACCGCGGACGACGTGCTGCTGGCCGAGGAGATCACCGGGCGGGCCGCCGTCTGCATCGACAACGCCCGCCGCTACTCGCGCGAGCGGGAGACCGCGCTCGCGCTCCAGCGCAGCCTGCTGCCCCGGTCGCTGCCGCACACGGCCGCGCTGGAGGCCTCCTCCCGCTATCTGCCGGCCGCGCGCGCCGGCGTGGGCGGGGACTGGTTCGACGTGATCCCGCTGTCCGGGATGCGGGTCGCGATGGTCGTCGGGGACGTCGTCGGCCACGGCATGCTCTCCGCCGCCACCATGGGCCGGCTGCGCACCGCCGTCCGGACCCTCGCCGACATCGACCTGGCCCCGGACGAACTGCTCACCCACCTCGACGACCTGGTGGTCCGGCTGTCGGAGGAGTCCGGCGGCGACGGCGCCCCCGGTGAGGCCGGCAGCCCCGGCGAGGTCGGCGCGACCTGCCTGTACGCCGTCTACGACCCGGTGTCCCGGCGCTGCGCCCTGGCCCGCGCCGGGCATCCGCCGCCCGTGGTGCTGCGGCCGGGCGGTGTCCCCCAGGTCCTGGATCTGCCCGCCGGTCCCCCGCTGGGCCTGGGCGGGCTGCCGTTCGAGTCCGCCGAGGTGGAGCTGCCCGAGGGAACCGTCCTCGCGCTGTACACGGACGGGCTGGTGTGGTCCCGGGAGCGGGACCCGGAGACCAGCCGGGAACTGCTGCACGAGGTGCTCGGGGCGTGCGCGGACTCCCTGGACGAGACCTGCGACCGCGTCCTGCACACGCTGCTCCCGACCGGCGGCGCACCCGACGACGTGGCGCTGCTGCTCGCCCGCACCCGGGGCCTGCCCGGCTCGCAGGTGGCGACCTGGGACATCCCCGCCGATCCGGCGCTGGTCGCGCCGATCCGCAAGCAGGTCGTGGAGCAGCTGGACACCTGGTCGCTGAGCGAGGCGTCGTTCACGGCGGAACTGGTGGTCAGCGAGCTGGTCACCAACGCCATCCGGTACGGCGCGCGCCCCATCCGGCTCCGGCTGATCCATGACGCGGCCACCCTGATCTGCGAGGTCTCCGACACCAATCACACCGCCCCGCACCTGCGCCGCGCCAAGACCTTCGACGAGGGCGGCCGGGGGCTGCTGCTGGTCGCCCAGCTCACCCAGCGCTGGGGCAGCCGGCACCATCCGGAGGGCAAGACGATCTGGGCGGAGCTGCCGCTGTTCGAGGAGGACCGATAGGCCCGGCCGGGGTCCTCAGGAGACCGCCAGCCACGGCCGTATCTGCTTGCGGGCCTCGTGCAGCCGGGACTTGAGGGTGCCGAGCGGGATGCCGGCGCGTTCGGCGGCCTCGGCGTAGTCGAGCTGGCAGATGTCCCGGTAGACCAGCGGCGCGACCAGATGCGGATGCTCCCGCTCCAGCCGCTCCAGGGCCTCCAGCAGGTCCACCCGGGACCCGGCGATGACACTGGTGGTGCGCGGGTCGACGGCGTGCGCGGGCTCGATGGCCGCGGGCTGCTCCGCGGCCCGCCGCTTCAGCTCGCGGTACTTCTGCCGACAGCAGTTGGCGACGACGGTGTACAGCCAGGTGCCGAAGCGGCTGCGGCCCTGGAAGCCGGCGACGTGCCGGGCCACTTGCAGCAGCACGTCCTGGGCGGCCTCCTCGGCGTCCTCCCGGCAGGGCAGGAAGCGCGCGCAGCGGCGCACGACCTCGGGCCGGATCTCGGTCAGCAGCCGGTCCAGGGCCGCGCTGTCGCCGGCGGCGGCACGCCGGGCGAACTCCTCCATCGGCGCCGGGTCCTGCACGGACGGCCCCCCTCCCAGTGGATCTCAGGGCAGGCATGATAGTCGTATGCACCCCCCGGAGCGGATCGGCCGCCACCGCCTCGAACGGCCGCTGGGCAGCGGCGCCTTCGCCACGGTGTGGCTCGCCCACGACCCCCAGCTCCAGGCCCCGGTGGCGGTGAAGGTGCTCGCCGAGAACTGGGCGCACCGGCTGGACGTACGGGACCGCTTCCTGTCCGAGGCGCGGCTGCTGCGCCGGGCCGGTTCCAGCCGGGTGGTGCAGGTCTACGACATCGGCGAACTCCCGGACGGCAGGCCGTACTTCGTGATGGAGTACGCGGGCGGCGGGACCCTCGCCGAACTGCTGGCGGACGGTCCGCTGCCGGTGCGGGAGGCGCTCGCGCTGACGGCCGAGGCCGCGCGTGGCGCCGCCGCGCTGCACGAGGCGGGCATCGTGCACCGCGACATCAAGCCGACCAATGTGCTGCTGCACACCGCCCCCGACGGCAGCCGGCGGGTGCTGCTGGCCGACCTGGGGCTGGCCAAGAGCCTCGCGCAGACGTCGGTGCTGACCCTGGCGGCGGGCTCGGCGGGCTACCGGCCGCCCGAGCAGGCCGAACCCGGCGCGGGCATCGACGAGCGGGCGGACGTCTACAGCCTGGGCGCGGTCGGCTACGAACTGCTCACCGGGACCGTGCCGGGCCCGCCGGGGAAGGTGGTCCCGCCCCGGCGGCTGCGGCCGGACCTCGGCGAGGACGTGGAGCGGGCGCTGCTGCGCGCGCTGGAGCCGGACCGGGCACGGCGCTGGCCGGGTGCCCCGGCCTTCGCGGACGAGCTGGACCGGCTGGCCGCGGCACCGTCGGGCGGGCCCGCGCGGCGCCTGGACGGGCTGCGCGGCCGGCTCGACGCGGTGACGCTGGCCGTCGCCGCGGTGCTCGCCGCCACCGCCGCCGCGGTCACGGTGACCATGGCGCTCCACCGGGACGGCCCCGCGGCCGACGGGGTGCGGGTGGCGGACGCCACCGGGCGGCTGACCCTGCGGGTGCCGGACGCGTTCGGCCGGCAGCTGCGCGACTCCGGCTGGGACCCGCGGGCGCTCGGGCTGCCGTCCGGGCACCAGCCCGGTCTGGTGGTGGCCGACGACCTGTCCCGCTGGTCCGACCCGAAGGCCGCCGTGGACGGGGTGTTCGCCGGGGTCGGCGCGGACGGTGACGTCACCGCGAAGGTGAAGGCCCTCGCCCACTCCGACTGCCGCTACACCGGCACCCGCACCTTCGCGGACGCCCGCTGGCGGGGCCTGGTCCGGTCCTGGACCGGCTGCCCGGACGGCGGCTCGGTCACCGAGTCCGCGCTGGTCCCGGTGGGCGGCGGCGCGCGGTCGCAGGTGTACGTGCAGGTGCGTCAACACGGTGGCGGCGACGCGACCGACGGCGTACTCCGTTCGCTGCGGGTGGCCTGACGGGCGCCTGCCGAGGAGCGGGGCGGGGAAAAGAACCCGTCAGAACCCGCCGCGTCCCGAACTTTTCCGGCGGTCCGTGCATCGGACGGAGAGGACGGCGCACCCGGCGCCGTAGGCACGCGTTCCGGTCGCGTGCCGTGACCCTCCAGGAGTGTGGAGACATGGTGTACACCCCCCGGTCCGCGCGGCCCGGTGCCCTGCTCGTGGGCACGGTCGCCGTGCTGGGCCTCCTGACCGCCTGCGGCGACGGCTCCGGCGCGCACAGCGCCGGGCCGGCCACCGTCGCCGGTACGGCCGCGCCCGTGCGGGAGACCCCGCGGACCCCGCAGTCCGCCACGGCCTCCTCGCCCGCGGCCACCGGCTCCTCGACCGCCGGCACCGGCTCCCCGTCCGTGCCGCGGGCGACCGGCGCCTCGGGCGGCGGTTCGGCCGTCACCACCCCGGCCGCGGCGAGGAGCCGCTGCCACACCTCCGAGCTGCGCGCGTCCGTGGGCCGCAACGACCCGGGCGCCGGCCAGGAGAACTTCCCGGTGGTGCTCACCAACAGGTCCGCCCGGACCTGCACCCTGCACGGCTATCCGGGCGCGGCCTTCGTGAACGCCTCCGGCACCCAGCTCGGCCCGGACCCGAAGCGGGAACCGGGCACCCCGGTGACCGTCACGCTCAGGCCCGGACAGAGCGCCTGGGCCGGGCTGACCTTCTCCAACCCGGAGGTCAGCGGGGCCAGGACGGCCACGCCGGCCGCGCTGCTGGTCACCCCGCCGGACGAGCGGGACCCCTTGAAGGCGGCCTGGTCGGGCGGGCCGGTGCCGGTCGCCGGGAACGCCTCGTCCGTCCGGCTGACGGTGCTCAGCCCCGGCACCGGACCCTGACCCGGCGCCCCCTGCGCGCGAACCCCGCTGCCACCGCCCCCGCGGCAGCGGGGTTCGTCATGACGGCGCCACAACTGTCACAGGACGGCAACAGGCGCCGCCGGCCGCGATCTTTCCCCGGCATCCGGTCATCGAACCCGGTCGACCGCACGGCGACCAGGCCCGTCAGGGGCCATGACCAGGGAATCGGGGAGAAGATGAGCGGGATCTCACGCAGGCGGGTGCTGACGGCCGGAGCGGCGGCGGGCAGCCTCGGGGCACTGGCCGCCTGCACCTCCGGCACCGGCCTCCGGGTCGGCGGACCGGACCCTGCGGACGGGCGGGGCACCGCGCAGGCCCGGCCGGCGAAGCCGATCGGCGACGGCTCCACCGCCGACACCGGCGCCCAGCCGCACCAGCCGAAGCCGGCCCGGCTGCGGCCGGGCCGACGGCCCCCGCAGTTCGTGGTGTTCTCCTGGGACGGCGCGGGCGAGCTGAGCAACAAGCTGTTCTCCCGGTTCCGCAAGGTGGCCGCCGACCACGGCGCCGCGATGACCTTCTTCCTCAGCGGCATCTACACGCTGCCCGAGTCCAAGAAGCACCTCTACCGGCCCCCGCAGCACCCGGTCGGCGCCTCCGCGATCGGCTACCTCGCCGACCGGCACATCCACGCCACGCTCCAGCAGGTGCGCGCGGCCTGGCTGGAGGGACACGAGATCGGCACCCACTTCAACGGGCACTTCTGCGGCGCGACCGGCGTGCGCGCCTGGTCCCCGGCCGAGTGGCGCAGCGAGATCGACCAGGCCGTCGGCTTCGTGACGCGGTGGAGGACCAACACCGGCTTCACCGACCTCGACCCGCTCCCCTTCGACTACCGCAAGGAGCTGATCGGCGGCCGTACCCCCTGTCTGGAGGGCCAGGCCAATCTGCTGCCGACCGCCGCCGCGCTCGGCTGGAAGTACGACGCCAGCTCCCCCGGCGGCCTCCAGGTCTGGCCGGGCACGGTGCGGGGCGGCAAGCTGTGGGACTTCCCGTTGCAGTCCATACCGTTCGCCGGGCATTCCTTCCAAGTCCTGTCCATGGACTACAACCTGATGTTCAACCAGTCCGGCGGCAACCCGGCCGGCGACCGCGCGCAGTACGACACCTGGCGCGCCCAGGCCCGCGACACCTACCTGGCCGGCTTCCGGCGGGCCTACCACACCAACCGCGCCCCCTTCTTCATCGGCAACCACTTCGAACGCTGGAACGGCGGCATCTACATGGACGCCGTCGAGGAGGCCATCGGGCGGATGGCCGCGTACGACGAGGTGCGCTTCGTGTCCTTCAAGCAGCTCGTGGCCTGGCTGGAGGCGCAGGACCCGGCGGTGCTGCGCAGACTGCGCACGCTGGGGCCCGGGCAGTCCCCGGTGGGCGGCTGGGCGGAGTTCCTCGGCGCGGCGGGCAGCCCGTCGTCGTGACGGGCCGGGGGCGTTTGCTTTCATGGGCGGGCACCGTGTGACCGACTCCGGAAGGACCCGCCCTGAACACCCCGCTCGCCGAGGCGCTGTCCGCCGCCTTGCTGGTCGCCGTGCTGGCCTGGGCCGTCGTACGTCCCTTCGGGTGGCCGGAGGCGGTCATGGCCGTACCCGCCGCCGGGATCGCGGTCGCCACCGGTGTCATCTCGCTCGACCACGCCCGGGCCGAGGCCGAACGGCTCGGCCCGGTGGTCGGGTTCCTGGCGGCGGTGCTGGTGCTCGCCCACTTCTGCGATGTCGAGGGGCTGTTCCGGGCGTGCGGGGCGTGGACGGCCCGGTGGGCGCGGGGCCGTCCGGTGCGGCTGCTGACGGCCGTGTTCGCGCTGGCCTCGGCCATCACCGCCGCCCTCAGCCTGGACGCGACGATCGTGCTGCTCACCCCGGTGGTCTTCGCCACGGCCGCGCGGACCGGCGTGAGGCCCAAACCGCATGTGTACGCCTGCACGCATCTGTCGAACACGGCGTCGCTGCTGCTGCCGGTGTCCAACCTGACGAACCTGCTGGCGTTCGCCGCGAGCGGGCTGAGCTTCACCCGGTTCGCGGCGCTGATGGCGCTGCCGTGGCTGGCCGCGATCGCCGTCGAGTACCTGGTGTTCCGGCGGTTCTTCGCCCGGGATCTGACGGCGGCGGCACCGGCGGGCCGGGACACCGGCGAGGCGCCCGCGCTGCCGCTGTTCGCGCTGGTGACCGTGGGGTGCACGCTGGCCGGCTTCGTGGTGGCGTCGGCGTTCGGCGTGGATCCCGCCTGGGTGGCCGCGGCCGGCGCGCTGGTGCTGGCCGGGCGGGCGCTGCTGCGCCGGCAGGCGGGCCCGCTGACCGTGCTGCGGGCCGCGGCCCCGGGCTTCCTCGCGTTCGTGCTGGCGTTGGGCGTCGTGGTGCGGGCGGTGGTCGACAACGGCCTCGCGGACCTGCTCGGGCACGTCGTGCCGGACGGCACCGGGCTGCCCGCGCTGCTCGGCCTCGCCGCGCTGGCCGCGCTGCTGGCCAACCTGATCAACAACCTGCCCGCGGTGCTGGTCCTGCTGCCGCTCGCGGCGCCCACCGGGCCGGGCGCGGTCCTCGCCGTCCTGCTGGGCGTGAACATCGGCCCGAACCTGACCTATGCCGGATCGCTGGCCACACTGCTGTGGCGGCGGATCGTGCACCAGCACGAGCACGACGTGGACCTCGGCGAGTTCACCCGGCTCGGTCTGCTCGCCGTGCCGTCCTCGCTCGCGGTCGCGGTGGTGGCACTGTGGGGCTCGCTGCAGGTTCTGTGACGCCTGCGCCTGAGCCGAGGGAGGTGGACGGGATGCGGGTGATCGCCTGGCTCGTGGAGGGCACGTGGCCCGCCTGCGTGGACGCGGTGCGCGCCCATGCGCCGGACGACGCCGAGGTGGTGCTGCTCCATGTGAGCGGGCCCGATGTACCGGCGGTGGCGCACGGTGCGTTCGCCGGGCTGCTCGGGCGCGGTCACCGGGAGCTGGACCCGGGCGACCGTGTCGAGGCGCTCGGCGGCATGTCGGCGGCCTCGCTGCTCGACGCGGCGGCCGAACGGCTGGGCCGGCCCTGTGTGCGCGAGGAGCGGTCGGGCCGGGTGGAGCGCGAGGTGGTGGCCGCCGCCGAGGGGGCCGGGCTGCTGGTGCTGGCGCGGGACGGGGACCGGTCCCGGCTCGGGCCGAAGAGTCTCGGCCCGGCCGTCCGGTTCGCCGTCGACCACGCCCCCTGCCCGGTCCTGCTGGTGTGGCCGGAACCGGCCCCGGACCTGGGCACGATCCCGCCCCCGCCGCCGCACCACGCCTGACTCAGCGGTGGTGTCCGCCGCTCGCGGGCGACGGCGTGGGCGGCGCGGTGCGGGTGGGCCGCGGGGTGCTGCCGGCGTCCCAGCGGACGTTCTCCATCCGCGGATCCGGGCGGGCGGTGTCGACGGTCCAGCGCTGGGCGGCGCCCGGGGAGCGGGTCTTGAGCACGAGGGCGCCGGAGCCGTCGGTGGCGGCCGGGGTGAGGGCCAGGCCCTGCCCGGAGCGCGGTACCAGGACGCCCTGGAGGGTGAAGTCGTAGCGGATGTCGCGGGCGGCCCGGCCGGTGGCCGCGCAGGGGGCGAGGCGCACGGAGTAGCCGAGGCGTGAGTCCAGGCACAGCTCGGGAGCGGCGGCGTTGCGCAGCAGCCCGTCGGTCTCGTACGTCCACCGCTGGCTCGGGGTGGCTGAGCAGTCGGAGAGTTCCGTCTCGGCGCCCTCGGCCGCCTTCTCGCCGACGACGCCGACGCACAGGCCGGAGGCGAGATTGCGGAGCCTGCCGTGCAGGGCGGCGCGGCCCGGGGTGTCGCGTCCGGCCCAGGAGGCGCCCGGGGAGGCCGCGGCGCCGCCGGGGGTGGCCGTGGGCCGGCCGGCGGAGCCG
>NZ_MUMF01000377.1 GCF_002155905.1 Streptomyces tricolor | reverse complement strand
TCGCGCTGGTGACGGGGGCCGCCGCGTCGGGGACGCTGTACGGGCGGGAGGCCGGGGCGGCCGAGGTGCGCCGGCGGCTGGCGTCGCTGGACCGGGTGTGGGTCGTCGCGGACCGCACACTGCTGGCCGGCCGCTGGGCGCCGCGCAACCCCGTCGAGCGGACGAAGGCCGCCGTGCTCCGGCAGGAGTTCGTCGGCCGCGAGGAAACCGTGCGCGGCGGGGTGACCGTACGGCTCTACGTCCGCCCGGTCAGCGGGCTCCCCGTGCTTCCGCCGCGGCCGCCGCGTCCAGAGCGGTGGTGAGCTGGTCCAGCCGGGCGCGCAGGTCGACGATCTCGGCGAGGTCGAAACCGGTCGCCGACATGATCCGGCGCGGCACCTCCAGGGCCCGCTCGCGCAGCGCCGCGCCCTCCCCGGTGAGCCGGACCAGGACCGAGCGCTCGTCCGCCGCGCTGCGCTCGCGGCGCACCAGACCGGCCCCCTCCAGCCGCTTGACCAGCGGGGACAGTGTTCCGGAGTCGAGGCGCAGCTGTTCGCCGAGCTTCTTGACCGGCAGGTCGCCCTGCTCCCACAGCACCAGCATCACCAGGTACTGCGGGTAGGTGAGCCCGAGATCCTTCAGGAGTACGCGGTACACGCCGTTGAAGGCGCGGGACGCCGCGTGCAGCGAGAAGCAGATCTGGCGGTCCAGGCGCAGCCAC
The DNA here is from genome assembly GCF_002155905.1 of Streptomyces tricolor. Classification (GTDB taxonomy): domain Bacteria; phylum Actinomycetota; class Actinomycetes; order Streptomycetales; family Streptomycetaceae; genus Streptomyces; species Streptomyces tricolor. Next base: position 11,394 of record NZ_MUMF01000377.1, on the reverse strand, counting down.
TCCGTGTCGTTCATGGCTCCAGGGTAGCTCTTGTCCCCCATTTAGTTGTGCGCAACTTAATTGTGTGCTCTACTTGTGGTCGCAACGAACCGCACACCCGAGAGGGATGGTCTTCATGGACGCGCTCTACACCGCCGTCGCCACCGCCACCCACGGCCGCGAGGGCCGTGCCGTCTCCTCCGACGGCAGGATCGACCTGGCCCTGGCCATGCCGGTGGAGCTGGGCGGCAACGGCCAGGGCACCAACCCGGAGCAGCTCTTCGCCGCCGGGTACGCCGCCTGCTTCGGCAGCGCCCTCGGGCTCGTCGGCCGCCAGGCCAAGGTCGACGTCAGCGAAGCCGCCGTGACCGCCGAGGTCGGCATAGGCAAGCAGGGCGAGGGCTTCGGGCTGAAGGTCACCCTGCGGATCGAGCTGCCCGACAGCGTGGACCAGGAGACCGGCCGCAAGCTGGTCGAGAGCGCCCACCAGGTCTGCCCGTACTCCAACGCCACCCGCGGCAACATCGACGTCGACCTGGTCGTCGAGTAACCGCCGCACGCTTCTCAGGGGGCCGGTCCCGCCCGGGACCGGCCCCCTCGCGCGTGCGCTACGCCGAGGCCAGCGCGTCCGGGGCCGCCGCCTGGCCCGGGATCCGCACCGGCTCCGGGGCGGGCATCGGCTCGCCCAGCAGCAGCGCCCGCACCACCCGTTCGGCGGCCCGCCCGTCGTCGTACTCGCAGAACCGGGCCCGGAAGTCCGCGCGCAGCCGCGTCGACTCCTCGTCCCGCCACGCGCCCGAGGCGAACAGCCAGGCCAGCTCCCGGTAGGAGGACGAGACATGGCCGGGCGGCTCGGCCGTGATGTCGAGATAGGCGCCCCGGCTCGCCGTGAACGCGGGCCAGTCGTCGGCGTGCACCACGATCGGCCGGTCCAGCAGGGCGTAGTCGAACATGACGGACGAGTAGTCCGTGACCAGCGCGTCCGCCGCGAGCAGCACGTCCGTCAGATGCGGCTCGTCGGTCGCGTCGACCACGATCCGGCGCCGGGCCAGCTCCGCCAGGCCCAGGCCCCGCGCGGGGCCGCCGGCCAGCGACGGATGCAGCCGGACCACCAGCGTGTGCCCCTCGCCGAGGTCGGCCGCGAACCGGGCCAGGTCGATCCGGTCCACGTGCCCGCCCCGGCGGTAGTCCCGGCGGGTCGGCGCGTACAGCACGACCGTGTGGTCCGCCGGGATGCCGTGCCGCTCCCGGAAGTCACCGGAGCCGCCGTTCACCAGCACGTCGTTGCGCGGGCTGCCGGTGCGCACCGAGGTGAAGTGGCACGGGTAGGCCCGCTCCCAGACCAGCTCCGAGTGGCGGTTGGCGACCAGGCTGTAGTCCCAGCGGTCGGCCCGGCGCAGCATCTGCGGCACGTCGAAGCCGAGCCGGGCGCCCGGCTTGTCCAGCAGATCGGCGCCCAGGTACTTCAGCGGGGTGCCCTGGTGGGTGTGGATGTGCACGCTGCCCGGGCGTTTGGCCAGCGAGCCGGGCCAGTTGACGTCGTTGACGAAGAACTTCGCCCGCGCGGTGACCTCCAGATAGCGCCGCGACCCGACGATCACGTGCTCCGTGCCCGGTGGCAGCTGCGCGGCCGTCTCCTGGTCCCGCACCACCCACACCCCGCGCATGTGCGGGGCGATCTCGCGGGCCGCGGCGTACACGGCCGCCGGGTCGCCGAGCAGGCCCCGGTGCGAGGACGCCGAGTACACCACGAGGTTCTCGTCCAGCGGCCGGTGGGCGTGCAGGGCGGTCCAGCCGGTGCGGGCCCGCGCGGCGGCGGCCCGGCGCGCCCGCTCCGCCCGCCGGGCCGCCTCCCGCCCGGCCCGCGCCGCCTGCCGCTTCAGCCGGTACCCGGTCCAGGAGCCGGTCAGCACGGCCACCTCGCCGTCCACCGGGGCGCCCTCCGGCCGGTGCCGGCGGAACATCTCCGCCGTACGCCGGAAGAACTCGGGCTTGTCGGCGGGCGGCAGCCGGTCCGGCTTGGCCAGGATGTCCAGGCAGTGCTCGCCCATCTTGCGGTGCAGGTACGGCCGCCAGGACGCCAGCTCCGGCCGCTCGGCCACGAAGGCGAAGACCCGCTCGTACTGGTCGTGGATGTCGAAGTGCTTGCGGCTGGTGGTGGACAGGATGTTGCCCTGCCGGCGCTGCCGGTAGTTCAGGCAGATCCGGTCCAGGGCGGCGATCCGGCGGGCGCTGAGCATCACCGGGAAGGTCCAGGGGGTGTCCTCGTAGTAGCCGGGCGGGAACGTGAAGCCGCCCCGGGTGACGAACTCCCGCCGGTAGACCTTGTTCCAGACCACCATCAGCAGGTCGAGGATCTGCGGGTACTCCGAGACGGCGAACGTGCCGGGGGCCTCCGCCAGGATGTGCGCGAGGACGTTGCGCCGGGTGCCGCCCCACCAGTAGGTGCGCGCGTAGTCGAAGACGAGCACGTCCGGGTCGGCGGCCTCGGCGAGCCGGTCGGCGATCGCCCGGAGCGCGCCCGGGGTGAGGGTGTCGTCGCTGTCCAGGAAGAAGAGGTAGTCGCCGGTGGCGTGCGGCAGGCCCGCGTTGCGGGCCCGGCCCAGACCCACGTTCTCCGGCAGGTGCAGCACCCGCACGCGCGGGTCCCGCTCGGCGTACTCGTCCAGGATCGCGCCGCAGCCGTCCGGGGAGCAGTCGTCCACGGCGATCAGCTCGAAGTCGCCGAAGGACTGCCCGAGCACCGAGTCCAGGCACTCGCGCAGAAAGCCCTGCACCTTGAAACAGGGCACGATCACACTGAAGCGGGGCACGGCGGGTCAGCTCCTCACGAGGGTCGCGGCGGCGGGGGCGGGAATGCGTTCCGCGAGCGGGATCACCGGCGGCACCGCCTCCGGCGGCTCGCCGAGCAGCACCCGCCGGACCACCCGCTCGGCGGCCCGCCCGTCGTCGAACTGGCAGAACCGCTCCCGGAACGCGGCCCGCAGCGCCCGGGCCCGCGGGCCCGCGTACGAGCCGTCGCGGAAGACGGCGGCCAGCTCCTGCGGGGTCCGGGCGACCAGCCCGGGCGGCTGGGCCGGCAGGTCGAAGTAGACGCCCCGGGTCTCCCGGTAGACGTCCCAGTCGTCGGCGTAGACGACGATCGGCCGGTCCAGGTTGGCGTAGTCGAACATGATGGACGAGTAGTCCGTGATCAGCGCGTCCGCGGCCAGGCACACGTCCTCGGCGGAGCGGTGCCCGGTGACGTCGATGATCCGGTCCGAGCCCAGGGAGCGGCCCCGGTCGTAGAAGTAGTGCGCGCGCAGCAGGACGACGACGTCCTCGCCGGCCGCCGCGCAGAACGCCTCCAGGTCCAGGCCGGTCTCGAAGCCGGTGTGGTGGTCGCGGTGGGTCGGCGCGTACAGCACGGCCGTCCGGCCCTCCGGGACGCCCAGCTCCCGCCGGACGCGGGCCACGTCCTCGGCGGTCGCCGTGTAGTAGACGTCGTTGCGCGGATAGCCGTACTCCAGGTGCTCGTAGGAGCCGGGGAAGGCGCGCTCCCACATCTGGGTGGAGTGCCGGTTGGACGACAGGTTGAAGTCCCAGCGGTCGACCCGGCCGAGCAGCTTGGTGAAGCTGCCGGACTGCGCGGCCACCACCGGGTACGTCGACTGGTCCACACCCATCGTCTTCAGCGGGGTGCCGTGCTGGGTCTGCACGTGCACACTGCCCGGCCGCTTGACGACGCCCTCGGCGAAGTTCGCGTTGTTGACCAGGTACTTCGCGCGGGCCAGCACCTCCCAGTAGCGGCGCGAGCCGATCACCGCGTACTCGACGCCCTCCGGTACGGCGTGCTCCTGGCCGGCCTCGACCAGGAACACCGAGCGGATGTGCGGGGCGAGTTCGCGGGCCTTGGCGTGGATCGCGGCCGGATTGCAGGCGTAGCCGCGGCCCCAGTAGGCGCAGTACACGGCGAGGCCGTCGTCCAGCGGGCGGCGCAGGGCACGGGCGTAGCGCAGCCGGGTGCGCAGCATGCGCGGGCGCGGCAGCCGTCCGACGGCGCCGCCGGCCGCCCGGTTGGCGCCGCGCAGGGCACGGAACGCGGTGTACGCGCCGGCCGCCAGAAGCCGGTGCTGCACCCCCAGGCTGCCGCCCGGCACCCGGTGGCCGGCCGGCCGGTGCCGCCGGTGCAGCCGGGCCGCGCGGCGGAAGAACGCCCGGTGCCCGGAGGGCAGCCGCTCCGGCCGGGACGCCGTCTTCAGCACCACGGCGAACAGCTGGTCGAACAGCGGACCGGTGCGCTCGGCCGGCAGCTCGCGCTCGGCCGCCCGCGTCAGCACCCGCTCCACCTGGTCCAGCAGGGTGTGCTGGTGCGGCCCCGGCAGATTGAGCCGGCTGCCCTGACGGCGCAGCCGGTGCCGTACGACGGGCCGGCGCAGCACCGCGATCCGCTCGGCCGCGACGGTCACCAGACCGCCCCAGCCGAGGTCCGTGAAGTGCCCGTCGGGGAAGGTGAGTTCGTGCTCGGTGAGGAAGGCGCGGCGGTAGACGGCGCTCCACGCGGGCAGCTGCACCCCGGTCAGGCCGGGCCGGTCGGCGGGGGCGAACGCGCCCTTCGGGGCCTTGGCCAGCAGGGGTGCCGCCGGGTTCGTCGGCTCGCCCTCCCACCAGGGGACGCGCTCGTGCTCGGCGTACAGCACGTCGGCGCCGGCGATCTCGGCCAGCCGGGCGTCCAGCGCCGCGAGCGCGCCCGGCAGCAGCAGGTCGTCGCCGTCCAGGAACAGCACATACGTGCCGGTCGCCGCCCGCATCCCGGCGTTGCGCGCCCCGCTCAGCCCGGCGGACGGCGGCGAGTGGACCGGGGTCACCCGGGAGTCCCGCTCGGCGTACCCGGCGGCGACGTCCCCCGCGTTCCCGGCCGCGCTCGCACAGGGGGGACCCCCGTCGGCCGGGGCGTCGGGGGCGTCGCAGACCGGGATCAGCTGGAGGTCGCCGAAGGACTGGCCGAGGACCGAGTCCAGCGCCTGGGACAGCCGGCCGGCGACCCCGTGGGACGGGACGATGATGCTGAAGCGGGGCATTCTGTTCTTTCTGTCGTCGTGCGGACGCGGCCGGGCCGTCCCGCCGGACGCCAGGTGGACGGCCGGCTCGGGGCGGGCCGCGTCGAGCCGAGGGGCATGGGAACTCCCGGTAGGACCAACGCCGTTCAGCTGCCGTCGGTGACGGGGCGGGGACCGGAAGGTTGCGGCACGGTGACCAGCTGGGGGCGCGCGCAGGCCGACGGGGCCGGGGTGCGGTCCGCGAGCGGTACCACCGGCGGCAGCTCCGTCTCGCCCAGCACCACCCGGCGTACCACCCGCTCGGCGGCCCGCCCGTCGTCCCACGGGCAGAACCGCTCCCGGAACGCGGCCCGCAGCTGCGCCGAGCGCGAGCCGCACCAGTGGCCGGTGGCGAAGATGTCGATCAGCTCGTCCTCGCTGCGCGCCACCGCGCCCGGCGGGAAGTCCCGCAGGTCGAAGTAGGCGCCGCGGGCCGCCTCGTACGCCGCCCAGTCCTCGGTGTGCACCACGATCGGCCGGTCCAGGCCCGCGTAGTCGAACATGACCGGCGCGTAGTCGGTGAGCAGCACGTCCGAGGCGAGACACAGGGCGGCCGGGTCCGGGTGACCGGAGACGTCGATGATCCGGGTGCCCCGGGCGGGGGCCGGGGTGCGGGCCAGGAGCACGAAGCGCGGGCCCAGGCGGCGCAGGATCCGCTCCAGGTCGAGCAGCGGGCGCTGGGTGCACCGGTGGTCGCGGCGGGCGGGCGCGTACAGGATCGCCACCGCGCCCTCCGGGACGCCCAGCGACGCGCGCAGCCGGGCCACGTCCGCCGCGGTCGCCCGCTGCAGGACGTCGTTGCGCGGCAGCCCGTACTCCAGCGTGGTGTACCGGCCCGGGTGGACCCGCTCCCAGGTCAGGGTGGCGTGCCGGTTGCCGGACAGCACGTAGTCCCACCGGTCGACGTCCCGCAGCAGCTCCGCGAAGTCCGTGTCCCGGGCCGCCGCGGGGCGCTCCAGCAGATCGAGGCCCGCGTGCCCCAGCGGGGTGCCCCGCTGGGTCTGCACGAAGACCTGCCCGGGCCGCTTGCGCAGCCGCCGCTCGAAGGCGGCGTCGGCGACCAGGTAGCGGGAGCGGGCCAGTGCCGTCCAGTAGGCGGCCGAGCCGGGCCGCAGCCGGCGCGGGCCCGGCGGCACCGCGTGCTCCTGGCCGGGCCGGGCGATCCACGCCGTGCTCAGCCGCGGCACGAGCGCCCGGAACGCCTCCTCCAGCGCCGCCGGATCACCGCGCCCCTCCTCGGCGGTGAACACCGCCCGGTCGGAGCGCAGCGGCAGCCGCAGCTGGATCCGGTAGTGCAGCCCCAGCGCGGCGGTGCGCACGGCGCGGACCAGCCACACCGCGGACTTCAGCGCCCGCCGGCGGACGGCCGCGGCCAGCTGGAGCGCCCGGAACGTGCGGTGCAGCCCGAAGCGGACCAGGGTGTGCCGCAGCCTGAGGCGCGCCCCCGGCACGCGGTAGCGGCGGTAGTGGGCGCGGGCCAGGCGCAGGAACTCGCCGTGGCTGCCGCGCGGCAGCCGGTCCCGCTTGGTGAACACCGTGGCGTAGTGGTCGACCATCCGCCGGAACAACTCCGGCCGCCAGCGCGCGAGTTCGGGCCGCTCCTCGACGTACGCGAACACCCGGTCGTACTGCTCGAACAGGTCGAAGTGCTTGCGGCTCGTGGTGCCGAGGATGCTGCCCCGCCGGCGCTGCCGGTAGTGCACGCACACCCGGTCCAGGGTGGCGAGCGACTCGGCGGTCAGCAGCACCGGGAAGGTCCAGGGGGTGTCCTCGTAGTAGCCCGGCGGGAAGCGGAAGCCGTGCCGGGCGACGAACTCCCGACGGTACGCCTTGTTCCAGGCCACCATCAGCACCCGCAGCAGCCCGGGCCGGTCCTCCAGCCGGAACGGCGCCGGGCCCTGCTCGGTCAGCTGCGCGGCGAGCTGGTTGCGCACCTCCCGGCCGTCCCAGTAGGTGCGCGCGTAGTCGAAGACCAGGACGTCCGGGTCGCCGGTCTCCTTCAGCCGGTCGGCGACGGCCCGCAGCGCGTCCGGGGTGAGCGTGTCGTCGCTGTCCAGGAAGACCAGGTAGTCGCCGCTCGCCTCGGCGATCCCCGCGTTCCGGGCGCCGCCCAGACCCCGGTTCTCGGCCAGGTGCACGGGCTTCACGCGCGCGTCGCGGGCCGCGTACTCGTCGATGAGCGCGCCGCAGGCATCGGGCGAGCAGTCGTCCACGGCGATCAGTTCCAGATCCGGGTACGACTGCGAGAGCACCGAGTCCAGGCACGCGGGGAGATACGCCTGGACCTTGTACGCGGGGACAATGACACTGAACCTGGGCAAGGGACATCCATGGGTCGGTCGGCGCGGGCGTTCTGCCCGGGAACGGCCGATGGAGTGACTTGGTTACGGCCCCTGCGGCATTCGGGCTACATCAGGTGAACGCGAAGGGGCGGGCCGTTGAAGGCCCGCCCCGCACAACACGTGCCCGTCCGCGGTCACTTGACCGCGCCGGCCATCACCCCGGACACGAACTGCTTCTGGAACGCGAAGAACACGGCCAGCGGGATCACCATGGAGATGAACGCGCCGGGCGCCAGTACGTCGATGTTGTTGCCGAACTGCCGTACCTGCGTCTGCAGCGCGACCGTGACCGGCTGGGTGCCCGACTTGGTGAACACCAGCGCCACCAGCATGTCGTTCCACACCCACAGGAACTGGAAGATGCCGAGGCTCGCGATGGCCGGCCCGCCGAGCGGCATCACCACGCGGGCGAACAGGCGGAGTTCACCGGCGCCGTCGAGCCGGGCCGCCTCCAGCAGCTCGCGCGGGATCTCCGCGAAGAAGTTCCGCAGCAGGAACACCGCGAACGGCAGTCCGAAGCCGGTGTGGAACAGGATCACCCCGAGGATCGACCCGAACAGCCCGATGTTGCCGAACAGTTCGGCGATCGGGATCAGCGCCACCTGTACGGGCACCACCAGCAGGCTCACCACGCCCAGGAACCACCAGTCCCGGCCGGGGAACTCCATCCACGCGAACGCGTACCCGGCCAGCGCCCCGATGACCACGACCAGGAGGGTCGCCGGGACCGTGATCAGCACCGTGTTCACCAGGGAGTCGGTGATGTCGGAGTTCTCCAGCAGCTTCCGGTAGCTGTCCACGGTGAGCTGGGACGGCTCGGTGAACACCGACCACCAGCCGCTCGCGCTCATGTCCTGCGGGGTGCGCAGCGAGGAGACGAGCAGTCCGATCGTCGGCACCAGCCAGAACAGGCCCACCAGGATCAGCACCACCCGGACCAGCCCGCCGCTCAGCCTCTCCGCGATCCGCGAGGCCACCGACCGCCCGGCCGGCACCGCCCCGGACGGACCGGTCTTCCCGACGCCTCCGACGGTCGCCGTCATCGCCGCACCTCCCGCCTGAGCCGACGGATGTTGAACAGCATCACCGGGATCACCAGCAGCAGCAGGAACACCGAGATCGCGCTCGCGATGCCCGGCTGGCCCTCCGCGAAGCCCTTGCGGTACAGCTCCAGCGCCAGCACGTTCGCGTCGTCCTGGGAGGAGCCCGGCGCGATGATGAACACCAGGTCGAACACCTTCAGCACGTTGATCATCAACGTGACGACGACGACCGCCAGCACCGGCGCCAGCAACGGCACGGTGACCTTGCGGAACACCTGCCACTCGGACGCGCCGTCCACCCGCGCCGCCTCCAGCAGCTCCCGGGGCACGCCCGCGAGCCCGGCCGCGATCAGCACCATCGCGAAGCCCGCCCACATCCACACGTACGCCCCGATGATCGACGGCGTCACGAGGGCCGGGCCGAGCCAGTCCACCCCGTTGTACGGCTCCCTGAAGTTGCTCGCGGGCAGCCGCAGACGGGCCCCGTCGGCCGCCGCGGGCAGGACGAAGGTGCCGTCGCCGGCGGCCTCGGCGGTGGCGACCACTGTGCCGTCCTTGACCGCCTCGATCCGCATCCCGGCGTAGCCCACCTCGGACGGATCCGGTGCGCCGAGCCTGCCGACGCCCTTGCCGCGGGTGAAGTCCTGCCAGGTGGTGCCGGTGACCTTGCCCGGCTCCGGCGCGGCGGCCACGGCCTTCTTCGCGTCGTCGGGCAGCTGGTCCGGGGCGACCCCCACCAGAGGCAGGGCGACCGGCTGTCCGGCGCGCACGGTGGTCCTGGTGATGAACCCGCCCCGGTCCGGCCGGAGGGGGGAGTCGCGGCCCGGATGCGCCTTCGGGAACGCCGACGCCTGCGCGAACGTGTCGTGCACGCCCACCCACACCGCGTTCGCCACGCCCTTGTCCGGGTCCTGGTCGTACACCAGCCGGAAGATGATCCCGGCGGCCAGCATCGAGATCGCCATCGGCATGAAGACGACCAGCTTGAACGCCGTTCCCCAGCGCACCCGTTCGGTCAGCACCGCGAAGACCAGACCGAGCGCGGTGGAGACCGTCGGCGCGAACACCACCCAGAGCACGTTGTTCTTCAGGGCGGTGCGGATGCCGTCGTCGGTGAAGAGGGCCCGGTAGTTGTCGAACCCGGCGAAGCCGTCGCCGGAGGCGTTGCCGAAGCTGCGGACGAGCGAGTACCCGATCGGGTAGACCACGAGCGCGCCGAGCAGCACCAGCGCGGGCAGCAGGAACAGCGCTGCCACGGCTCTCCGGGTGCCGGTCACGCTCTTGCGACTGCGGGGCGCGGCGGGGCCCGGTGGGGCCCCGGCCGCCGCTGCCGACGCCATCGCCGGATCAGCCCCCGTTCCCGTACGCCGCCGCCGCGTCCTTCTCCAGCTTCGCCTGCGCGCCCGCCACGTCGCCCGGGTTCTTCAGGAAGTCCTGGAGATCCTTCCACTCGCCCTTGCCGGGCGTCCCGCCGAAGGCCTGCGGGGCCTGGTCGGACATGTCGAAGCGGAAGTCGTCGCCGGACGCGATCAGCGCCTTGGCGATCTTCTGCTGCACCGCGTTCGGGTACGCCGAGATCGGCACGTTCTTGTTCGGCGACAGGTAACCGCCCAGCTTCGCCTGGATGGTGGCCGCGTCCGGGGAGGCGAGGAAGGTGGCCAGGGCCTGCGCCGCCTTCGAGTCCTTCAGGATCACCGCCGCGTCACCGCCGGAGACCACCGGCGCCTTCTCGCCGACCGCCGGGAACGGGAACACCTTCGCGTCCGTGCCCACCTTCGCCTCGGTCTCCCCGATGTTGACCTGCACGAAGTCGCCCTCGTACACCATCGCGGACTTCGGCTGGTCGCCGCCGGTGAAGGTCTGGGTGACCGACTCGGGGAACTCCGTCTGCAACGCGCCCTTCTGGCCGCCCGCGAGGTAGTCCTGCTTGCCCCAGATCTGGGCGAGCGTGGTCAGCGCCTGCTTCACCGACGGATCGGTCCACTTGATCTTGTGCTGGGCCAGCTGGTCGTACTTCTCCGGCCCCGCCTGGGACAGGTACACGTTCTCGAACCAGTCGGTCAGCGGCCAGCCGTCCGCGCCGGCCACGGAGAACGGCGTGACCCCGGAGTCGTACACCGCCTGCGCGGCGGTCAGCAGATCCTTCCAGGTCTTGGGTTCCTGGGCGCCCGCGTTCTCGAAGACCTCGGCGTTGTACCAGATCAGCGACTTGTTGGCGGCCTTGTAGTAGACGCCGTACTGCTTGCCGCCGACCTTGCCGATGTCCTGCCAGCCCTGCGCGTAGTTCTTCGCCAGCTCGGCCTGGACGGCGGCGTTCAGCGGCTTGGCCCAGCCCTTGTCCACCGCCTGCTTGATCGCGCCGGGCTGCGGCAGCAGCGCTATGTCCGGCGGCTGGCCGCCCGCGATCTTCGAACCGAGGAAGTTGATGATCGGGTCCTGCGCGGGTACGAAGGTGACCGTGGCGCCGGTCCGCTTCTCGAACTCGGCGAGGACCTTCTTGAAGTTGGCCTGCTCGGCGCCGGTCCAGACGGCGGCCACCTCCAGCTTGGCGCCGTCCAGCTTCGGCAGGGTCACCGTGGAAGCGGTGGCTCCGCTGCTCTTGTCCCCGTTGTCCTTCTTGTCGTCGTCGCTGCCGGAGCAGGCGGAGAGCGCGAGGGCTCCCGCGAGCAGTGCGGCGAGTGTGGTGACGGCCCTGTGTGTGCGGAACGTGCTGCTCCTGCTGTGCATCACTTCCCCGTTCGTCGTTCTCCGTTGAACGTGCTGAACGTCAGAACTCTGTCCCGTGCGGTCCGGTGTACGCCGGGCCGCTCCGGGCGGGCAAGAGCGCCTGCGGTGTCCACCGGCTCATCGTGACCGGCTCGTGACCAGGGGTGTATGCGTCCCGATTTTCCGACAGGGGGTGGGGCGGCCGGAGCCCCCCACGGGCCACAGGTTCACCTGGAGGGGGGACGG
>NZ_MUMF01000376.1:503-2817 GCF_002155905.1 Streptomyces tricolor | reverse complement strand
CCGAGCTGGGCGCCGGCGCCTGGATCGACCTCCTGCCGGGCTGGCTGAGCGGGGCCGACGCGCTGTTCGAACAGCTGGCGGCGGACGTGCCCTGGCGGGCGGAGCGCCGGAAGATGTACGACAACGTGGTGGCCGTACCCCGCCTGCTGGCCTTCTACGGCGCAACGGACCCGCTCCCCCACCCGGTGCTGGAGGAGGCCCGCGCCGCGCTGTCCCGGCACTACGCCGAGGAGCTGGGCGAGCCGTTCGCCACCGCCGGGCTGTGCTTCTACCGTGACGGCCGGGACAGCGTGGCCTGGCACGGGGACCGGATCGGGCGGGGCGCCCGCGAGGACACCATGGTCGCGATCCTCTCCGTCGGCGCACCCCGCGACCTGCTGCTGCGCCCGGCCGGCGGAGGCGGCGGCACGGTGCGCCGGCCCCTCGGGCACGGCGACCTCATCGTGATGGGCGGCTCCTGCCAGCGCACCTGGGAGCACTGCGTCCCGAAGACCAGCCGGGCCACGGGCCCCCGCATCAGCATCCAGTTCCGGCCGCACGGCGTGCACTGACCCCGCTGTCCGGGGGCCGCTTAGCACATCGCGCCGGACGGCACCGGAGGTCACGGGCGGGACGAGCCGAAAGAAGGAATCCGCCAGGTATGCGAGGACATGCCCGATGAGGCTTGCCAGGCTTCACATCACCTGGACAAGCCTCTTCATCAGGAGTCCGATCGATGCGACAAGTGCCTGCACCGGACGGTGCGGACCTCCCCGTCCCCCTCCCCTGGGCCACCCGGGCCGGCACCGCGCCCTACGTGCCGGGGCACGTCTCCGAGCTGATCGCGAACCTCATGGCGCTGCTGCGCGGCATCGACGCCGAACCGCTCGTGGACCGCTCGTTCACCTGGCCGGGGGCCGACTCCCCCGTGCCGCTGCGCCAAGTGCTCCACTCCCTGGGCAGCTGCGGCCTGTTCACCCGGGAGGGCCGTCCGGCGCGGGTGCGGCTCACCCGTGAGGCCCGGCACTTCCTGGCGTCGGGGGACACCACCTACCTGATCGCGGTGCTGCACGCGCACGTCCGGTTCGTCGGCGAGGCACTGGACGCGCTCGGCACGGGCCTCACCCACGAGGAGCTGCACCGGATCGCCGTGGACCGCTACGGCCTCGCCTGGACCTCGCTCGACCAGGTGCGCCGGCGCGTGCACTGGCTGCGCGCCACCGGCATGGCCGAGTACTGGAGCAACGGGATGATCGTCCCGACCGCCAGGGGACGCGCGTTCGTGGCCCGGCTGCCTCCCGTGCACCCCGGCCCGGGCGGCACCCACCCGGGCGACGGCCCTCCCGTGACGCTGCCGGAGCCGCCGCGCCTGCTGGCCGAGCGGCTGGCCCAGGTCACCGAGGGGGAGTTGCGCGCGCGCAGGCGCGTCCTGGGCTACATCGCGGGCGGGGCGAACCCGACGGCCCTCAGCCGGCTCGTGGACGCCGCGGCGGCCGGGGTCACCCGCGGCGAGTTCGTCCGCTTCTCCGCGCAGGCCTTCGACGTCGCACCGTCGTCCGCCGAGCAGTCCCTGAACACCCTTCTGGGGCTCGGGCTGTTGGTCCAGATCGGTCCGGACCGGTTCACGGCCGGCCCGCTGGCGGCGGAGTGGCTGCACTCGGGGCAGGTGGCCGACCTGGTCCGGCATCTGCATCTCGGCCTGGCGCTGCTCGGCGAGACCCTGGACGCGCTGGCCGACGCGCACGACTCGGCGACGCTGACGAGGATCCTCTCCGAGCGGTATCCGGACGGCCGGCTCACCCGGAAGGACGTGACGGCGCGCGTGGCGCTCCTGGTCGACACGGGACTCGCCGAGCGCATCGGGGCGCGGACCCGCCGTACCCCGCTCGGCACCGCCCTGGCCGGCGCGCTGCCCCTCCAGCGGCGGGACACACCCCGGGAGGAGGCGACACCGGCGGAGCAGCGGCCCGCCACGGGTCCCGAGCGGCTCGCGGCCGAGGTCGTGGACGCCGCCGGGGACGGCGCGGACCCCCGGCGGTTCGTGCGCGCGGTGGCCGAGGCGCTCCGCTTCCTCGGCGCGGACGTCGAGCCGGCCGGGTCGTTCGGCGAGCCGTCCGGGGCGGGCCTCGTCGCCACCCTGTGGCTGTCGCCCAGGACGCGGCGGCGCATCGCCGTGGCGGTGACGGCCGATACGGCCGGAGGCGTGAAGCTGCCCCAGCCGCGGGCCGGTCACGAGACCGACCAAACCGTGCTGGTCACCCCCCGGCTCGCCCCCTGGATGCTGCCGGCGACGGACCGCGAGGACGTGACGGTCCTCGGCGCCGAGCAGCTCGCC
>NZ_MUMF01000376.1:0-495 GCF_002155905.1 Streptomyces tricolor | reverse complement strand
GGCCGCCGCCCTGTGGAAGAGCGCGAACGACCCGGACGAGATCGAGTTCAGCGCCGGGGCGCTGGACGTGGGGGACATCTGGCGGGAGACGAAGGCGTCCCTGGGCGAGCCGCTCGGCAAGAAGGAGATCGAGGAGGCGCTGGCGCTCCTCGGCAGTCCGGGCATCGCGGCCGTGACACGGCACGGCACCGGCCACGCGATCGCGGTACCGCCCCGCACGATCGCCGCACGGCTGCGGTCGCTGGCGGACGCGCTCGACGCGCGGACCACCGGTACGGATCCGCGCCGAGGGACCCCGGAGCCCGTGCCGCCGGCGTCCTCCGGCGGCCCGCTCGGCGCCCTCCCGGAGAAGAACCCGTCCTCGCCCGGCATCGACGCGGCACACGTACGCGCCTGGGCGCAGGCCGAAGGGCGACGGATCAGCGACCGCGGGCGGCTCCCCCGGTCCCTGATCCGCGACTACCGGCGCGCGCACGGCCTGCCGGCCGACCCGCC
>NZ_MUMF01000375.1 GCF_002155905.1 Streptomyces tricolor | reverse complement strand
CGACACCGTGGTGACGGACGACGCCGACTCCGACGGCACCGCGGTGGCGGGCGCCGCCGGCTCCGGCCAACCGGACGTCACCGGGGCCGGCGTGTCCGTGCCGGGCTCGGTCATGACGGGTGCCGGGCCGAACTGTCCGGTCGGTGTCCGTGCGGTGCCCGGCGGCACGGAGCCCGGCCGCGGGACGGGCGCGGCGTCCACCCGTACCGGCTCCCCCGTCACCCGGCTGGAGCCGTCCGCGGAGACCTCCAGGGGGACGACGCAGCCCGCGCGGTCGTCGTGGATCGTGGCCCTGACCGGGGCGCCGAGGCTGATGGCCAGGCGCTGGAGGTGGTTCAGGACGGCCTGCTGGATCTCCTCGCCCGGTGCCGCCACGACCGGCGTCCCGCCCACCGACGCGACCCCCGTGCCGGAGACCCGGACAGTCACCGCCGTCGGATGCGCCACGGGCTGCTGCGCCCGCTTCTTCTCGAAGCTGAGTCCAGCCATCGGTGTCCCTCACTCCCCCGCGTCGCGATCCGGTCGTACGCGTCCTGCCCACCAGTGTGTCGGCTCCGCCCGGCTTCCGCGTCACCACGGCGTCACAGCCTCGCACCAGCCGCGCCCGGGAGCACCGGGGGGCGCCCGGGAGCACTCGGGGAAACCCTGGCGGAAATTGCTTGCGCGTGCATAAAATGCACACGCCTTTTCTTCGCGGTACCGGCTTCCCGGTACGTGACGCATCTGGGGGATCCATGAACCGCCGCTTCCTGTTCGTCCTGGGCAGCTCCCGCCCGGACGGCAACACCGAGCTGCTGGCCCGCGAGGCCGCCGCACAGCTGCCCGCGGAGGTCGAGCAGCAGTGGATCCGCCTCGCCGAGCACCCGCTGCCCGACTTCGTGGACCTGCGCCACGACAGCGACCACGTACGGCCGCCCGCGGACACCACCGCCGGTCTGCTGCTGGACTCCACCCTCGCGGCGACCGACATCGTGATCGCCTCGCCGCTGTACTGGTACTCGGTGTCCGGCCACACCAAGCGCTACCTGGACTACTGGTCGGCCTGGCTGCGCACCCCCGGCGTCGACTTCAAGGCGACCATGGCCGGGCGCACGCTCTGGGGCATCACGGCGCTCGCGGACCGGGAACCGTCGGTCGCCGACCCCCTCGTCGGCACGCTCAACAACTCGGCCGCCTACCTGGGGATGCACTTCGGCGGGGTGCTGCTGGGCAGCGGCAGCGCGCCCGGCGACGTCCGCGAGGACACCGACGCGCTGACGCGCGCCAAGACCTTCTTCGCCCAGGAGGCGCCGCTCGCCCGCTTCCCGCACCAGCGGGCCTAGAGCCTGCCTGGCGGCCCTACACGCTGATGTCCTTCGCCGTGAACCGCGCCCAGGCCGCCGAGCCGAACACGGCGGCGTACAGCCCCTGGAGGCCGAGGTTCTTCACCAGGTCGTCCCAGTAGACGGGCTCGCGCATCAGGTCGGCGAAGGACAGCCAGTAGTGGGAGAACAGATAGGGCTGCACCGCGTGCAGCTGGGGTATCTGGTCGACGATCTGCACAGTGATGAGCAGGCCGACGGTGGTCGCCATGGCCGCGATGCCGCTGTTGGTGAGGGTCGACACGAACAGGCCGAGGGCCGCCACTCCGACCAGTGAGGCGGCGACGACCAGGGCGATCAGCAGGGCCCGGCCGAGCCCCTCGGCGAAGCTGATCCGGGTGCCGGAGATCGTCGTCAGCTCGCCCAGCGGGAAGAGCAGCGCGCCGACGATCAGCGCCGAGACGGCGACGACCAGGGTGGCCAGCAGACAGAAGGCCAGCACGGTCGCGTACTTGGTGAGCAGCAGCCGGGTGCGGCCGGCCGGGGCGACCAGCAGATAGCGCAGGGTGCCCCCGCCCGCCTCCCCGGCGATCGCGTCGCCCGCGACGACGCCGACCGTCATCGGCAGGAAGAACGGCAGGGTCGCGGCCAGCGCGGTGAACACCAGGAACAGCCCGTTGTTGGTGATCTGCGTGATGAAGGCCGGGCCCTCGCCGGACCCGCCGCCCACCGAGCCACCGCCCCGCGTCTCGATCCGCACCGCGACCCCGACCAGGACCGGCACCGCGGCCAGCACCCCGAGCAGGGCGAGCGTGCGCCAGCGGCGGACGGTGGTGACCAGCTCGCTGCGCAGCAGCCCGAGGGCCCACAGCGGGTTCGGCCGGCGCCCGGCGCCCGCCTCCCGCACGTCAGCCCGCGACATCGAAGCCCTCCCCGGTCAGCGCCACGAACGCGTCCTCCAGCGAGGCGCGTTCCACCGTCAGGCCCCGGACCCGGACACCGGCGGCGACCAGGGCCGCGGTCACCTCGGCGAGGTCCCGCTCGGGCGGCTCGCCGGTGACCCGCTCGCCGTCGGCGGTCACGTCCCCGACGCCCAGTTCCTTCAGCACGCGGGCCGCCTCCGCCCCGTCCGGGGTGGTCACCACCAGCCGGCCGCGCGCTCCGGCCGCCAGGTCGGCCACCGCGCCCTGGGTGACGAGCCGGCCCTGCGCCATGACCGCCGCGTGGGTGCACACCTGCTCGATCTCGTCCAGGAGATGGGAGGAGAGGAACACGGTCGTACCGTCGGCGGCCAGCTCCCTGACCAGGGTGCGGATCTCGCGCATGCCCTGCGGGTCGAGGCCGTTGGTGGGTTCGTCCAGCACGAGCAGTCTGCGCGGCTGGAGCAGCGCGGCGGCCAGCCCCAGGCGCTGCTTCATGCCCAGCGAGTACGCCTTCGCCTTCTTGCCCGCGGCAGCCGCGAGGCCGACCCGGTCCAGTGCCGCGGCGACGCGGGCCTTCCGGGTGCGCGGGTCGGCGGTCGGGTCGGCCGCGTCGTAGCGCAGCAGGTTGTCCCGGCCGGAGAGGAAGCCGTACAGCGCGGGGCCCTCGATGAGCGCGCCGACCTGCGGGAGGACCGTGCGCGCCGAGCGGGGCATGGGGTGGCCGAGCACCCGGGCGGTGCCCGCGGTCGGCTCGATCAGACCCATCAGCATGCGGATGGTGGTGGTCTTGCCGGAGCCGTTCGGGCCGAGGAAGCCGAAGACGCTGCCCGCCGGGACGGTCAGGTCGAGACCGTCCACGGCGAGCTGTCCGCCGCGGTAGCGCTTGGTGAGACCGCGCGTGGCGATCACACTCGCCGGCGCGTCCCCCGGGTCCGGCTGCGTGGCGGACGGCTCGTCCATCGGCTCCCCCCTCGTGTCATCCGTCGCGTCGTGCCCGGACCGGCCGGGCGGTCACTTGCCCGCCTCGGCCGCCTTCACCAGGGCCTCCTTGGTCACCGCGCCCGCGTACACCTTGCCGTCGTCGGTGATCAGGGCGTTGACCAGGCGGGTGGAGAAGACCGTGCCCTTGCCGAACTTCCCGTCGACCTGCTCGCCGAGCGAGCCGAGGAAGCCTCCGAGGTCACCGCCCTGGGAGCCGGTCGGCAGGCCGCCCTCGGCGCCGGTGTCGAAGGTGGCGACGGAGGTCCAGCCCTCGCCGAGGACCTTCGGCCCGTCCTTGCCCTCGAAGCCCTGGGCGAAGTCCTCGCCGTGCTTCGGGGTGTGCCGGGGTGCCGCGTCCTTCTCCTCGGTGACCTTCGCGCCCTTGGGCGGGGTGAAGTCGAACGTGGAGGCGGCCGGCTTGGCGAAGGACACCTGGGTGAAGCCCGCGTCGAGCACGGCGGCGCCGCCGCTCTTCGGGGTCAGCGTGAACTTCAGCGGCATGCCCGTCTTCGCGTCCACGGCGATGCTGATCGCGCCGACCGTGGTGCCGGACTGCCTGGGCTGGATCAGCAGCTTGTAGGCGTCGCGCCCGGCGACCTGCGCGGTGCCGTCGACGGTGACGGACGTGGTGTCGTCCACCGCCTTCAGGGCCTCGTCGGCGAAGTCCTTGGGCGTGGCCGGCGGCTCGGCCCGGTGGTCCTTGCCGGAGCCGGCCGTGGTGGAGTGGTAGACCTCGTTGCTCTTGCTGTCGTAGCCCCAGACGTCCTTGCCGTCGTGGATCAGGCTGTACTCGGCGCCGCGCTCCAAGAGGGAGAGCTTCTGCCGGTCCGGGCCGTCGGCGGCGACGCGCAGGGTGTGCGTGCCGGAGACCAGTTCGGTGAGCTTGGCCTGGGGGTCGGCGGAGGAGCCGTCGCCGGAGCCGTCCTCGCCCGCCCCGGAGAGCAGGCCCTCCTCCAGGCCGCCGAGGTCGGGCAGGCCGAGGTCGGTGCTGACCTTCACGGTGCCGGACAGCTGCTGCACGTCCGACTTGGCGATCTTCTCGATGAGCTGCTCTGCGCTGATCCTCGGCAGGTCCGGGTCACCGGAGTCGGCGAGCGCCGGGACCAGGCCGATCGTGGCCGCCGCCACCCCCACCACGGCGACCGGGACGCCGTACCGGGCGGCCTTGCGCCGGCCGGACCGCGGGTTGTCGTCCCGCGCGGCGCCCACTGCGTCGTCGGATTCGTACGGTGCCATGTGTGCCTTACCTCCGTCGTCGGCGGCGGCTGCCCTCACGCTGGTCCGCTGGTCCACCCTGAGCCGCCATTCTCACCCGAATCGGTGAGGAGTGGTGATTTCCGTGGTATCCATCTGACCAAATCGGCCGTGCGGAAGCGTCAGACCACGGAGCCAACTCCGTGTACACCTGCGGTATGACACGCGGCGGCGGTTTCTCCACCCGACCCGTAGGGGTCGCGCCGGCGGCGGTCGCCCGTGCGGGTGGCCGGCCGGGTCAGCCGGCGCGGTGCACGACCGCGTCGCACAGCTCCATCAGGGCCGCCTTGGCGTCGCACTCGGGCAGCGGGGCCAGCGCGGCCCGCGCCTCCTCCGCGTACCGGACGGTGTCCCGGCGGGCCTGCTCCAGCGCGGGGTGCGCGCGCAGCCCGGCCAGCGCCTCGGCGTGCCGGGCGTCGTCGCTGAGGTCGGAGTCGAGCAGCTCGCACAGCGCGATGTCCTCGGGCCGGCCCAGCCGGGCCGCGCGCTCGCGCAGCCGGAGCACCGGCAGCGTCGGGATGCCCTCGCGCAGGTCGGTGCCCGGGGTCTTGCCGGACTCGTGGGAGTCGGAGGCGATGTCCAGGACGTCGTCCGCGAGCTGGAAGGCGACCCCGAGCCGCTCGCCGTACTGGGTGAGCACGTCGACGACCCGCTCGTCGGCGCCGGACATCATCGCGCCGAACCGGCACGACACCGCCACCAGGGAGCCCGTCTTGCCCGCGAGCACGTCCAGGTAGTGCTCGACCGGGTCACGCCCGTCCGTGGGGCCCGCGGTCTCCAGGATCTGACCGGTGACCAGCCGTTCGAACGCCAGGGCCTGCACCCGGACCGCCTCGGGGCCGAGGTCGGCGAGGATCTGGGAGGCGCGGGCGAAGAGGAAGTCGCCGGTGAGGACCGCGACGGAGTTGCCCCAGCGGGCGTTGGCGCTGTCGACGCCGCGCCGCACGGCCGCCTCGTCCATGACGTCGTCGTGGTACAGCGTGGCCAGGTGGGTCAGCTCCACGACCACGGCCGAAGGCACGACGCCCGGCGCGTAGGGGTCGCCGAACTGGGCGGCGAGCATCACGAGGAGTGGCCGGAAACGCTTCCCGCCGGCCCGCACGAGGTGCTGCGCGGCCTCCGTGATGAACGGCACCTCGCTCTTGGTGGCTTCGAGCAAGCCTTCCTCGACAGCCGTCAATCCGGCCTGGACATCGGCTTCCAGAGCCTGGTCCCGCACGCTCAGCCCGAACGGCCCGACGACGGTCACGAGGGGTCTCCTGTCTGCTGGTGTCTGCTGGCGATTACACGGTTTGTCGATAGGTCGCTGCCATCACTCAAGTCAGCGTATCCGGTCCGCTTTCGATCACCGATAGCGCCCACCGGTCCAGCCCGGGCGGTATCGGACCATGCCCGGCATGGTTTTGATCACACAGTAAGAACGGACATTTATTGACTTAACAGCAATACAGACACCGTGTCGCAACCTCTCCACTCCCTCTTCTCCGCCACCTTAGGCGGGAATCCCTCTCATCCCTCATGCCCGATTTGAAGTGTTTTGCTATTTCGTGAATTGGGTCACGCACCCCGCATACCCACCGCACCCCCCGGAACGCCTGCGGCCCCTTGCCACGTCGGCGAGTTGAGGATTGGCATCCGCAAAGGATCAAGCACCTCATACGACGTCGATCAAGGTCAAATCGCACGTTGTATGAATCCGGTACTTGTTCCCGACATGTGCTCTCGCATACGTTCCGGGCCGTCGGGCGGACGCCGAATCCTGCCGCCGCCCGCATAACCCATCGACGAACTCATTCGTACGGCAGGAGCGGGGGACCCAGGTAAGCCGCCGGTCCGGACGGCACACGCCGCACCGGGACGGCTAGGGGTGAAGCCGTGCCTCCTCGGGGCACGGCCGGGCACCTCCCCGCCCGAACCCGACAGCTCACCTCGCAGGCGTCGGAGAGGAACGTCCCCATGCCTGCTGCCGCCTCGTACCGCCGCACCCGGAAGAACCGCCTCGTCCGCGCCCTCGCCGCCGTCGGCACCGGCGCCGCCGTGCTCGCCCTGCCGCTCATCGGCGCGACCGGCGCCTCCGCGGCCACCGGGACCACCACGACGGCCGCCACCACCACCGCCGGATACCCGAACAACCTGGACGGCTGGATCCGCGAGTCGCTCGCGATCATGGCCGAGAAGGGCATCCCGGGCACCTACAACGGCATCCACCGCAACATCATGCGGGAGTCCTCGGGCAACCCGATGGCCATCAACCTCTGGGACTCCAACGCCGCCAAGGGCATCCCGTCCAAGGGGCTGCTCCAGGTCATCGACCCGACGTTCAACGCGTACCACGTGCCCGGAACGTCGTTCGACATCTACGACCCGGTCGCGAACATCACCGCCGCCTGCAACTACGCCGCCGCGCGCTACGGGTCGATCGACAACGTGTTCGGCGCGTACTGAGCGACTGCCCGGCCGACCGGCCGGCTGACGTGCCGACTGACATGCCGGTCAGTCGGTCGGAAACAGTCTTTCGAGGACGACGGCGACGCCGTCGTCCTCGTTCGACAAGGTGATCTCGTCGGCCACGGCCTTCAGTTCGGGGTGCGCGTCGGCCATGGCGACACCACGCCCGGCCCAGGCGAACATCGGGACGTCGTTGGGCATGTCGCCGAAGGCGAGGGCCCGGTCGGCACCGATCCCCAGCCGCTCGGCGGCCAGCGCCAGCCCGGTCGCCTTCGTCACCCCGCTCGGTTGCAGTTCCACGGTGCCCGGCCCCGACATGGTGACCGTCGCCAGCGAGCCCACCACCGAGCGGGCCACGGCCGCCAACTCGTCGTCGGACAGGGTGGCGTGCCGCAGCAGCACCTTGCTGAGGGGCGCGCCCCACAGGTCGTCCCGCCGGTCGACGCGCACCGCGGGCAGTGTCGGGTGGGGCATCCGGTAGCCGGGCTCGATGAGGGTGAGCCCGTCCACGCCGTCCTGGTCGACCGCCGCATAGACCTGCCCCACCTCCGCCTCGATCTTGCCGAGCGCGGTCTCGGCCAGCTCCCGGTCCAGCCGGACCGACCACAGCAGACGGCCGGTCCCGGCGTCGTAGACCTGCGCTCCCTGCCCGCACACCGCGAGCCCCGTGCAGCCGAGGTCCGCCAGCAACGGCCGTACCCGCGGGGCCGGGCGGCCCGTCACCACCAGGTGCCGGGCGCCGGCCCGCGCCACCCGCGCGAGCGCGGCGAGCGACCGGTCGGAGACGGTGTCGTCGCCGCGCAGCAGCGTTCCGTCCAGGTCAGTGGCGATGAGTGCATATGCCGGGGTGGGTGCCATGATCAGAGAATACGGACCCCGCGCCCCGCCGACTCACCTGCCGTTCCCGGCATTTGCGCACGGCCTGGCCTCAAGTCCCGCCATGTGTCGCCCAGATGGCCGTAGCAATCCGGAGACCAGCCTCAACCGTGGTCTGCGGCAAGGTGTTTCGCCAGGCGCGGGGAGGCGAACTCCGTACCGCAGACGAAGCGCATCACGGGGCCGTACGACGCCGCTGCCGGCAGGCCGGTGAAGTACAGGCCGGGCACGGAGGAGACGTAGCCGGGGCCGAGCCTGGGGGCGCCGCGGCTCACCGCGAGCCGGGTGCGCAGCTCGTGGCCGAGGAAGTCCATCGCCGCGATGTCCACCCGGTAGCCGGTGGCGGCGATGACGTGGTCGGCGGTGAGGTGCTCGATACCGCCGTCGTGGGTGCGGACGGTGAGCACCGGGCTGCCGTCCCGCGCCTCGGCGCCCATCACCCGCGCCACCTCCCGCACCCGCACCGCGCTCTCGAAGCGCTCGCGCAGCCACCAGGCGCCGAGCGGGCCGAGGACCCGGCGGACCAGGTGGTGGCGGACGGCCTCGGGCAGGAACCGGTACGGCTGCGGGTGACGGCTGAGCGCCCACAGCGACCAGGCGCGGCCGAACGGGGACGCGGGACGGAACCTCGGCTGCTTCCAGGGCGGGGCGCCGAAGGCGACTCGGCCGTGTCCGCGCGCGACCACGCGCACGTGTGCGCCCGCCTCCGCCGCGAGCGCCGCCGTCTCCAGCGCGGACTGGCCGGCGCCGACGACGATCAGCTCCTTGCCGGCGAACCGGCCGAGGTCGTGGTGCTGGGCGCTGTGCGAGACCGGGCCGGTCGGGGCGGGCCCGTCGGCCGCCGCCGCGGCCAGCCCGGCCGGCAGGTGGGCGAGCCCGGACAGGCCGGTGGCCACGACGACCGCGCGCGCGGTGCACAGCTCCCCGGAGTCCAGTTTGAGGTCGAACCCGTCGCGGGTGCCGCGGTCGACGGAGACGACCCGCACCCGCTCCAGATCGGGGACCAGCTCGCGCTGGAACCACTCCCCGTAGGCGATGAAGGTCTCCACCGGGATGATGTCCTCGTCGGTCACCAGGCGGCGGGTCCCGGCCGCGTCGCAGTAGTCGGCGAGGGTGTGGCCGGGCTGGGGGCAGTCGAGGTTCGAGGCGGCGGGCGTCGACTTCAGGAGCATGCCCTCGGGCATGTGCTCACGCCAGCTCACCATGGGGTCGCCGAAGACGCGGACGGGGATGCCGCGCGCCCGCAGATGGGCGGCGGTGGACAGGCCGAACGGCCCGGCCCCGATGACTGCAACCGGTCGGATCACGAAGTCCCTCCCCAGGACACGGTGCGCCACGCTGTCGTGGTCGTTGCCTACGCCGTGGTGGTCGTTGCCTACGTCGTGGTGGTCGTTGCCTGCTTCGTGGCGGTGGTCTGCTGCGGGGGTGTCGTCGGCCGCTCGGTGGCGGTGGTGGCGGTGGCGGCGCCGCGGCGGCCGGTCCGCCACAGCCGGCGGAGGTGCTTCGCGCCCGGGCGCACGGAGCGGGCGAGCATCGTCAGGAACGGCAGCGGGTCGTCGCCCGCGAACCAGGCCAGCTCCGTCCCGCTCGCCCTCGCCGGCGCGTGCGGTGTCGTGTAGCCGCTGCGCCGGTAGGCGAGCAGGGCGGGCAGGTCGATGTTCTCCACGACGAAGCGGTGGCCGGCGCGCTGTTCCCCCTCCGGCACGGGGCGGCCGGTCAGGTGCAGGTGCAGCGCGCGGACGACGTCCACGCCCGACGCGTTCTCGAAGAGCCGGAACTGGGCGCCCATGCGCGGGTTGAAGTCGAGGAGCTTGTACTGTCCGTCGCGCCGGTCGAAGCGCAGGTCGAGGTCGGCGACGCCGCTGAAGCCGATCCGCTCGATGAAACGAGCGGCGAGGCCGGCGAGTTCCCGGTTGTCGACGACGTACGCGTGCGCCGTCATGCCGGCGTGCGGCGGCCAGGCGCGGACCTTGACGCCGGTGAACAGCGCGAGCGGGCGGGAGTCCTGGTCGAAGCAGGCGTGCACGATCCAGTCCTCGGCCTCCTCCCGCGGCAGGTACTCCTGGAGGATCACCCCGGGCTCCTCGCCCCAGTCCCGGGCCAGGCCGAGCAGTCCCGCGCGCGTGCCGATCCGTGTGGTGCCGGTCACGGCGGGGCGGAGGCGCCGGACGAACGCCTCGCGGTTCTTGGCCACCACCGGGAAGCGGGCCGTGTCGGCGAAGGCGACGATGTCCTCGTACGAGCGCGGGAACGCCGCCGCGGGACCCGCGACGCCGTGCTCCGCGCACAGTTCGTGCAGTCCCTGCTTGCTGGCCAGGCGGCGGGGCAGCGCGGGATCCACGCGCGGGAAGAGGAAGGATCCGGCCAGGTCGTCCTGGCGCTCGGCGATCAGGACGGCGGCCTCCTCGTCCGTCGGGAGCAGGACGGCCGGGCGGCCGATCCGGCGGCCGATGCGCAGCAGGCCCTCGACCAGCCGGCCCGGGTCCTCCGTGCCGGTCGTCGGCCACACGAACGCCTTCTTCAGGTAGCGCGAGGAGGCCGCCGGTGTGTACGGGTCCTCGGCGATGGCGTACATGGGCACGCCCAGGCGGCCCAGGCTGCGGATGGCGCCGACGCCGCCGTGGTGCAGCGGGTAGTCACCGAACTTGACGATCAGTCCCGGCACGTCACGGTCGACCGGCACGGGCACGCTGACGGTGTTTGCGGCCACGGGTCCCCCCACGTGTCCCCCAATGGAACGGACCCACCCCGTCCGAGTCCCAAATGACGCTAAGCCGGAATTCCCTCCTCCCACAAGGCTTATCAGGACATTGCGAACTCTTTAGACACTGTGCGAGCAACCTTTCGAGTACCGGGTGAGGCACTGCCCAAGACACGCGAGTCGGCCGTAACGTGTGGCCCGACCACATGGAACGCATCGCCGTGCATGGCCCGATGAGAGTGAGGCAGCACCCCATGCCCCCCTTCGACGTCCCCGAGGGCGACCCCTTCGGCCCGCACAACCTCCCCTACGGCGTGTTCTCGCCCGCCGGCAGCACGGAGCGGAGGATCGGCGTCCGGCTCGGGAACCACGTCCTCGACGCGGGCGCCACGGCCGCGGCGCTCGGCTCGCCCCACCAGGCGCTGCTCGCCCGTCCCACCCTCAACCCGCTGCTCGCCGCCGGCCGCGCCACCTGGTCGGACGTACGGCGCGCCGTCACCTCCTGGATCACCGACCCGGCGCACCGCGCGACCGTCGAGCCGCTGTTCCACCCCCTGTCCGAGGTCACCCTGCATCTGCCCTTCGAGGTCGCCGACTACGTCGACTTCTACGCCTCGGAGAACCACGCCCGGAACGTCGGCCAGATCTTCCGCCCGGACGCCGAGGACTCCCTCACTCCCAACTGGAAGCACCTGCCGATCGGTTACCACGGCCGCTCCGGCACGGTCGTCGTCTCCGGCACGGACGTCGTACGGCCGTCCGGGCAGCGCAAGGGTCCGGGCGACCCCGCGCCCGTCTTCGGCCCGTCGGTCCGGCTGGA
The DNA here is from genome assembly GCF_002155905.1 of Streptomyces tricolor. Taxonomy (GTDB): domain Bacteria; phylum Actinomycetota; class Actinomycetes; order Streptomycetales; family Streptomycetaceae; genus Streptomyces; species Streptomyces tricolor. The sequence goes on along the minus strand of NZ_MUMF01000375.1, from coordinate 21,884 downwards.
CATCGAGGCCGAGGTCGGCTTCGTCGTGGGCGTGCCCTCGCGGATGGGCAGCCCGGTCGCGCTCGGCGACTTCCGGGAGCACGTGTTCGGGCTGTGCCTGCTGAACGACTGGTCCGCGCGGGACATCCAGGCCTGGGAGTACGTCCCCCTCGGCCCGTTCCTCGGCAAGTCCTTCGCCACCTCGGTGTCGGCCTGGATCACCCCGTTGGAGGCGCTGGAGCACGCGCGCGTGGCGCCCCCGGAGCGCACGCACCCGCTGCTGCCCTACCTGGACGACTCGGCGCCCGGCAGCGAGCCCGGCGGTTACGACCTCCGTATCTCCGTCGCGATCAACGGCCATGTGGTCTCCGAGCCTCCGTTCTCCACCATGTACTGGACCGCCGCCCAGCAGCTCGCCCACATGACGGTGAACGGCGCCTCGCTGCGCACCGGGGACCTGTACGGCTCGGGCACGGTCAGCGGGCCGGCCGAGCACCAGCGCGGCTCCCTGCTGGAACTGACCTGGAACGGCCGCGACCCCCTCGACCTCCCCGACGGCAAGCGGACGTTCCTGGAGGACGGGGACGTGGTGACCCTGTCGGCCTGGGCTCCCGGCGCGGACGGACGCCGGATCGGGCTGGGCGAGGTCAGCGGGCGGATCGTGACGGGCTGACCCCGCGACCGGTGGCGCCGGTGCGCGCCGGCCCGGCCGGCCGGTGCCGAGGGCCGGTCGGTGCCGGCCGGGCCTCCGGCTGCGGCGCGGGCACGCGCGGGTGGTGTTGTGCGCACCGCCCCACGCGCGTGCCGCGGTCGCGCCGGATCGTCGCCGACACCTGACTCTCGCCGCCCGTCTTCGTCATACTGACGGGGACACGCACACGCGCGAGCCGCCGTCGTGTGACGCGTGCCCGGCACCACCGACCCCGCACACCTCTCCGACCAGGAACCGGAGCCCCGGCATGACCGTCTGCCTGCTCCTGCTGAGCGTCGTCGCCCTGACGGCCGCCGTACCGGCGCCGCGCGCGCTGACCCGGGCCGCCTGGCCCGAGCGGGAACCCGTGGTCGCGCTGTGGGCGTGGCAGTGCCTGGTCGCCACCGTGCTGCTGTGCTGCCTGACCGCCCTGGTCCTCGGCGCGGCGGCGGTCTTCCACACCGTCCGCGACCACGTGTTCGCCCCGGCGCCGCCCGCCGTCACCGCCGCGTACGACCTGTCCACCGCGCCGGTGTGGGCCGCGGTGCTCACCGTGCTGCTGGCCTGCGGGGCGGCCTGGACGACGGCGATGCTGGCACGCGAACTCGTCGAGGCCCGCCGCAGCCGGGGCCAGGCCCGGGCGCAGCTGCGCGAGCGCGCCCCCGAGCTGCCGGCCGGGCTGCCCGCGGCGCGCGGGCCGATGCTGGTGCTGGAGGACGAGTACCCGGACGCCTGGTGGATGCCGGGACATCCGCCGCAGCTGGTCGTCACCACGGGGGCGCTGCACCGCCTCACCGACCTCCAGCTGGACGCCGTCCTCACCCACGAGCGCGGGCACGCCCGCGCCCACCACGACTGGCTGCTGCACCTGTCCACGGCCCTCGCCACGGGTTTCCCGCGGGTGCCGCTCTTCGCCCACTTCTGCGACCAGACGCACCGCCTGGTCGAGCTGGCCGCCGACGACACGGCCTCCCGGCGCTGCGGGCACCTCACCACGGCCCTCGCCCTGATCGAGCTGAACCAGCACCGGGGCGTCCTGTCCTGCGACTCCAGCCGCCGCCTCCTCGGCGAGCGGGTCGACCGCCTGCTGGAGCCGCCGCCACGGCTGCTGCGCCGGCACCGGGCGCTGACGACGACGGTGGCCGCACTGGTGCCGTTGCTGCCGCTGCTGATCACCTTCGCTCCGGGCCTGACGGCACTGTCCTGAGCGTCCGGGGCCGGCGGGCTATATCCAGTCGTCCGGCTCCGGCTCGTCCGCCGGCTCGGGCCAGTCGGGGTCCGGCGCGTCGGTGGCGGCCGGGGTGCCGGTGGCGGCCGGGGCGTGGTCGGCGGCCGGGGCCGAATCGCCCAGGGAGGCCAGCACCTGGAGCACGCCCTCCCCGTACGTCGCGAGCTTCTTCTCACCGACGCCGCTCACCGTGCCCAGTTCCCGCACCGAACCGGGCCACCGGGTCACGATCTCCCGCAGGGTGGCGTCGTGGAAGATGACGTACGCCGGGACGCCCTGTTCCCTGGCCTGCTCGGCGCGCCAGGCCCGCAGCGCCTCGAAGGCGGGGAGCAGCGCGTCGGGCAGCTCGGCCGCGGCGGCCTTGGCCTTGCCCTCGCCCCCGGAGGCGCCGGCGGACCGCGACCGGGACGCGGTCGGCTTCTTCGGCTCCTTGCGCAGCGGCACCTCGCGCTCCCGCCGCAGCACCGAGCCGCTCGCCTCGGTGAGGACCAGCGTGCCGTACTCCCCCTCGACCGCGAGGAGTCCCTGGGCCAGCAGCTGCCGGATGACGCCCCGCCACTCGCCCTCGCCGAGGTCCTGGCCGATGCCGAAGACGGACAGCTGGTCGTGGTCGAACTGGATCACCTTGGCGGTGCGCTTGCCGAGCAGGATGTCGACGATCTGCATCGCGCCGAACTTCTGACCGCGCTCCCGTTGCAGCCGCACCACCGTGGACAGCACCTTCTGCGCGGCGATCGTGCCGTCCCAGGTCTCGGGCGGGGTGAGGCAGGTGTCGCAGTTGCCGCAGCCCGCGGCGTCGGCGTCCTGGCCGAAGTAGGCGAGCAGCTGGCCGCGGCGGCACTGTGCGGTCTCGCACAGCGCCAGCATCGCGTCGAGGTGGGCGGCGGCCCGGCGGCGGAACGCCTCGTCGCCCTCGCCGGACTGGATGAGCTTGCGCTGCTGTATGACGTCGTTCAGGCCGTACGCCATCCACGCCGTGGACGGCAGGCCGTCGCGGCCCGCCCGGCCCGTCTCCTGGTAGTAGCCCTCGATCGACTTGGGCAGGTCCAGGTGGGCGACGAAGCGGACGTCCGGCTTGTCGATGCCCATGCCGAAGGCGATCGTCGCGACCACGACCAGGCCGTCCTCGCGCAGGAACCGGGACTGGTGTGCCGCGCGCGTGGCCGCGTCAAGGCCCGCGTGGTACGGCACGGCCGCGATGCCGTTGGCGGTCAGGAACTCCGCCGTGCGCTCCACCGAGTTCCGCGAGAGGCAGTAGACGATGCCGGCGTCGCCCGCGTGCTCCTCCCGGAGGAAGGCGAGCAGCTGCTTCCTGGGGTCGGCCTTGGGCACGATCCGGTACTGGATGTTGGGCCGGTCGAAGCTGGCGACGAAGTGCCGGGCCGTCGGCAGGTGCAGCCGCTGGGTGATCTCCTGGTGGGTGGCGCGGGTGGCCGTGGCGGTGAGGGCGATCCGCGGGACGTCCGGCCAGCGCTCGCCGAGCAGGGACAGGGCGAGGTAGTCGGGGCGGAAGTCGTGGCCCCACTGGGACACGCAGTGCGCCTCGTCGATCGCGAAGACGGAGATCTTGCCGCGGGAGAGCAGGTCCAGCGTGGCGTCCAGGCGCAGCCGCTCCGGCGCCAGGTAGAGCAGGTCCAGCTCGCCGGCGAGGAACTCGGCCTCCATCACGCGCCGCTCGTCGAAGTCCTGCGTGGAGTTGATGAAGCCGGCGCGGACGCCGAGGGCCCGCAGGGCGTCCACCTGGTCCTGCATGAGGGCGATCAGCGGCGAGATCACCACGCCGGTGCCGGGCCGGACCAGGGCCGGGATCTGGTAGCAGAGCGACTTGCCGCCGCCGGTCGGCATGAGGACGACGGCGTCGCCGCCCGCCACCACATGCTCGATGATCGCCTGCTGCTCGCCCCGGAAGGCGTCGTATCCGAAGACCCGGTGCAGCGTGGCCAGCGCCTCGCTGCCGGCCGTGCCCGGCCCCTCGGTCACCTGTGCCATCTCGCTGATCCCGCCCGTCACGCCCATCGTCCTGTCCCCCGTCGGTCCCCCGTGTGTCGTCTCTCGACCGCTGCATCCACCATAGGGGTCCGGACCGACAGCCTCGGAGTTATCCACAGGTTCGGTCGGGAACGGCCGGGCCGCGGTGCACGTGCGGATCAAGACGCGCCGCGACCGGACATCGGTGACCACGGACACATGGCGCTGCCCGGCACCCTCGCTCAGGGTGCCGGGCAGCGGCAGGTGCGAGCGGAGCGTCAGCGCACGAACACTCCCGCCTGGTTCGCCAGGTCCAGGAAGTACTGCGGGGCCACGCCCAGCACCAGTGTCACCGCCACGCCCACGCCGATCGCGAGCATGGTCAGCGGGGACGGGACGGCCACGGTCGGGCCCTCCGGCCGCGGCTCGCTGAAGAACATCAGGACGATCACGCGGATGTAGAAGAACGCCGCGATGGCCGAGGAGATCACACCGACCACGACCAGCGGGACCGCGCCGCCGTCCGCCGCCGCCTTGAACACGGCGAACTTCCCGGCGAACCCGGAGGTCAGCGGGATGCCGGCGAAGGCCAGCAGGAACACCGCGAACACGGCCGCCACCAGCGGCGAGCGCCGGCCCAGGCCCGCCCACTTGGACAGGTGGGTGGCCTCGCCGCCCGCGTCACGCACCAGCGTGACCACGGCGAAGGCGCCGATCGTGACGAACGAGTAGCCCGCCAGGTAGAAGAGGACGGACGAGACGCCGTCCTTCGACGTGGCGATGACACCCGCGAGGATGAAGCCGGCGTGCGCGATGGACGAGTACGCCAGCAGCCGCTTGATGTCGGTCTGGGTGATGGCGACGATCGCACCGCCCAGCATGGTGATGATCGCGACGGCCCACATCACCGGCCGCCAGTCCCAGCGCAGCCCGGGCAGGACGACGTACAGCAGGCGCAGCAGCGCGCCGAACGCGGCCACCTTCGTCGCCGCCGCCATGAAGCCGGTCACCGGGGTCGGCGCGCCCTGGTAGACGTCGGGCGTCCACATGTGGAACGGCACCGCGCCCACCTTGAACAGCAGGCCCATCAGCAGCATGGCGCCGCCGACCAGCAGCAGCGCGTCGTTGCCCATGGTGTTGGCGAGGGCCGGGTCGACGTCGGTGGCGGTGCCGTCGACGACCTGGGCGATGCGCCCGTACGACAGCGAGCCCGCGTAGCCGTACAGCAGCGCGATGCCGAACAGGGTGAACGCGGAGGCGAACGCGCCCAGCAGGAAGTACTTGACCGCGGCCTCCTGCGACATCAGCCGCTTGCGGCGGGCCAGCGCGCACAGCAGGTACAGCGGGAGGGAGAAGACCTCCAGGGCCACGAACAGGGTCAGCAGGTCGTTCGCCGACGGGAACATCAGCATGCCGCCGACCGCGAAGAGCAGCAGCGGGAAGACCTCGGTGGTGGTGAAGCCCGCCTTCACGGCGGCCTTCTCGCTGTCGCTGCCGGGCACGGAGGCGGCCTGCGCGGCGAAGGAGTCGACCCGGTTGCCGTGCGCCGCCGGGTCCAGGCGCCGCTCGGCGAAGGTGAACAGGCCGACCAGGCCGGCCAGCAGGATGGTGCCCTGCAGGAAGAGGGCCGGGCCGTCGACCGCGAGCGCGCCCATGGCCGCGATGCGCGCCTTGGTGGTGCCGTACCCGTCGGCCGCGAGTGCCACGACCGCGGCGAACGCGGCGCACAGGGCCACGACGGACACGAAGACCTGCGCGTAGTAGCGGGACCTGCGCGGCACGAACGCCTCGATGAGCACCCCGACCAGCGCTGCGCCGATGACGATCAGCGTCGGCGACAATTGTCCGTATTCGATTTTCGGCGCGTCGATCTTCGAGATCGGATCGGCCGCTGTTGTCCACAGGCTGTGGACGGCTGCTGCGCTCACTTGGCCGCCTCCACCTCGGGCTTGGGGTCCTTCTTGTGTACGTCGGACATGGTCTGCTGGACCGCCGGGTTCACGATGTCCGTGACGGGCTTCGGATAGACGCCCAGGACGATCAGCAGCGCGATCAGCGGGGCGACGACGACCAGCTCGCGCACGCGGAGGTCGGGCATCGCGGAGACCTCCGGCTTCACCGGGCCGGTCATCGTCCGCTGGTACAGGACGAGGGTGTACAGCGCGGCGAGGACGATGCCGAAGGTGGCGATGATGCCGATCACCGGGTAGCGCGCGAACGTGCCGACCAGGACGAGGAACTCGCTGACGAACGGGGCCAGTCCGGGCAGCGAGAGGGTGGCGAGGCCGCCGATCAGGAATGTGCCGGCGAGCACCGGGGCGACCTTCTGCACGCCTCCGTAGTCGGCGATGAGCCGCGAGCCGCGCCGGGAGATGAGGAAGCCGGCGACCAGCATCAGCGCGGCGGTGGAGATGCCGTGGTTGACCATGTAGAGCGTGGCACCGGACTGGCCCTGGCTGGTCATCGCGAAGATGCCCATGATGATGAAGCCGAAGTGCGAGATCGACGCGTACGCCACCAGGCGTTTGATGTCCCGCTGGCCGACGGCGAGCAGCGCGCCGTAGACGATGCTGATCAGGGCCAGGACGAGGATCACGGGCGTCGCCCACGTGCTGGCCTCCGGGAACAGCTGGAGGCAGAAGCGGAGCATCGCGAACGTGCCCACCTTGTCGACGACCGCGGTGATGAGCACGGCGACCGGGGCGGTGGACTCCTGCATGGCGTTGGGCAGCCAGGTGTGCAGCGGCCACAGCGGCGCCTTCACCGCGAAGGCGAAGAAGAAGCCGAGGAACAGCCAGCGTTCGGTACTGGTCGCCATCTGCAGCGAGCCGTCGGCGCGGGCCTCGGCGATCTGCGTGAGCGAGAAGTTCCCGGCGACCACGTAGAGGCCGATCACCGCGGCCAGCATGATCAGACCGCCGGCCAGGTTGTAGAGCAGGAACTTCACCGCCGCGTACGACCGCTGGGTGGCCGCCGTCTCCTCGCCGTGCTCGTGGGCACGGTCTCCGAAGCCGCCGATGAGGAAGTACATCGGGATGAGCATGGCCTCGAAGAAGATGTAGAAGAGGAAGACGTCCGTGGCCTCGAAGGAGATGATCACCATCGCCTCGACGGCCAGGATCAGCGCGAAGAAGCCCTGGGTGGGCCGCCAGCGGCGGCTGCCGGTCTCCAGCGGGTCGGCGTCGTGCCAGCCCGCGAGGATGATGAACGGGATCAGTACGGCGGTCAGCGCGATCAGCGCGACCGCGATGCCGTCGACGCCCAGCTCGTACCTGACCCCGAAGTCCTTGATCCAGGCGTGCGACTCGGTGAGCTGGTAACGGTCGCCGTCCGGGTCGAAGCGGAGCAGGACGGTGACCGCCAGGGCGAGCGTGGCGAGCGAGACGACCAGCGCCAGCCATTTGGCGGCGGTGCGCCGGGCGGCCGGTACGGCGGCCGTGGCGACGGCCCCGAGCGCCGGGAGCGCCGCCGTCGCTGTCAGCAGAGGAAAGGACATCGGTATCAGACCGCCCTCATCAGCAGGGTCGCGGCGACCAGGAGTGCCGCACCGCCGAACATCGAGACCGCGTAGGAGCGGGCGAAGCCGTTCTGGAGCCGGCGCATCCGTCCGGACAGGCCGCCGAAGCCGGCCGCCGTGCCGTTGACGACGCCGTCGACCAGGGTGTGGTCGACGTACACCAGGGAGCGCGTGAGGTGCTCGCCGCCGCGCACCAGGACCACATGGTTGAAGTCGTCCTGGAGCAGGTCGCGGCGGGCCGCGCGGGTGAGCAGCGAGCCGCGCGGGGCGACCGACGGGACGGGCCTGCGGCCGTACTGCGCCCAGGCGACGGCGACACCGATGACCAGGCAGACCATGGTGGCCCCGGTGATCACCCCGGCGCTGAGCGGCGAGTCCCCGTGGTCGTGCCCGGTGACCGGCTCCAGCCAGTGGAGGAAGCGGTCGCCGATGCTGAAGAAGCCACCGCCGAGGACGGAGCCGACGGCCAGCACGATCATCGGGATCGTCATGACCTTCGGGGACTCGTGCGGGTGCGGCTCGGCGTGCTCGCCGCGGGTCTCGGCGGCGGGCTCCACGTCGGGCTCGGCCGGGGACGGGGTCGGGGCGTGGCGCCACCGTTCCTCTCCGAAGAACGTCATCAGCATCACGCGGGTCATGTAGAAGGCGGTGATGGCCGCGCCCAGCAGGGCCGCGCCGCCGAGGATCCAGCCCTCGGTGCCGCCCTTGGCGAACGCCGCCTCGATGATCTTGTCCTTGGAGAAGAAGCCGGACAGGCCCGGGAAACCGATGATGGCGAGGTAGCCGAGGCCGAAGGTGACGAACGTGACCGGCATGTACTTCCGCAGGCCGCCGTAGCGGCGCATGTCGACCTCGTCGTTCATGCCGTGCATCACCGAACCGGCGCCGAGGAACAGGCCGGCCTTGAAGAAGCCGTGCGTCACCAGGTGCATGATCGCGAAGACGTAGCCGATGGGGCCGAGGCCGGCGGCGAGGACCATGTAGCCGATCTGCGACATGGTGGAGCCGGCCAGCGCCTTCTTGATGTCGTCCTTGGCGCAACCGACGATCGCACCGAACAGGAGCGTGACCGCGCCGACGACGGTGACGGCCAGCTGGGCGTCGGGGGCGGCGTTGAAGATGGCGCCGGAGCGGACGATCAGGTAGACGCCCGCGGTGACCATGGTCGCCGCGTGGATGAGGGCGGAGACCGGGGTCGGGCCCTCCATGGCGTCCCCGAGCCAGGACTGGAGCGGCACCTGGGCGGACTTGCCGCAGGCGGCGAGGAGCAGCATCAGGCCGATCGCGGTGAGCTTGCCCTCGGAGGTGTCGCCGGTGCTCGCGAGGACCGGGCCGAAGGCGAAGCTGCCGAAGGTGGTGAACATCAGCATGATCGCGATCGACAGGCCCATGTCGCCGACGCGGTTGACCAGGAAGGCCTTCTTCGCGGCGGTGGCGGCGCTGGGCTTGTGCTGCCAGAAGCCGATCAGCAGGTACGAGGCGAGGCCGACGCCCTCCCAGCCGACGTACAGCAGCAGGTAGTTGTCGGCGAGGACGAGCAGCAGCATCGCCGCGAGGAACAGGTTCAGGTAGCCGAAGAAGCGGCGGCGCCGCTCGTCGTGCTCCATGTACCCGACCGAGTACAGGTGGATCAGCGAGCCGACGCCCGTGATGAGCAGGACGAACGTCATGGACAGCTGGTCGAGGCGGAAGGTGACGTCCGCCTGGAAGCCGGCCACCGGGACCCAGCTGAACAGGTGCTGGGTCAGGGTGCGATGTTCGGCCTCCCTGCCGAGCAGGTCGGCGAAGAGGAGCAGGCCGAGCACGAAGGAGACGGCCGACAGCAGCGTGCCGATCCAGTGGCCGACGCGGTCCAGGCGCCGGCCGCCGACCAGCAGGACGGCCGCTCCGAGCAGGGGCGCCGCGATGAGCGGCGCGATCAGGTTCTCCACGATTCTTCCGACCCCTTACAGCTTCATCAGGCTGGCGTCGTCGACCGAGGCCGAGTGGCGGGTGCGGAACAGCGACACGATGATCGCGAGGCCCACCACGACCTCCGCGGCGGCGACGACCATCGTGAAGAAGGCGATGATCTGGCCGTCGAGGTTGCCGTGCATCCGGGAGAAGGCGACGAACGCGAGGTTGCAGGCGTTCAGCATCAGCTCGATGCACATGAAGACCACGATGGCGTTGCGCCGGATCAGGACGCCGGTCGCGCCGATCGTGAACAACAGGGCGGCGAGGTAGAGGTAGTTGACCGGGTTCACTTCGACGCCTCCTCGGTCCGCTTGAACGTCTCCGGCGCGATCGGCCTGCGCTCCAGGCGCTCCTCCGCGCGCTGCTCCAGCGCCCGCAGGTCGTTGAGCGCCTCCGTGGACACGTCCCGGATCTGGCCGCGTTCGCGCAGCGTCTTGTTGACGGTCAGCTCGGACGGGGTGCCGTCGGGCAGCAGGCCCGCGATGTCCACGGCGTTGTGCCGGGCGTAGACACCGGGCGCGGGCAGCGGCGGGATGTACGACCCCTCGCGGATGCGCTGCTCGGACAGCTCGCGCTGGGTCCTGGCGCGCTCGGTGCGCTCGCGGTGGGTGAGCACCATGGCGCCGACGGCGGCCGTGATCAGCAGCGCGCCGGTGACCTCGAAGGCGAAGACGTACTTGGTGAAGATGAGGGCCGCCAGGCCCTCCACGTTGCCGTTGGCGTTCGCCTGGCCGGTGCCGTTGAACTCCGTCAGGGCGGCGTTGCCGATGCCGGCGAACAGCAGGACACCGAAGCCGACGCCACACAGAAGGGCCAGCCAGCGCTGGCCCTTGATGGTCTCCTTCAGGGAGTCCGCGGCCGTGACGCCGACGAGCATCACCACGAACAGGAACAGCATCATGATCGCGCCGGTGTAGACGACGATCTGCACGATCCCGAGGAAGTAGGCGCCGTTGGCGAGGTAGAACACCGCCAGGACGATCATGGTGCCGGCGAGGCAGAGCGCGCTGTGCACGGCCTTCTTCATGAAGACGGTGCACAGGGCGCCGATCACCGCGATCGTGCCGAGGACCCAGAACTGGAAGGCCTCCCCGGTGGAGGTGGTGTAGGCGGCGAGGTGCTGTGCGCTCATCGACCGATCACCTTCTCGGAGGCCGGCTCGTCCTCGCCGAACGTGGACGCGGCCTCCTGCGGGACCTCTCCCTTGGAGACGGCGACCTGGCGGACGGTGCCGGGCGCGGCCTGCGTCACCAGGCCGCGGTAGTAGTCCTGTTCGTCCGTCCCCGGGAAGATCGCGTGCGGCGTGTCGACCATGCCCTCTTCGAGGCCGGCGAGCAGCTGCTCCTTGGTGTAGATGAGGTTGGCGCGGCTGGAGTCGGCCAGTTCGAACTCGTTCGTCATCGTCAGCGCGCGCGTGGGGCACGCCTCGATGCACAGCCCGCACAGGATGCAGCGGGCGTAGTTGATCTGGTAGACGCGGCCGTACCGCTCGCCCGGCGAGTAGCGTTCCTCGTCGGTGTTGTCGGCGCCCTCCACGTAGATGGCGTCGGCGGGGCAGGCCCAGGCGCACAGCTCGCAGCCGACGCACTTCTCCAGGCCGTCCGGATGGCGGTTGAGCTGGTGCCGTCCGTGGAACCGCGGAGCCGTGGTCTTCTTCTGCTCCGGGTACTGCTCGGTCAGCCGCTTCTTGAACATGGCCTTGAAGGTCACGCCGAAGCCGGCCACCGGGTTCTGGAAGCCGGGCTCGGTCCGCCCGGTCTCCTGAGGCTCCTCAGCCATCGGACGCCTCCTTTCCCTCCGAAGTTCCGTCACTGACAGTGTCCGACCCACCACTGACAATCAGCTCCCGCTCCCGGCGGGGGCGGCGCCGGGGCACCGGCGGCAGCTCCTGTCCGGGCAGCGGCGGTACGGGGAATCCGCCCGCCGTCGGGTCGAAGGCCGGCCGCCGGTCGGCGGGCTCTTCGGCCGGCCGCGCCTTCTCGCGGAACATGTCGGCGACGAAGGAGATCAGCAGCAGGGCGAGGACACCGCCGCCGACGTAGAGGGCGATGTCGGCGAAGTCGTAGTTCTCGTTGCGCAGGGCGCGGACGGTCGCGACCAGCATCAGCCAGGTCACGGAGACCGGGATGAGGACCTTCCAGCCGAGCTTCATCAGCTGGTCGTAGCGGACCCGCGGGAGCGTGCCGCGCAGCCAGATGAAGAAGAACAGCAGCAGCTGCACCTTGAGGACGAACCAGAGCAGCGGCCACCAGCCGTGGTTCGCGCCCTCCCAGAAGCCGCTGACCGGCCAGGGGGCGCGCCAGCCGCCGAGGAACAGGGTGGTCGAGACGGCCGAGACCGTCACCATGTTCACGTACTCGGCGAGCATGAACATCGCGAACTTGATCGAGGAGTACTCGGTGTTGAAGCCGCCGACCAGGTCGCCCTCGGACTCCGGCATGTCGAAGGGCGCGCGGTTGGTCTCGCCGACCATCGTGACGATGTAGAGGATGAAGGAGACCGGCAGCAGCAGGATGTACCAGCGGTCGTGCTGCTGCTCCACGATCGTGGACGTCGACATCGACCCCGAGTACAGGAACACGGAGGCGAACGCGGCGCCCATGGCGATCTCGTACGAGATCATCTGCGCGCAGGAGCGCAGGCCGCCCAGCAGCGGGTAGGTGGAACCGGAACTCCAGCCCGCCAGCACGATGCCGTAGATGCCGACGGAGGCGACCGCGAGGATGTAGAGCATCGCGATCGGCAGGTCGGTGAGCTGCATCGTGGTGCGGTGGCCGAAGATCGAGATCTCGTTGCCGGCCGGGCCGAAGGGGATCACCGCGATCGCCATGAAGGCCGGGATGGCCGCGACGATCGGCGCGAGGACGTAGACCACCTTGTCCGCGCGTTTGACGATGATGTCTTCCTTGAGCATCAGTTTCACGCCGTCGGCGAGCGACTGGAGCATGCCCCAGGGGCCGTGCCGGTTGGGACCGATGCGCAGCTGCATCCAGGCGACGACCTTGCGTTCCCAGACGATGGAGAACAGCACGGTCACCATGAGGAAGGCGAAGCAGAACACCGCCTTGACGACGACCAGCCACCAGGGGTCGCGGCCGAACATCGAGAGGTCTTCAGCGGCGAGGTACGGGCTCATGCCTCCACCTCCTTGGGGGCCGTGTCGGCGACTGCCGCCGGGCCGATGCGGACGAGGGAGCCGGGCCGTGCTCCGGTGTCGGAGGCGACGCCGGCGCCGACGGAGTTCAGCGGGAGCCAGACCACCCGGTCGGGCATCTCGGTGATCTGGAGGGGAAGTTCGACCGTGCCGGCCGGGCCGGTGACGGCCAGGGCGGCGCGGTCGGCGACGCCCGCCTCGGCGGCCGTCGCGGCGGACACGCGCGCGCGTGCGGCGTGCCGGGTGCCGGCGAGCGCCTCGTCGCCCTCCTGGAGGACGCCCAGGTCGAGCAGCAGCCGGTGGCCCGCGAGCACGGCCTCGCCCGCGGCCGGGCGGGGCAGCGGGCCCGCGCTCTCCATGGGTTCGGTGGCGCGGGGGCCGTCCCAGGAGCCGAGCCGGTCGATCTCCGCGCGCGTGGTGCGCAGGTCCGGCAGGCCCAGGTGGACGTCCATGGCGTCGGCGAGCATGTGCAGCACGCGCGCGTCGGTCGGCGCGAGCCGGCGGGTCATCTGGTCGGGCTTGAGCGCGGCCTCGAAGAAGCGCACGCGGCCCTCCCAGTTGAGGAAGGTGCCCGCCTTCTCGGCGACCGCGGCGACCGGCAGGACGACGTCGGCGCGCTCGGTGACCTCGCTGGGCCGCAGCTCCAGCGAGACCAGGAAGCCGACACGGTCCAGCGCCTCACGCGCGCGTGCCGGGTCGGGCAGGTCGGCGACCTCCACGCCGGCGACCAGCAGCGCGCCGAGTTCGCCGCCCGCGGCGGCCTCGACGATCTGGTGCGTGTCGCGGCCGAAGCCCGACGGGAGTTCGGCGAGGCCCCAGACGGCGGCGACCTCCTCCCGCGCGCGCGGGTCGGTCGCCGGGCGGCCTCCCGGCAGCAGCGAGGGCAGCGCGCCCACCTCGACGGCGCCGCGCTCACCGGCCCTGCGCGGGATCCACACCAGCCGGGCGCCGGTGGCGGTGGCGGCGCGCAGGGCGGCGGTGAGGCCGCCCGGGACGGCGGCCAGCCGCTCGCCCACGACGATGACGGCGCCCTCGGTGCGCAGGGCCTCGGCGGCACGTGTGCCGGGATCCTCCAGGCCGACGCCGCTCGCGAGCGCGTCCAGCCACTCCGTCTCGGTGCCCGGGGCGGCCGGCAGCAGCGTGCCGCCTGCCTTCTCCAGGCCCCGGGTGGCGTGCGTGGCCAGGGCGAACACCTGCTGCTTGCGCTTGCGCCAGGCCTTGCGCAGCCGCAGGAAGACGCCGGGTGCCTCCTCCTCCGACTCGAAGCCGACCAGCAGGACGGCGGGCGCCTTCTCCAGGGAGGTGTAGGTGACGCCCGTGCCGTCGAGGTCCCGGCCGCGGCCGGCGACCCGGGCGGCCAGGAAGTCGGCCTCCTCGCCGCTGTGCACGCGCGCGCGGAAGTCGATGTCGTTGGTGTCGAGCGCCACGCGCGCGAACTTGCTGTAGGCGTAGGCGTCCTCGACGGTCAGCCGGCCGCCGATGAGGACGCCGGCCCGGGAGCGGGCCGCGGTCAGGCCCCGCGCCGCCGCCTCCAGCGCCTCCGGCCAGGAGGCGGGCTCCAGCACACCGTCGGCGTTGCGTACGAGCGGGGTGTCGAGGCGGTCCTTCTGCTGCGCGTACCGGAACGCGAAGCGTCCCTTGTCGCAGATCCACTCCTCGTTGACCTCGGGGTCGTTGGCGGCGAGCCGCCGCATGACCTTGCCGCGCCGGTGGTCGGTGCGGGTGGCGCAGCCGCCGGCGCAGTGCTCGCAGACCGACGGCGAGGAGACCAGGTCGAAGGGGCGGGAGCGGAACCGGTAGGCGGCGGAGGTGAGCGCGCCGACCGGGCAGATCTGGATGGTGTTGCCGGAGAAGTACGACTCGAACGGGTCGCCCTCACCGGTGCCGACCTGCTGGAGCGCGCCCCGCTCGACCAGTTCGATCATCGGGTCGCCCGCGATCTGGTTGGAGAAGCGGGTGCAGCGGGCGCACAGCACGCACCGCTCGCGGTCGAGCAGCACCTGGGTGGAGATCGGTACGGGCTTCTCGTAGGTCCGCTTCCTGCCGTCGAAGCGGGACTCGGCGTTGCCGTGCGACATCGCCTGGTTCTGCAGCGGGCACTCGCCGCCCTTGTCGCAGACCGGGCAGTCCAGCGGGTGGTTGATGAGCAGCAGCTCCATCACGCCGTGCTGGGCCTTCTCGGCGACCGGGGAGGTGAGCTGGGTCTTGACGACCATGCCGTCCGTGCACGTGATCGTGCAGGACGCCATCGGCTTGCGCTGGCCCTCGACCTCGACGATGCACTGGCGGCAGGCGCCGGCCGGGTCCAGGAGGGGGTGGTCGCAGAACCGCGGGATCTCGATGCCGAGCTGCTCGGCGGCCCGGATGACCAGGGTGCCCTTGGGCACGCTGATCTCGACGCCGTCGATCGTCAGCGTGACGAGGTCCTCCGGCGGGACCGCCGCCTGTCCCCCTCCGGTGGGGGCGCTCGTGGTCACGGTCATGCGTTCACCTCCGGGCGGTCCGCCCAGGCCGTCGACTTGGCCGGGTCGAAGGGGCAGCCCCGGCCCGTGATGTGCTGCTCGTACTCCTCGCGGAAGTACTTCAGCGAGGAGAAGATCGGGGATGCGGCGCCGTCACCGAGGGCGCAGAAGGACTTGCCGTTGATGTTGTCGGCGATGTCGGCGAGCTTGTCGAGGTCGGACATGACGCCCTTGCCGGCCTCGATGTCGCGCAGCAACTGCACCAGCCAGTACGTCCCTTCGCGGCAGGGCGTGCACTTGCCGCAGGACTCGTGGGCGTAGAACTCGGTCCAGCGGGTCACGGCCCGCACCACGCAGGTCGTCTCGTCGAAGCACTGCAGGGCCTTGGTGCCGAGCATGGAGCCGGCGGCGCCGACGCCCTCGTAGTCGAGGGGGACGTCGAGGTGCTCGTCGGTGAACATCGGCGTCGAGGAGCCGCCCGGGGTCCAGAACTTCAGGCGGTGGCCCGGCCGCATCCCGCCGCTCATGTCGAGGAGCTGGCGCAGCGTGATGCCGAGCGGGGCCTCGTACTGGCCGGGGCTCGCGACGTGGCCGCTGAGCGAGTAGAGCGTGAAGCCCGGGGACTTCTCGCTGCCCATCGACCTGAACCAGTCCTTGCCGTTTTTCAGGATGGCGGGAACCGACGCGATCGACTCGACGTTGTTCACAACAGTCGGACAGGCGTAGAGGCCTTCCACCGCAGGGAAGGGGGGACGGAGCCGCGGTTGACCACGGCGGCCTTCGAGCGAGTCGAGCAGTGCGGTCTCCTCACCGCAGATGTACGCGCCGGCGCCCGCGTGCACGGTGAGCTGGAGGTCGAGCCCGCTGCCCAGGATGTTCTCGCCGAGGTAGCCCGCCGCGTAGGCCTCGCGCACGGCCTCGTGCAGCCGCCGCAGAACGGGGACGACCTCACCACGCAGATAGATGAAGGCATGCGACGACCTGATGGCATAGCACGCGATCACAATGCCCTCGATGAGGCTGTGCGGGTTCGCGAAGAGGAGCGGGATGTCCTTGCAGGTGCCCGGCTCCGACTCGTCGGCGTTGACAACTAGATAGTGCGGTTTCCCATCGCCCTGTGGAATGAACTGCCACTTCATTCCGGTCGGGAATCCCGCGCCGCCGCGGCCTCGCAGCCCGGAGTCCTTGACGTACGCGATCAGGTCGTCCGGCGACATGGCGAGGGCCTTGCGGAGCCCCTCGTACCCCTCGTGCCTCCGGTAGACGTCCAGGGTCCAGGACCGGTCCTCGTCCCAGAAGGCCGACAGCACGGGTGCGAGCAGCTTCTCGGGGCTCGGGTCCTTGACCTCGGGTACCACGGTCATCACTCCCCCTCCTCGGCGGTAGGCCCTGCCGGGTGGGCGGGGTCGGAGGCCGATGTGTCCTGCGGCGCGTCATGGGAACTGAGGTGTTCGGCCGGCGACGGCTCGTGCACCCTGTCCTGCGGTTCCTCATGCGGACCTCCGCGCGGATGGACCACGCGCGCGGGTGCGGTCTCTCCCTTTGCCAGGCGAAGGCCCACCAGCGACGCGGGTCCCGCACTGCCGCCCTCCTCGACGGCCCCGGGCCGCTCGTCGGGGAAGCCGGCCAGAATCCGCGCGGTCTCCTTGAACGTGCACAGCCGCGCCCCGCGCGTGGGCTGTACGGGCCGCCCCGCGCGCAGGTCGTCGACCAGGCGCTTGGCGCTCGCCGGGGTCTGGTTGTCGAAGAACTCCCAGTTGACCATCACGACCGGCGCGAAGTCGCATGCCGCGTTGCACTCGATGTGCTCCAGGGTGACCTTGCCGTCGTCGGTGGTCTCGCCGTTGCCGAGGCCCAGGTGTTCCTGGAGGGTCTCGAAGATCGCGTCGCCGCCCATGACCGCGCACAGCGTGTTGGTGCACACGCCCACCTGGTAGTCGCCGGAGGGCCGGCGCCGGTACATGGTGTAGAAGGTGGCGACGGCGGTGACCTCGGCCGTGGTCAGGCCCAGCATGTCCGCGCAGAACCGCATTCCGGTGCGCGTGACATGGCCCTCCTCCGACTGGACGAGGTGGAGCAGCGGCAGCAGGGCGGACCGGGAGTCCGGGTAGCGCGCGATGATCTCGCGCGCGTCCGCCTCCAGCCGGGCCCGGACGTCGTCCGGGTAGGCGGGTGCGGGCAGTTCGGGCATGCCCAGGCTGACGCCCCGCTCCGAGGATGAGGTGGTCACCGGTCGACGCCTCCCATCACGGGGTCGATGGACGCGACGGCGACGATGACGTCGGCGACCTGGCCGCCCTCGCACATCGCCGCCATGGCTTGCAGGTTGGTGAAGGACGGGTCGCGGAAGTGGACCCGGTAGGGGCGGGTGCCGCCGTCGGAGACGGCATGCACCCCCAGTTCGCCCTTGGGCGATTCGACGGCCGCGTACGCCTGTCCCGGCGGGACCCGGAAGCCCTCGGTGACCAGCTTGAAGTGGTGGATCAGGGCTTCCATGGAGGTGCCCATGATCTTCTTGATGTGGTCGAGGGAGTTGCCGAGTCCGTCCGGTCCCAGGGCGAGCTGGGCGGGCCAGGCGATCTTCTTGTCGGCGACCATGACCGGGCCGGGCTGGAGCCGGTCCAGGCACTGCTCGACGATCCTGAGCGACTGGCGCATCTCCTCCAGGCGGATGAGGAAGCGGCCGTAGGCGTCGCAGGAGTCGGCGGTCGGGACGTCGAAGTCGTACGTCTCGTAGTCGCAGTACGGCTGCGTCTTGCGCAGGTCGTGCGGGAGGCCGGTGGAGCGCAGGATCGGGCCGGTGGCGCCGAGGGCCATGCAGCCGGCCAGGTCGAGGTAGCCGATGTCCTGCATGCGGGCCTTGAAGATGGGGTTCCCGGTGGCGAGCTTGTCGTACTCCGGGAGGTTCTTCTTCATCTTCTTCACGAACTCGCGGATCTGGTCCACCGCGCCGGGCGGCAGGTCCTGGGCGAGTCCGCCGGGCCGGATGTACGCGTGGTTCATGCGCAGGCCCGTGATCAGCTCGTAGAGGTCGAGAATCATTTCACGATCACGGAATCCGTAGATCATGATCGTGGTGGCGCCCAGCTCCATGCCGCCGGTGGCGATGCAGACCAGGTGGGAGGACATCCGGTTCAGCTCCATCAGGAGCACCCGGATGATCTTGGCCCGCTCGGTGATCTGGTCCTCGATGCCGAGCAGTTTCTCGACGGCGAGGCAGTAGGCGGTCTCGTTGAAGAAGGACGTCAGGTAGTCCATGCGCGTGACGAAGGTGGTGCCCTGCGTCCACGTGCGGTACTCGAGGTTCTTCTCGATGCCGGTGTGGAGGTAGCCGATGCCGCAGCGGGCCTCGGTGACCGTCTCGCCCTCGATCTCCAGGATCAGCCGGAGCACTCCATGGGTGGACGGATGCTGAGGACCCATGTTGACGACGATGCGTTCGTCGTCGGCGCGGGCCGCGGACTGGACGACCTCGTCCCAGTCGCCACCGGTGACCGTGTAGACGGTGCCCTCGGTGGTTTCCCGGGCGGCTGCTGACTGGGTGCTGCTCACGAGTACGACCTCCGCTGGTCCGGAGCCGGGATCTGGGCGCCCTTGTACTCGACGGGGATGCCGCCGAGGGGGTAGTCCTTGCGCTGCGGGTGGCCCTGCCAGTCGTCCGGCATCATGATCCGCGTCAGGGCCGGGTGACCGTCGAAGACGATCCCGAAGAAGTCGTACGTCTCGCGTTCGTGCCAGTCGTTGGTCGGATAGACGGAGACCAGCGAGGGGACGCGGGGGTCGCTGTCGGGGGCGCTGACTTCGAGGCGGATCAGCCGGTTGTGGGTGATCGAGCGCAGGTGGTAGACGGCGTGCAGCTCGCGGCCCGTGTCGTTCGGGTAGTGGACGCCGCTGACGCCGGTGCACAGCTCGAAGCGCAGGGCCGGGTCGTCGCGCAGGGTGCGGGCGACGCGGACCAGGTGCTCGCGTTCGATGTGGAAGGTCAGCTCGCCGCGGTCGACGACCGTCTTCTCGATGGCGTTCTCGGGGAGGAGGCCCTGTTCCTCCAGGGCGCCTTCCAGTTCGTCGGCGACCTCGTCGAACCAGCCGCCGTAGGGGCGGGTCGCCGGTCCCGGGAGTCGGACCGAGCGGACCAGGCCGCCGTAGCCGGAGGTGTCGCCGCCGTTGTTCGCGCCGAACATGCCGCGCTGGACGCGGATCTCCTCGCCGCCCTGGCCGCGCTGGCCGGGGAGGTTGGAGGCGGAGAGGTCCTTCTCGGGGTTCACCCCGTTCGCGGACCCGTTCGCCCCGCCTGTGCCGTGGGTGCCGTTCGCGTCGCTCACCGCAGCAGCCCCTTCATCTCGATCGTGGGCAGGGCCTTGAGCGCCGCCTCCTCCGCCTCGCGGGCCGCTTCCTCGGCGTTCACGCCGAGCTTGGAGGACTGGATCTTCTGGTGGAGCTTGAGGATCGCGTCCATCAGCATCTCGGGGCGGGGCGGGCAGCCGGGCAGGTAGATGTCGACCGGCACGATGTGGTCGACGCCCTGGACGATCGCGTAGTTGTTGAACATGCCGCCGGAGGAGGCGCAGACACCCATGGAGATCACCCACTTGGGGTTGGGCATCTGGTCGTAGACCTGCCTCAGGACGGGCGCCATCTTCTGGCTGACCCGGCCGGCGACGATCATCAGGTCCGCCTGGCGCGGCGAGCCGCGGAAGACCTCCATGCCGAAGCGGGCCAGGTCGTAACGGCCGGCGCCGGTGGTCATCATCTCGATGGCGCAGCAGGCGAGGCCGAAGGTGGCCGGGAAGACGGACGCCTTGCGCACCCAGCCCGCGGCCTGCTCGACGGTGGTCAGCAGGAAGCCGCTCGGCAGCTTTTCTTCGAGTCCCATGTCGTTAAAGGCCCCTCAGTCCCATTCCAGGCCGCCGCGCCGCCATACGTACGCGTACGCGACGAAGACGGTGAGCACGAAGAGCAGCATCTCCACGAGCCCGAAAATCCCCAGGGCGTCGAAGGTGACGGCCCAGGGGTAGAGGAAGACGATCTCGATGTCGAAGACGATGAAGAGCATCGCCGTCAGGTAGTACTTGATGGGGAAGCGCCCGCCGCCGGCCGGCGTGGGGGTCGGCTCGATGCCGCACTCATAGGCTTCGAGCTTCGCGCGGTTGTACCGCTTCGGACCGATCAGCGTGGCCATGACCACGGAGAAGATCGCAAAGCCTGCCCCGAGGGCTCCCAGTACGAGGATGGGCGCATACGCGTTCACCGCTCCTCGCTCCTCTCAGTCGGCACTGACTGCTGGCGGTTGCACTGGGCTCACACCTGCCTCACGAGCCCCTCGAACCCCGCTGGTCCCAAGCGAAGATCGAGAACATGTGAAGCAGGTCACAAGCCCAACTGCCTCGCATCTTATGCCCGCCGCTCTGTGATCTGCGACACGGGGTATTGCACAAGCTTTGTGATCTCCACCACCTGACGAAGGATCATGAAGTCGGATGATGAGTGATCTTCATACGTGAAGCGTTCAGTTGATCACCATAAGTGACAATCTCGCTCGTCATCGCAGGCCAGAGGGGGCGTCTCCATATCAAGAGACTTCCACTGCATGCAAATTCGCGCTGGACGCGACGCCCTGATAGTGGGGCGCGTTCACACATCGGGGGGAGAGCGGAGCGGGGTGTGGACGGGCTCCGGGGCACGTGCACGCGTTCACGAGCCGCCGCGCACGCGGGACGTCGTGGATCGGGCGGCCGTTCCGTGACCTCCGCCACATTCATGAGAGACCTCTGAGAACCGGGCTTGGCCAACGACCGCAACCAGTGGTAGGCGTGGGGCAATTCGGACGTAATGATCAAAGACCGTGATCAAGGGCTTGATCGCGGGCGTCCGCAATGTCCGTTACGGCGTCAATAAAGAGTGACGCGCGGGCCATTTCGGGTCTCGATTGAGCAACTGTGGCGCAGGACACGTTTCTTGAAGATATGAAGGAGCCCCTGGTACCGGTTGTTCCCATGTCCCACACCGCTCACATACGCAGCCACCGGAAGCCCCGCCGCAGCGCGTCGACCCTCGCCGTGCGGGCCGGAGTTGCCGGTGGCGTCCTCAGCACCCTGGCAGTCGCCGGGGCGTCCGGGTCGGCGAACGCTGCCGAGCCGGTGACGCAGACCCTCGAACTGCCCACCCTGACGGCCGATCTGGCCGCTCAGGCGGCCCAGACCGCGGACGCCACCGAGCAGGCCGCCGCGAACTACCAGCTGCAGGCCGAGCGTGACGCGGCAGCCGCCAAGGCCGCCAAGGAGGCGAAGGCGGACCTCGCCGAAGCCAAGAAGAAGGCGGCGGCGGAGAAGAAGAAGGCCGAGGAGGCCGCCCGCAAGGAGGCCGCCGAGCGTGCCTCGCGCAACGCGGAGCGGACCACGCTCTCGGCGTCCGCCTCCACGTCCGCCTCCACCTCCACGACGGCCTCCGCGCCCGCCGGCGGCAGCGTGGCGACCGTCATCTCCTTCCTCAAGGCGCAGGTGGGCGACGCGTACGTCATGGGCGCCACCGGCCCCAACGCGTGGGACTGCTCCAGCCTCGTCCAGGCCGCCTTCCGGCAGGTCGGTGTGGACCTCCCGCGTGTCTCGCAGGACCAGTCGACCGTCGGCACCGAGGTCTCCCTGTCCAACCTGCAGGTCGGCGACATCCTGTACTGGGGCGCCAAGGGCTCCGCGTACCACGTCGGCGTCTACATCGGGAACGGCCAGTACCTGGACGCGGCCAACCCCTCCAAGGGCGTTGTCATCCAGGACCTCTCCGGTTACCCGGCTACGGGCGCGGTGCGGGTGCTCTGAGCGCACTCCGTGCCTCTCACGCGCACAGGGCCGCAGCCGCTCGGGGGCAGCGGCCCTTGCGTCTTCCCCGGCGCGCCGAGCGCCCCTTCCCCGGCGCGCCGGGGAAGACGCAAGGGC